>JBAVTH010000049.1:0-37315 GCA_049696035.1 Ilumatobacteraceae bacterium
ACGCCAAGCCTGCCGACATCGCCCTGCTGGCCGAACGCCTGCGCGCCAGTGGAGCGGCCGCGATCACGCTCGCCGACACCACCGGCATGGCCACGCCACGACGCCTCGACGACGTGCTCGCGCTCACCGGCGCCGGTGTCGGCCTGCACCTGCACGAAACCCGCGGCACGGGGCTGGTGAACCTCTACGCCGGGCTGCGAGCGGGCGTCGTCCGCTTCGACACATCGGTCGGCGGGCTCGGCGGCTCGCCCTTCGCCGCCGGTGCGGCCGGCAACGTGGCCACCGAGGAGGTGGTCGCACTGTGCGACGACCTCGGCGTGCACACCGGCATCGGCATCGATGCGCTCATCGAGGCCGCGCTGATGGTGGAGCGCATGGTGGGGCATCCGGTGCCGAGCCGGGTCGCCCACGTGGGCCCACGCTCGCGTCGCGCCTGAGCTACTGCAGGCCCTTCAGCGCACCACCGTCCACCGGGATCGACGCGCCGGTGACGTACTTGGCCGAGTCGCTGCACAAGAACGCGGCGATGCGCCCGAAGTCTGCCGGGTCGCCCAGCGTCTGCGCCGGCACGCCGGCAGCCGCGGCAGCGATGTCGCCTCCGTAGAGGCCGGCGAGGCGAGCGGTGTTGTGCAGCCCGGGCTGCAGCGAGTTCACCGTGACACCATCGGCCGCGACCTCGGTGGCGACCGTCTTCAGGAACGCGGTGAAGCCCGCCCGAGCGGTGTTGGACAGGATCAGGTTGCCCATCGGCTCGCGCACCGACGTGGACGTGATGGCCACGATGCGCCCCCACTTGCGCTGCCGCATGCCGGGCAGCGCTGCCTCGCACAGCGCCACGCCCGAGAGCAGGTTCAGCCGCAGGGCGGGTTCGTAGCGCTCGAAGGGCGTGGTCGCGAAGTTGCCGGCCGGCGGTCCGCCGGCGTTGACGATCACGATGTCGATGCCACCCATCAGCGCTTCGGCGGCCGCCACCACCTCGGGGATGCCACCCAGCTCGCCGAGGTCGGCGGCGAGCGTGTGCACCGGCGTGGGGATGGTGGCAGCGGCGGCGGCCAGTCGCTCTGCGCTGCGGGCAACGAGCGTGACCTGCGCGCCTTCGGCGGCCAGCGCCTGAGCGCAGCCCAGGCCGAGGCCGCTGGACGCGCCCGTGACGAGGGCGCGCCGGCCGTTGAGTGCGAGATCCATGGGTGCTCCTGTCGGGGTGCCGCCGTTCGGCAGCGGCGCGACACCGATCGTAGGATGCCAGCGCCGGCCGACCAACGGCTGATTCGCGAAGGGAACCAGATGCAACCGTTGTGGACGCCGACCGCCGAGCGCATCGCCGCCACGCGCATGGAGGAGTTCCGTTCAGCGGTGGCCGCCACCCACGCCGAGGTCGTCGATTCCGTTGCGCTGCACGCCTGGTCGGTGGCCGATCCGGCCGCGTTCTGGCAGCAGCTGTGGGCGTACGGCGATGTCGTCGGCGACCCGGGCCCGGTCGCCTTCGACCCGGCGGACGGCTCGGTCCGCAACGCCCGCTTCTTCCCCCACTCGTCGGTGTCCTACGCGGAGAACGCGCTCGCCCACCGTGAGGGCGCCGGCGAGGAGGCCATCGTCGCGCTCACCGAACACGGCGAACGTCGGTCGTACACGTGGGCGCAGCTGCGCGCCGAGGTGGCCGCACTGGCCGCCGCGTTCCTCGCCGACGGAGTGCTGCCCGGCGATCGGGTCGGGGCGTACATGCCGCACGTCGCCGAGACCATCATCACCTTCCTCGCGGCCAACGCGATCGGCGCCACGTTCACCTCCACCTCCAGCGACTTCGGTGTCGACGGGGTCGTCGACCGATTCGGGCAGACGCAGCCCACCGTGCTGGTCGCCGCCGACGGCTACCGCTACGGCGGCAAGGAGTTCAGCTGCCTCGACCGCATCGCCGAGGTCGCCTCGCGGCTGCCGTCGGTGCAGCGGACCGTCGTGGTGGGCGTGCTCGCCGACGCCCCCGAGGTCGGTGCCATCGCCGGTGGGGTCGCCTGGGCGGAGTACGTCGGCGCACACGCCGGCGCCTCACCCGCCTACACCCGCCTGCCCGGCGACCACCCCGTGTACATCCTCTACTCCAGCGGCACCACCGGGAAGCCGAAGTGCATCACCCACCGGGCCCTGGGCGTGCTGCTCATGCACCTCAAGGAGCAGCAGCTGCACTGCGACATCCACGCCGGCGACCGGGTGCTGTACTTCACCACGTGCGGCTGGATGATGTGGAACTGGCTGGTCAGCGTGCTCGCCTCGGGGGCCACGGCCGTGCTGTTCGACGGCAACCCGGCCCACCCGAGCGCGGCGGTGCTGTTCGACATCGCCGAGCGCGAGCGCCTCACCCTGCTGGGCGTCTCCGCGAAGTACATCGACTCCGTGCACAAGGCCGGCGTCAGGCCGGTGGACAGCCACGACCTGTCGGCACTCCGCACGGTGTGCAGCACCGGTTCACCGCTCAGCGAAGAGGGCTTCCGGTGGGTGTACGAGGCGATGAAGCCCGACGTGCATCTCGCCTCGATCAGCGGCGGCACCGACCTGTGCGGCTGCTTCGTGGGGGGCGACCCCACCCGGCCGGTGTACGCGGGTGAGATCCAGGGCCCCGCGCTCGGCATGGCGGTGGAGGTCTACTCGGCGGAGGGCCAACCGGTCACCGAGCCGGACCACAAGGGCGAGCTGGTGTGCACCGCCCCGTTCCCCAGCGTGCCGGTGGGCTTCTGGGGTGACGACGAGGCGGGATCGAAGTTCGCCGCCGCCTACTTCGAGCGGTTCCCCGGCGTGTGGGCGCATGGCGACTTCGCCTCGTGGACGCCGCGCGGCGGGATGGTCATCCACGGCCGCAGCGATGCAACGCTCAACGCCGGTGGAGTACGCATCGGCACCGCCGAGATCTACGCCCAGGTCGAGCACATCCCCGGCGTGGTCGAGGCCGTCGCCGTCGGCCAGGAGTGGGACGACGACACGCGCATCGTGCTGTTCGTGCGCCTGGTGGAGGGCATGCTGCTGACCGATGCCCTGGAGGCGCAGATCCGCTCACGGCTGCGGGCCAACGCCTCGCCGCGCCACGTGCCCGCTCGCATCGTGCGGGTCACCGACGTACCCCGCACGCGCAGCAACAAGATCAGCGAGCTGGCCGTGGCCGACGTGGTGAACGGCCGTGAGGTGCGCAACACCGAAGCCTTGGCCAACCCCGAGTGCCTCGCCGAGTTCCGCGCCCGCCCCGAGCTGTCCGTCTGACGTCCCAGCCGCCCGACTACGACAGCACGAAGCCCTCGTAGCCGTTCGCCGCCACGGCGGCACACTGCTCGGCATAGGGCGGGAAGCCGGGCAGGGGCATGAACACCCGCGTCTTGCCCGGCACGTTCGCCCCCAGGTACCACGAGTTGCACGAGGGGAACAGGGTCATGTTCGCCACGGCGTTCACGTACTCGACCCAAGCATCCTGCGCGGCCTCCGTCGCCTCGATGCGCTGCAGACCTTGCGCGCGCAGCGCGACCAGGCAGTCGCGGATCCATTCCACGTGCTGCTCGATCGACGTCATCATGTTCGTCAGCACCGACGGGCTTCCCGGGCCGCTGATGGTGAACATGTTCGGTAGCCCGTGCACGGACAACCCCAGGTACGTGCGGGGCCCGGCGGCCCACGCTTCCTGCAGCGACAGCTCCGGACCGCTGGCGTTGATCTTCAGCAGGCTGCCCGTCATCGCGTCGAAGCCGGTGGCGTAGACGATCGCGTCGACCGCGAACTCGCGCTCACCGGTGCGGACCCCGGTCGGCGTGATCTCGATCGGTGCCTGGCTGACATCGACCAGCGAGACGTTGGGCCGGTTGAACGTCTCGTAGTAGCCGGTGTCGAAGCACAGCCGCTTGCAGCCGATCACATGGGTGGGCGTCAGCAGTGCCGCCGTCGCGGGGTCGCGCACGGTCTCGGCGATCCTGTGCCGCACGAACTCGGCCGCGGTCTCGTTCGACTCCGAGTTGAGGATCAGGTCGTTGAACCCGCCGAGGAAGGTGAACCCGCCGATGTCCCACCGCTTGGCGTACTCGGCCGTGCGGGTCTCGGCGTCCACCGCGAGCGCGCTGATGTCGCCACGCTCATACGGCGCGCCGAAGCCGCCGCTCATCTGCCGGTTGGCGGCGCGCAGCGCGCGGTAGTCGGCCTTCACCGCGGCGATCTCTCCGGCGGTCAGCGGCCTGTTGTTCGCCGGCACGGTGTAGGTGGGCGTGCGCTGGAGGACCGTGAGGTGCGCTGCCTGCTGTGCGATGACGGGAATCGACTGGATCGCCGACGAACCGGTGCCGATGACCGCCACCCGCTTGCCCGTGAAGTCGACGCCGTCGTGCGGCCAGGTGCCGGTGTGGTAGCTGTCGCCCGTGAACGAGTCGCGCCCGGGGAACTCGGGCAGGTTGGTGCTGCTCAGGCAGCCGACCGCCATGATCAGGAACTGGCTGCGGCTGACCCGCTCGGTGCCATCCGCGCCGCGCGTGACGACGGTCCACCCGGTCGTGGCGTCGTCGAAGTCGGCGGACAGCACGCGGGTCCCGAAGCGGATGTCGCGGCGCAGGTCGAAGCGGTCGGCGACGTGCTGCGCGTAGCGCAGGATCTCCGGTTGCGCCGCGTACCGCTCGGTCCACTCCCACTCCTGCTCCAGTTCGGGGCTGAACGAGTAGCTGTACTCCAGGCTGTCCACGTCGCAGCGGGCACCGGGGTAGCGGTTCCAGTACCAGGTGCCGCCCACGTCGTCGGCCACCTCGAACACCTGCGCGCGGAAGCCGTGCTCGCGCAGCGTGTGCAGCATGTACATGCCGGCGAAGCCCGCACCCACGATCACCGCGTCGTACTGATCCTGCTGGTCACTCACGTGCACCACCCCCGACGGCGCAGTGTAAGTGGACGGTGGGGGCGGCGGCTGGCTCGAAGTTCGTTCACGTCATCGCCCGACCGCAGCGATCATCGTCGACGGATGACGCGCGGTGTCTTGTCGGGGTGGTTCAGCGCGCGGTCAGCGGAGTGCAGCGACGGCGGCCAGGCCGTCGTAGACGTCGACGAAGCGAGTCGTCAGCGGCGAGCAGCCGGCGCGGATGATGTTCGGCTCACGGAAGTCGAAGATCACGCCACGGGCGGTGAGCTCGCGCACGATGGCCTTGGCGTCGGCGTGCTCCACTGCGACATGGTTGCCGCGGCGGGCCGGGTCGCGAGGTGTGGGCGTGGCCAGGCCGTACTGGTCGCAGAGGTCGATGGCGAACCCCGTGAGCGCCGAACCCTTGGCGTGGATCGCGGGCATGCCGGCTTCGGCCGACAGGGCGATGCCCACCTCGGCCGCGGCCAAGGCGAGGATCGACGGCGTGCCGAGCATCATGCGGGCGATGTCCGGCCGAGGCCGGAACGTCGGGCCCATCGCGAACATGTCCTCGTTCGCGTACCAACCCCAGATCGGTTGGCGGATCGTGTGATGCAGTTCTCGCGCGACGTAGGTCCACGCGGGCGCGCCGGGGCCGCCGTTGAGGAACTTGTAGCTGCAGCCGATGGCCAGCTGCACGCCGCAGGCGTGCAGGTCGATGTCGATCGCACCGACCGCGTGCGACAGGTCCCACACCACCATCGCGCCGGCCGCGTGAGCACGCGCTGTCTCGGCCGCGACGTCGACCAGCTCGGCGGTGCGATAGTCGATGACGGATCGCACCATCACCGCGACATCGTCCAGCTGATCGAAGCCGTGGCGCACGGTGAATCCGAGCGCGTCGGCAATGCCGTCGACCACGTACCGGTCGGTCGGGAAGTCGTCGGCGCTGATCGCGATCACGGTGCGGCCGGGGCGCAGGCCGATGGCTGCGTGCACGGCCTGGTACACGTTGAGCGTGGTGTTGTCGTGCAACACCACCTCACCGGGCCCGGCGCCGATCAGCGGTGCCAGCACATCGCCCACACGCTGCGGCATGTCGAGCCAATGGTCCCAGCTGCGGATGAGGCCGGTGGCCCAGTCGTCGCGGCAGACCTCGGTGAGACGCTCGAGCGTGCGCTTGGGCGGCATGCCCAACGAGTTGCCGTCGAGGTACACCACCGATTCGTCGGGGATGTGGAACCGATCGCGGAAGGGGGCCAGCGGATCGGCGGCATCGAGGGCGAGGGCATCGTCACGGTTGATCACGGTCCCGCACTCTAGGTGCCATCACCTCCGTGGCCCTCGTGCGTGCGGGTGGCGCCGGAAGTTGCACCAGAGCGTCGGGCCTACGCGAGCGGGCTACAGCAGCCGGACGAAGCTGGCGTGGCGCACGAGGCCGTCGTTGGTGAACTCGGCGATCTCCACCAGCGCCCGCAACTCGGGCCGCACCCACGTGGCGCCGGCGGTGTACGAGCGAGGTGGCAGCGCGCTGAACGGGCACTCTCGCATCACACGCGCCTTCAGCTCCGCCGTCAGTCGTTCCAACATGGCCTGGTCGAAACCGGTGCCGACACCGCCGGCGAACCTCAGCGAACCGTCGTCGGCCGGCACACCCACCAACAGCGCGCCGAACGTGTCCGAGCGCGATCCGGTGCCCTCGCTGAAGCCGCCGACCACGACATCGACCTGCACCCGGTGCTTCACCTTGCGCCAGTTCGGTGAGCGGCGGCCCACCTGGTACGGCGAGCCGAGCCGCTTGGCCATCACGCCCTCCAGCCCGCGCTCGGCAGTGGCCGCGAACAGCGCCGCGCCGTCGCCCACGCGGTGCGCCGGCACCAACCAGTTGGTGCCCGGTTCGATCAGCGAGGCGAGCAGCGACCGCCGCTGTTCGTAGGGCAACTCGACCGTGTCGCTGCCGCCGATCTGCAGCACGTCGAACGCGTAGAACGCGACCTGGGTCTCGTGACGCTGCAGCATCTCGAAGCTGGGTCGCCCGTTCGCGTCGAGCACGACCAGCTCGCCGTCGACGATCGCGGACGAGGCGTTCACCGCGCCGGCGAAGGCCTCCAGTTCGGGGTACTTCGCGGTGACGTCGAGCCCCTTGCTGCTCTGCAGCCGCAACGTGCCATCGTCCACGAACGCGAGGGTGCGGTAACCGTCCCACTTGATCTCGTAGGCCCACTGGTCGTCCTGCGACGAGGGCGGCAACGAGCCCATCGCTGCCTTCATCGGCTCGATCGGGAAGCGCAGTGCCACCGGCTGCGCTCAGCTCGTGCGCTTGGGCAGGCGGCTGGTGAGCACGCCGTCCGCCTCCAGCCGGTCGAGGGTGACATCGTCGAGCCCGAGCAGTTCGGAGAGCACCAGCCGGTTGTCCTCACCGCGATAGCGGGGCACGCCACCCACCCGCACGTCGCTGCCCTCGAACCGCCACGGCGCGTTCGGGATGCGGATCGTGCCCTCACCGCGATCGGGCACTTCCACCACCACCTCGCGCTCGCGCGCCCAGTCGGTGTCGCAGACATCCTGCACCGATCGCAGCCGCCCGACCGCCAGCTTGTTGCGCGACATCGCATCTTCGATCGCCTCGGCGCTCGGCATCGTCGATGCCCATTCGTGCAGCACCCGATGGATGTCGTCGAGGTGGTGCAGGCGAGCGGCGGTGTCGGTGAAGCGCGGGTCGGCGCACAGCTCCGGCCGGCCGATGGACTCCATGTAGAAGTCGAACGTCTTGTTCTCCGCCGGATGACCGCTGATCACGACCGACTCCCCGTTGGCGGCGGTGAGCACGGGATAGTCCATGGGACGGAAGCTGCGGATCACGCCGTCGGGTACCGGATCGGTCCACAGGCCGTCGTGAGCGTGCTCGTTGACGTACAGCATCGTCTGCGCCATCGACACGTCGATGCGGTCGCCGTGCCCGGTGCGTTCGCGCTGGTACAGCGCAGCCAGCACTGCGGCGCCGAGCTCGAGCGCGGTGTACATGTCGGCGTGGCTGTGCGGGTCGTTCGCGTAGTCGCCGGCGCGGGCGTCGCCCTGCGACTTGGTGAACCCCGACTCGGCGCCGACCACAGGGGCGTAGGCGCGCCGGTGCACCCACGGCCCGGTCTGCCCGTAGCCGCTGCCGCTGGCGAAGATCAGGCGCGGGTTGCGCGCTCGCAGCACCTCCCACGAGAGACCCAGCCGATCCATCACGCCCGGCCGGAAGTTCTCGATCAGCACATCGCAGTGTTCGACGAGCCGCAGCATCAGCTCGCGCCCCGCCTGGTGATCGAGGTCGAGGCTGATGCAGCGCTTGCCGACGTTCTGCTGGGCGAAGTAGCTGGAGATGCTGTTGGCCCGGGGAAACGTGGTGCGAGTGATGTCGCCTTCCGGCGGCTCCACCTTGATCACCTCGGCCCCGAGATCGCACAGCATGCGCGCCGCGTGCGGACCGGCCAACACACGCGTCAGGTCGAGCACCCGTACCCCGGTCAGCGGCCGTTCGTCCATCACGGCGACGCTACCCGCGGGTGTGGGCGTGGGCATCGCCGAGGTGCAGCTCGACGGCATCCCAGTCGACGTCGGGCACGTCGAGGTACATGCCCACCCAGCCGCGACCGCCGACGTAGGGCGGCACGAAGTACCTGCTGGGCTCGGCCGCGACCAGCTGCGCCTGCGCGCCCGGTGGCGCGGCGAACACGACGGCATTGCGGTCGTCGTGGTGGTGGTCCCACGTGGTTGCGAACTGGCGCGCCTTGCGGCCGGTGCCCACCGACCACGCGATCTCACCGTGGCTGACCTTGTCGGTGACGTCGGGCAGTTGGTCGCAGATCTCGCGCAGGCGCGCCCACACCTCGGGTGACGAAGGACGATCAGCGGGGCCCATGGGGGCGACGATAGCGATCCGGCTGGGCCATGCTGTCGGAGTGGCCGACGTTCCTATGCTCACCAGCCGCGATCGCCGTGCGTTGCGCAGCCACGTGCTCGCAGCGCTGGATCAGCTGGACCTGCAGATCGTGATGCTGACGAGCGCGTTCGACGACATCGTCGAGGCCGCCGTGCAGTCGAACGTCGACGACGAGCACGACCCCGAGGGCACGACGATCGCGTTCGAACGGCAACAGGTCGCCGCGCTGCTGCGGCAGGCGAAGGAGGATCGCGAGGCGATGCTGCTGGCCCGCGACCGCGTCGAGGAACCCGGCTACGGCGTGTGCGAGTACTGCAAGGGCTTCATCGGCGTGGAGCGCCTGCTCGCCCTGCCGTCGGCCACCCGCTGCATCCGCTGCGCCAGCTGATCCGGGCACGTTGGGAGATCGGCGGCCAGGCGTGCATGTTCGGTTTCTGCAGCGACAAGTTTCGTTGCGCGTGAACGCTTCAGCGCGCAACCAAGGTTGTCGCTGCAGAAAACGAAGCAGGTGACCCACCGCCCCGACTGAATGTGGTGAGCGCGACGGGAAGTCACCCGCAAGACTGACCCCGTGACGTCTCCGCGCGACGATGTGTCTGGGTGATCATCGGTGTGAAGCCGTCGCTAAGCTCTTCGATCGCACCGGAAGTGCCGCGAGTGTTTGTTCATGGTGACGTGAAGCCCGACAAACGTGATGATCGATTCGTCGGACAGGGTGCAGCTCATCGACTGGGGTGACGCCGGTTTCGGCGATCCCGCCTACGACTTCCAGTCGCTCCCGATGCGCTCGATCGAGATGGTGCTTCGGGGCTATCGCGGCATCCGTTCGGATGATCCGACGCTCGAAGCTCGCATCGTCCGCCGTGTGCTGGCGCGCAGCCTGTCGAACCCTGCCGCACCCCTCTTGGCGGGCCCAGTTGGTATCGGCCCGTGGCTGCAAATCTCACCGACCTCCTCACCTTCGCGATCGACCGTCGCCAGGTCTGGGAATCCTGGCTCGCCGAGTAGCTGCCGTCGCTGCCGAACTCGCAGTTCTCGACGCGTAACCTCGCCGCATGCACGACGACTCGGGGTTGGTGGAGCGACGCATCCGGCGCGAACTGCTGGAGAAGGTGTTGCCGGCGATGTACACCGCCAGTGTTCCCATGCAGGTGGAAGCCTGGGACGCACCCGGTGAGCCGGTGCCGTACACCGAGGCGATGGCCGCCCTCGCCGCCGACGCGCGACCGTTCGAGATCGGCAGCAAGTGGAGCCGGCCGTGGGGCACCACCTGGTTCCGCCTCACCTCCGACGTGCCCGCGGCGTGGGCCGGCGCGCAGCTCGAAGCCATCATCGATCTCGGCTTCCACCCCGACTCGGCCGGTTTCCAGAGCGAAGGGCTGGTGTGGGCGCCGGGGCCCGACGGCCTCGGCGTGCCCGTGCAGGGCATCCACCCTCGCCGCACCGGGCTGCCGCTGCCCGACGCGCCGCCCGGTCCGTTGGAGATCGTGGTCGAGGCCGCGGCCAACCCGGCGTTCCCGATGGTCGGTACCCGCTACGGCCACCTCGGCTCGTTGAAGACTTCAGGCGACACAGCGATCTACTCGTTGCGCCAGGCGTCGCTCGCCGTGCGCGACGACAACGTGTTCCACCTGCTGCTCGACGTGGAGGTGCTGCTGGGTCTGATGACTGCGCTGGCGCCCACCGACAAGCGTCGTCAGCGGCTGTTGCGCGAGATCGAGGCCGCCTTCAACGCGCTCGATCTGTACCACGTCGCCGGCACCGCCGTGGCCGCACGCGCACTGTTGCAGCCCGCACTGACGATGCACGCCCGCGACGGCGCGCACCAGGTGATCGCCGTCGGTCATGCCCACATCGACAGCGCCTGGCTGTGGCCCATCCGCGAGACGGTGCGCAAGTGCGCCCGCACGTTCGCCAGCGCCACGCGCATGATGGACACCTACCCCGAGTACCGCTTCGTGTGCTCGCAGGCCGCTCAGTACGACTGGATGGAGCGCCAGTACCCGGACCTGTTCGAACGCATCACCGAACGCGTGGCGCGAGGCCAGTGGCAGCCGGTGGGCGCGATGTGGGTCGAGGCCGACATGAACCTGCCCAGCGGCGAGAGCCTGGTGCGCCAGATGGTGTACGGGCAGCGCTACTTCGAGAGCCGCTTCGGCGCCCGCTGCAAGGAGGTGTGGATTCCCGACGTGTTCGGCTATCCGGCCTCGCTCCCGCAGATCTTCGCCGCTGGCGGCTGCGATCGGTTCGTCACGCAGAAGCTCAGCTGGAACAAGCAGAACCGCTTCCCGCACAGCACGTTCCAGTGGCAGGGCCTCGACGGCACTCAGGTGCTCACTCACTTCCCGCCGGTCGACACCTACAACGCCACCGTCGTCGGCGAGGAGCTCGTGTTCAGCGAGAAGAACTTCAAGGACCACGGATGGAGCGACTGGTCGCTGATGCCCTACGGCCACGGCAATGGTGGTGGTGGCCCCACGCGCGAGATGATCGAACGCACCCGCCGCTTCGCCGATCTCGACGGCGCGCCCCGCCTCACGCCCGGCACCACCGACGAGTTCTTCGCCCACATCGAGGCCGAGATCACGGCCGGCGCGCCGGTGCCCGTGTGGAACGGCGAGCTGTACTTCGAGATGCACCGTGGCACGCTCACCAGCCAGGCGAAGACGAAGGTCGGCAACCGTCGTTGCGAGGGCCTGCTGCGCGAGGTCGAGCTGTGGTGGGCCACGGCGACCGACGTCGTGCCGGCCGAGGTGACCGACGAGATCGACGAGCTGTGGAAAGAAGTGCTGCTGCAGCAGTTCCACGACATCATCCCCGGCTCGTCGATCACCTGGGTCTACGAGGACAGCGAGGCGTCGCACGAGCGGGTCGCGGCGCGGCTGGAGTTGTTGATCGCGGCCGCCATGTCGCGGCTCGCACCACCGGAAATGGTCGTCGCGAACGCGACACGAACGGAGCGAGTAGAGGTGCTGACGGGTCCGGGTCTGGGTCTGGGTACGGGTGTTGGTGCCGGTGCGGCGGCAGGCGAACAGGCGCTGCACGACGGCACGGTGGCCGCACTGGTCGCGGTACCGGCGTTCGGCATCGCCACCCGTGCGCCACTGGCCTGCGACGATCACATCGCCGTCACCGAGCACTCGTTCACCAACCGATCGATCGCGGTGAACTGGGACCTCGACGGCTCGATCACCTCGATCATCGATCTGCGGTCGGCGCGCGAACTGCTGCCGGTGGGCCGAACGGTCACGCTGGAACTGGCACCCGACCACCCCGTCGAGTACGATGCCTGGGACGTCGAGCAGTGGACGCGCGGCCTCGGTGCCGAGGTCGGTGGCGTGCAGTCGGTGGAGGTCGTCGATGCCGGCCCGCTCGTGGCGACTCTCCGCGTGCGCCGCACGTTCGGCAGGTCGTCGATCGTGCAGGACCTGACCATGCGCGCCCAGAGCGCGCGCCTCGACCTCACCCTCGACATCGACTGGCAGGAGGACGAGAAGCTGCTGTCGTTGATGGTGCCGCTCGACGTGCACGCCCGCGAGGCCGCGTGCGACATCCAGTTCGGCCACGTGATGCGGCCCACCCACGCCAGCAACCCGTGGGACGCGGCCAAGTTCGAGGTGTGCGCGCACCGCTACGTCGACCTCGCCGAGCCGGGCTTCGGTGTCGCTGTGCTCAACGATGGCCGTTACGGCCACAGCGTGCAGGAAGGCGGCATCCGCGTCTCGCTGCTGCGTGCCGCCAAGTTCCCCGACCCCGTGCAGGACCACGGTCAGCACCGCGTGACGATCGCGATCCTGCCCCACGGCCCAGGCCTGCACGAGGTGCTGCGCGAGGCGGAGGCGCTGAACAACCCGCTCCGCATGTTCGAAGGCGGCGCAGCGGCCGAGCCGGCGCCACCCGTCGTCACCGTCGATCACCCCGGCGTCCAGGTCAGCGCGGTCAAGCGCGCCGACGACGGCAGCGGCGACCTGATCGTGCGCCTCTACGAGGCGTGCGGAACCCGCACGACGTGTTCGGTTCGAATGGCGCGCCGCATCACCGGGGCGTCCGCGTGCAACCTGCTGGAAGAGCCCCAGCGGGGGTTCGAGGTGGGCGACGGGTTCGTCGCGCTCACGCTGCGCCCCTTCGAACTGGTCACCTTGCGCCTCACCACCCGCGTCACCACCTGAGCCCGCGGCGTGCTGCCGCCACCGGACGGCTCGTCAGGCGGGCAGACCGCCGAGGTGACGCAAGGCCATGGCGCTGTAGACGGCGACGCCGTTGATCATCGCGTCCTCGTCGAACATCACCCGATTGGAGTGGTTGGGTGCGGCGGTGGCGGGGTTGCGGTCGCCACCCGTCCCACCCAGGAACAGCATCGCCCCCGGCACACGGTTGAGCACGTAGCTGAAGTCCTCGGCGCCCATCACCGGGTTGGGCAGGCGCACCGTCGCCTGCTTGCCCACCACCTCTGCCGCGACGTCGAGCGCGAAGTCGGCGGAGCCCGGGTTGTTGACCGTGACCGGGTAGCCATCGGTGAACTCGACGATCACCTGCGCATCGTGGGCCGCACTCACGCCCTCGGCAACCCGACGGATGCCATCGCGAACCTTCGCCCGGGTGCGTTCACTGATGGCACGGATCGTGCCCTCGATGACGGCCTTCTCGGGGATGATGTTGTTGGTGGTGCCGGCGGTGATGCGGCCGACGGTGACCACGGTGGGGTCGAACACGTCGATGGTGCGCGTCACCATCGTCTGCAGCGCCTGCACGATCTCGCAGGCGATCGGGATCGGGTCGAGCGCGGAGTGCGGCTGGCTGGCATGGCCCCCGCGACCGACGATGGTGATCAGCATCTGATCGGCCGACGCCATGATCGAACCGCCTTTGCTGGCGATCCAGCCCGTCGGCAGGTTGCTGGTGATGTGCAGCGCGTAGGCACCGGTGACCGGCGACTCGCTGCCATCGGCCGCGTGCGGCACGGCCAGCAAGCCCTCCTCCAGCATCAGGCCGGCGCCGCCACCACCCTCCTCGCCCGGCTGGAACATGAACAGCACACGGCCGGGGATCTCGTCGCGGCGGGCACTGAGCAGCTTCGCCGCGCCCACCAGCATGGCGGTGTGGGTGTCGTGACCGCAGGCGTGCATCTTGCCGTCGTCGGCGCTCTCGAACTCGAGGTCGGTGTCCTCGTGCAACGGCAGCGCATCCATGTCGCCGCGCAGCAAGACGGTCGGGCCGGGCTTGCCACCATCGAGCACGGCGGCGATGCCGCTGGTGGTCTCGTGCAGCGTCAACTGCAGCGGCAGGCCCTCCAGCGCGGCCAGCACGTTCTCGCGCGTGACGGGCAGGTCGTTGCCCAGTTCCGGCCAGCGGTGCAGCGTGCGGCGCAGCGCCACGGTCTCGTCGTGCAGTTCGCGGGCTTCGTCGCGCAGAGTGTCCAGTTCCATGCGGCGCATGCTAGGCAACAGCGCATGGCCGCATCTGCAGCGCACGAGCTCGTCGACATCGTCGACGACGACGACCGGGTGATCGCCACGGTCACGCGTGCTCAGATGAGGGCGCAGCGCCTGCAGCACCGGGCGGTGTCGATCGCCGTCGTCGGCACCGACGGCCGGCTGCTGGTGCACCGCCGCGCCGACGACAAGGACGTGTGGCCGGGCATGTGGGACATCGCCGCCGGCGGCGTGGTCGCGGCCGGGGAGACCTACCAACGGGCAGCACACCGTGAGCTGGCCGAGGAGCTGGGCGTGCATGCGGAACGGTTCGAGCACCTCGGCGAAGGCCGCTTCGCCGACGAGTCGGTGGCCCTCATCGGTCGCGGTTACCTCGCCGTGCACGACGGCCCGTTCACGTTCACCGACGGCGAGATCGCCGAGGTGCGCTGGGTCACCGCCGCCGAGCTCACCGAGTTGATCGCCCGCGAGCGATTCGTGCCCGACAACCTCGCTCTGCTGCTGCCCCTGCTGGTCGGGCGGATTCGCGCCGACTGATTTTGCCGCTGTCGCGATCTCGCCATGCCCAGTAGAGGTGACGGCGCGCACTGGGCGGGCCGGCGAAAGGAACCGACCATGTCCGTCAGCTACGGCGCCGTCCCCGAGCAGCTCACCTCCCTGGGCCGCTCACTCAAGCAGCAGATCACGTCCATCGAGCAGGTGATGAGCACCGTCACCTCCGCACTCGGCGGCACCACGTGGAGCGGCCCGGCACGCGACCAGTTCGAGAACGACTGGAACAACTCGTTCCGCACGGCGCTCAACAAGCTCAACCAGGCGTTCGATGCGGCCGGCAGCGACTGCATGGCGCGCAGCACCGACCTGCAGCGGGTGATGGGCGCTCGGTGAAGCCGTCGGCCGTCCTGACCGCGGTCGGCGACCGCCGCTGACAGCGGCACGGTCGTGGGGTGAGGAATCCGTCGCTACCATCGCATCGTGCTGCTGTTGGAGTTCACGATCGAGCCGTTCCACGAGGGCAACCCTGGTCCTCACGTGACGGCAGCCATCGCCGCCGCCGAAGCCCTTGGCGTGGCCGTCGAGTTCGGGCCCTTCGGCTCGTCGTGCACCGTCAGCTCGGCGCTGGTGTCGCAGGTCGCGGGCGCCATCGTCGCCGAAGCGTTCGCGCACGGTGCCACTCACGTCAGCCTGCACGCCGAGCGTGTCCTCGGCAAGGCGGGAGCCGCGTGAACAAGCTGCCACGCCATCCGCTGGTGCTGGCGGTGAAGCCGATCATCGAACAACTGGGTGCGACACTGGTGGCCGCCGCCGACAGCGAGCCGGGCGACCTGCCGCTGAAGTGGGAGGGCACGGTGATCGCGGCGGTACGGCCGGCGCCACTGCACGGCGCACTCGATCGCCTGATCGAATCCGTCGAACGCGAGATGGGAGCCCCGCTGCCCAGCCTGTCGCGCGAGGAGAAGCAGAAGGCCATCCGCCTGCTCGACGACCGAGGCGCGTTCATCCTGCGGCGCGCCGTGGAAGACGTCGCCGATGCGATGGGCGTCAGCCGCATCACCGTCTACAACTACCTCAACGCCCTGCACCGATGAGGCCCTTCGAGATCGTCGCCTTCGACGCCGACGACACCCTGTGGCACAGCGAGGACGGCTTCCACGCCAGCGAGCAGAGGTTCGTGGAACTCGTCGCCCCGTACGCCGCCGACGGCATCGACGTGAAGGCCGCGCTCACCGGCGTGGAGCGCAAGAACCTGCCCGTCTTCGGGTACGGCGTGAAGGCGTTCGGCCTGTCGGCAGTGGAGGCCGCACTCACCATCACCGAAGGCCGCGTGCCCACCGCCGTCATCGGCGAGCTGCTGGAGATCGTGCGCCACACCCTCACCGAACCCGTGCGGCTGCTACCGGGAGTTCCCGAGGTGCTGGCGCGGGTGGGCGCCCACTACCGGCTCGTCCTCATCACCAAGGGCGACCTCATCCACCAGACCCACAAGGTGGAGACCAGCGGCCTCGCCCACCACTTCACCGACGTCGAGATCGTGCTCGAGAAGGATCCCGCCACCTACGACCGGCTGTTCCGCAAGGTCGGCGTGCCGGCGAACGCGGTGTGCATGGTGGGCAACAGCGTGCGCAGCGACATCCTGCCGGTGATGGCACTCGGCGGCACCGGCGTGCACGTGCCGTACCCGCTGTTGTGGGAACTCGAGCACGTGGAGCACGATGCCCACTTCGCCGAGCTGGCCGGCATCGACGAGCTGCCCGCCTGGCTGGGCCTCGACTGAGCGCCGGCTGGGGCCGCCCACGGCGCGGCTAGGGCACCCAGATCTGGTGCGCTTCGACGACCTTGCCATCACGCACGGTCACCAGGAAGGGAAACGCGCCGAAGGCGAAGGTCGCCGGCGCCGGTGACGAGGGAGCCGAGCCACCCGCCAGCGACCCCAGTTCGGCGGCGGTGATCGCGAAGTTCTGCTGGTTGTCGGCGACGACGGTGACGGTCTGCAGATCGGTCAGCACCGCCTGGACCTCGCGGCTGGGCTCGTCGACCACGCCGTAGCCGTTGTCGCATCCGTCGGCGCCCAGCTGGGCGATGCAGGCATCGGCGAAGAACGCCTGCGTCACGTGGAACGTCACCGACGGAGCATCGCTCCCGCTCCAGCCACTGAGCACCGCCCAGTAGTCGCCATCGTCGAGCACGGGGTGGACCGCCTGGGTGCGGTCAGGAACGGCGGGCACCGGTGCCCGATCGTAGAGACCGACGGTGCCCGGACCTTCCTCGCCACCGCACGCTGCCAGCAAGAGGCAGGCTGCGGCCGCGGCCGCGGCCTGGGCCGCCCGTCGCCTCACAGGCGACGCAGCTTCACGCTGGTGACCCTGTGGTCGCCGCCCTTGGTGAGCAGCAGGCTGGCGCGGGTCTTGGTCGGCTCGATGTTCTCGCGCAGGTTCTTGCCGTTGATCTCGCGCCAGATGAAACGAGCGGTCTCGATCGCTTCCTCGCGGGTCAGGTGTGCGTAGTGCTGGAAGAAGCTGTCGGGGTTCTGGAACACCGTGTCGCACAGGGTGAGGAAGCGCTGCACGTAGAACTGCTCGATGATGTTGACGTCGGCGTCGATGTAGATCGAGAAGTCGAAGTAGTCGCTGACGAACTCCGTGAACGCCGAGCCCTCGGAGAGCGCGCCGACCTGCAGCACGTTGAGTCCTTCGATGATCACGATGTCGGGCTGGCGGACCACCACTTCCTCACCCTCGATGATGTCGTACACCACGTGGCTGTACACCGGCGCCGTCGCTTCCGGTGCCCCGCTCTTCAGGTCGCGCAAGAACTGCAGCAGCCGGCGCGTGTCGTAGCTCTCCGGGAAGCCCTTGCGGTTCATGATGCCGCGCTCCTCGAGCACCCGATTGGGGTGCAGGAACCCGTCGGTGGTGACGAGATCCACCTTCGGGTGGTCGGGCCAGCGCGCGAGCAGCGCCTGCAGGATGCGGGCGAACGTGCTCTTGCCGACCGCGACGCTGCCGGCCACACCGATCACGTACGGCACCTTCGGGGCAAGGATGCCCAGGAATGCCGCCGATGCCTTGTGCAGGTTCTGCGTGGCCGCCACGTACAGGTTGAGCAGGCGGGTGAGCGGCAGGTACACCGCCGCCACCTCGTCGAGATCGATGCGTTCGTTGATGCCGCGCAGCGATTCCAGCTCGGTCTCGCCGAGCGTCAACGGTGTGGCCGCACGGAGCGCCGCCCACTGATCGCGCTCGAAGGACAGGTAGCGGTCGGCGGTGCCGGTGAGGTTCGATGCCGTCACGGGGGCAAACCCTACGCTGATCGGCGTGAGTGAACCCCAACGGCGCCGCGCCGGCCGACCGACACGAAAGGAGCTGGGTGCCTGGTACACGCCACCGGCCCTGGTCGACGCAGTCGTTCGCGAGGCCGTGTTCGTTGGCGCTCGCACAGTGCTCGACCCAGCGTGCGGCGACGGCCGCTTCCTGCAAGCCACCGGCCTTGCAGAGCAGACCGGCATCGACATCGACCCGGCCACCGAGTACGTCCACGACGATGCCCTCACGCGCGGCTGGGGTGCGCAGCGCTTCGACGTGGTCGTCGGCAACCCTCCGTTCCTCAACCAGCTGTCGTCGCTGACCACTCGCGGCGGCCGCAGTCGGTTCGGTGGCGGGCCCTACGCAGATGCCGCAGCCGAGTTCCTCGCGCTCGCGATCCGGCTGGCGAGACCAGGGGGGCGGGTCGGGCTGGTGCTGCCGCAGTCGCTGCTCTCGACGCGCGACGCGGCGGCCATCCGCGCCGCCGTCGACGATGCCGCCGCACTCCGCTGGATGTGGTGGTCGGACACCCTGATGTTCGATGCCAACGTGCGCGTGTGGGCCGGCGTGTGGGAGGTCGGAGGCGTGCCGGGTGAGGTGAAGCGGGCGTTCGGCCCCGATTTCGAACCACTGCCGGCGATGCCGATGCCCTCGACGTGGGCCGGACTGCTGACAGGCACCTCGGCCACGACGCACGACGGACCGACGCTGGGCGACATCGCCACGTTCACCGTCGACTTCCGCGACCAGTACTACGGGCTGATCGGAGCGGTCGGCGATCACGAGGACGGCCCACGGCTGATCACCAGTGGGCTGATCGAACCGGGGCGCTGCCTGTGGGGCGAGCGCCCCGTCCGGTTCGCCAAGCAGCAGTTCGCCGCGCCTCGTGTCGCCGTCGAGCGCCTCTCCCCGGCGCTGCGGAAGTGGGCAGCGACGCGGCTGGTGCCGAAGATCCTGATCGCCAACCAGACCAAGGTGATCGAGGCCGTCCACGACCTGCACGGCGAGTGGCTGCCCAGCGTCCCCGTGATCACGTGCATGAGCACTCAGGCCGAGCGGGTGCTCGCCGTCCTGGCGTCGGAGCCGGCAAACGAGTGGGTGCATCAGCACGCCGCCGGCAGCGGCCTGTCCGCCGGCACCGTTCGGCTGAACCCGCGTCTGCTGGCCGGCATCCCGCTGCCCGACTGACGACCTGAGCACGTTCCGGCGTCGCGATCTCGAGCCACATCCGGTCGGCCGCTCGCCGGAGACCCGTTCCGCGTCAGCGCCCCACCGAGCGTTCCACGGTCAGGGCATGACGTGAACGAAGCCGACGGCGGAGAGGTGATGCCAGCGGCGGGTGTTCACCCATGCCCGCAACGTCATCCACATCAGTTGCGCGCCCCACAGCCCGCCGAGACCGAGCGACGGCACGAGCAGCGTGGCGAGGGCGAGCGGTGCGAAGCCGAGCAGGTTGTAGACGGCGCGGCGACCGAGCCAGCGTTCGTCCTTGGCCCCGATCAACGCCCCGTCGAAAGCGAACGCGACTGCCCCTGGGAACTGCATCACGGCGAGGATCAGCAAGCCTGCAGTCAGCCGTGACCGCACTGCACCGTCGGCGCTGAACAGGTGCGGTGCGAGAGGGCTCGCCGCCGCCAACATCGTCGCCAGGCCCACGGCCGCCCACAGCGACAACCGATTGCTGCCGCGACCGACGCGGGCGGCCTCGTCGGGTCGGCCGGCGCCCAACGCCCCCGCCACCAGCGACTGAGCAGGTATGGCCAACGCGTCGAGCATCAGCGCGAGGAACATGAACAGCTGTGTCAACACCTGGTTCGCGGCGAGCGTGGGGGTGTCGATGCGCGCGGCGACGAACGTGGCCGAGTTCCACACTGCGAACATCGCCAGCGAGCGCACCGCGAAGTGCACCCCGCTGGCCAGCACCGGCTTGATGCGCACCCACGCCGGCCGCGCCCGGGTGAGGTGTGGTCGCATGATGGCGAGGAACGCACACGCTGCCAGGACCTGCACGATCACCGTGCTCCACGCGGAGCCGGCGATGCCCAGGTGCAGCCAGTAGACGGCGACGATCTCCAGCAGCAGGTTGGCCACGTTGGCGACCACCACGAGCAGGAACGGCAGCCGCAGCTGATTGACGCCGCGCATGACCCCGTGACCGACGTACGCGATGAGCACGAACGGCAGCCCCACCGCGCTGATGCGCAAGTAGGTGGACGCATGCACCAGGACCTCACCACGACCGCCGAGCAACCAGCACAGCGGCCGCGCGAGCAGAGCGAGCGCGGCCCCCATCGGGACACCGAGCATGGCGGCCAGCTGCAGGCCGTTCGTCGCCACTCTCCTCGCCTCCGGCGCGTCGCCGCGGCCGTGGGCGAACGCGACGTCGGGGGTGAGGCCGTACTCGAGCGCTGCCGTCAGCGAGATGACCGTCAGCAGCACCGTCGACGCGATCGCGAGACCGGCCAGCTGCGGCGTGCCCAGCCGCCCGACGATGGCCGTGTCGACCAACACGTACAGCGGTTCCACCGCCAACGTACCCAGCGCGGGAACGGCCAGGCGGACGATCCGCCGGTCGAGATCGTCATGCAGCAGGGGCACGCAGCATGTTGCCATGCCGCCGGCGGCCAACACGCGCCGCGTCAGCAGCGTGCTTCCGGAAGCATCGACCCGGCAGCATCACCACGACACGGCTTCCGGAAGCGGTGACCGAGGGCGAGCTCACCGCATCGAAATCGAAACGACGAGACCGCGGTCGTCACCCGACGCGGATGTCGGTGGCATGACCGGTTCGCCGACCTGCCCGGAGCCGAGGCGTCAGCGACGCCAGGGTGCGCTGGGCGAGACCGAACCGGGTGCGGTGAGCACCTCGACGCCGTCGTCGGTGACCAGGCACGTGTGCTCGAACTGAGCCGTCCACTTGCCGTCGGCCGTCGCGGCGGTCCAATCGTCGTCGAAGACCATCCGGTGCTGCCAACCGCCGAGCGTGATCATCGGTTCGATGGTGAACGTCATGCCCGGGCGCATGATCATGCTGGCGCGCTCGTCGTAGTAGTGCAGCACCTGGATGTCGGTGTGGAACTGCTCGCCGATGCCATGGCCGATGAACGCCCGCACCACGCCCATCTTGTGCTTCTTGGCATGGTTCTCGATGGCGCGGCCGATGTCGCTGAGTGGCCGGCCGGGCACGACGGCCTCGATGCCGTACCAGGTGCACTCTTCGGTGACCTGCACCAGTTGACGGCTCGCTGGGTCGACGTTGCCGACGAGGAAGGTCGCATTCGTGTCACCGTGCACGCCACCGATGAAGGCGGTCACGTCGACGTTGAGGATGTCGCCATCCTGCAGCACCCGGCTGTCGGGTATGCCATGACAGATGATCTCGTTGGCACTGGTGCACACGCTCTTGGGATAGCCGTGGTAGTTGAGCGGACTGGGGTACGCGCCGCGCTCGATGGTGGCCTCGTGCACGAACACGTCGATCTCGTCGGTGGTGATGCCGGGCCGCACCATCTCGCCGGTGAGGCGCAGGATCTCGGAGGCGACCACGCCGGCGTGGCGCATGCGCTCGATGATCGCCGGGCTCTTGACCCGATCCTCGGCCCACCGGTTCACCTGGCCGGTATCGGCGTACGCCGGCTTGACGATGGTGCCGGGGACGGTGCGCATCGGGCTGATCTCGCCCTGCAGCACGCGGCCTTCGAGGGGCTTGTGGCAGCGCTTGTACTTGCGGCCGCTACCACACCAGCAGGCATCGTTGGCCTGAGGGAGCACCGAGGGTGGTTGGGTCTGCAGCACGTGACGAGTCTATGTGAAGGCGGACCTTGTGAAAATGTGACGAAGGTCCCTGCTGACCGCTATACCCATGTGATGACATGGATGGCTATGGAACAGTCCCCGCACATCATCCAGGTCTTCCTGCTCGACGACCACGAGATCGTGCGCCGCGGTGTCCGCGAACTGTTGGAGAGCGAACCCGACATCGAAGTCGTCGGTGAAGCGTCCACGGCCGCCGAAGCGCTGCAACGGATCCCCGCTGTTCGTCCGCACGTCGCCGTCCTCGATGTCCGGCTGCCCGACGGCAGTGGAGTCGAGGTCTGCCGCGACGTGCGCAGCCAGCTCCCTGGCCTCGCCTGCCTGATGCTCACGTCGTTCAGCGACGACGACGCCCTCTTCGAGGCCATCATGGCCGGCGCCTCCGGGTACGTGCTCAAGCAGATCCGCGGCAACGACCTGATCACCGCGATCCGGCGTGTCGCCCGCGGCGAGTCGCTGCTCGATCCGACGGTCACCGCCAAGGTGCTGCACCGCCTGCGCCACCCCAGCGAGGAGGACGAGCGGCTCGCCAAGCTCACCCCTCAAGAGCGCAAGATCCTCGACCTGATCGCCGAGGGCGCCACCAATCGCCAGATCGGCACCGAGCTGCACCTCGCCGAGAAGACGGTGAAGAACTACGTCTCGAACATGCTGATGAAGCTGGGCATGAGTCGCCGCACCGAGGCCGCTGTGTTCGCCGTCAAGGCCGGCGTGGGTCGCACCACCCCCACCTGATCCGCTCAGGTGCCGACGGGTACCTGCCACCGCACGGTGGTACCGGTGCCTTCACCCGATGTCACCGTGCACGCACCACTCAGTCGCGACGCACGATCGTGCATGTTGAGCAGGCCGCTGCCGAGGCGGTGACTGCTCGGGATGCCGGCGCCGTCGTCGCTGATGACCACGTTGAGCCGTTCGCCGACATGGCTCAGCGACACCTCCACCTTGTGCGCGCGAGCGTGCCGGGCCACGTTGCTGAGCGCCTCGCGCACCACTGCCGCGACTTCCCCGGTGACGTCCTGATCGATGCTGTCGAGCACGCCGTTGAAGTGCAGCGTGGGCCGGAACCCGAGCACCCGTGCCGCATCGTCGACCAACTGGTTGACCACCACGCGGATCGTTCGCCCGGCGCTTCGCTTGCTGCTGAGACCGAAGATGGCAGTGCGCAGCTCACGAATCGCGTCGTCCTGGTCGTCGATGATGCGTTCGATCTTCACCTTCGCCGCCTCCGGAACGACGGGCAGCACGCTCTGCAGGGAGAGACCGGCGGCGAACATCCGCTGGATCACCGTGTCGTGCAGATCGCGGGCGATTCGCTCGTGGTCCTCCGCCAGCAGCACTCGTTGGCGGGCGCTCTCCAGCTCGGCGTCGGCCTTGCGGTTGGCGGTGACGTCGCGGACCGTCGCGATGACGACCTGATCGCCGGCCACCTCTGCCGGAGCGAGGGAGATCTCCACCGGGAACACCGAACCGTCGGCACAGCGAGCGGCGAGCGGCAGTCCACGACCCATGCCGCGCCTGGTCGGCGCCGCCTGATAGGTGGTGCGATGGTTCACGTGGGCGCCGCGCAGCTCATCGGGCAGCAACATCTCGATGGGTTTGCCCAGCAACTCGTCGCGTGAGTAGCCGAGCAATCGCTCCATCTCCCTGTTGACGAGCAGCATCTCACCGGCGGCGTTGACGATGACCACACCGTCGGGCATCGCTTCCACGACCTCGAGCAGCCAGTGTTCCTCGTTCATCCGTCGCCCATCCTCACATGCCGGCGACCGCGCTCGGGCATCGGTCGCGTTTCACGCAGTCTCTCGGCGCTGCTGCTTCTGTGCGAACAGATCGGCATCTGCTCGCTCGATGGCGTCGTCGACGGACTCGGCCGGGGGTGTGGTGGCAAAACCGATCGAGGCGAGGACGGGGAGCTGGTCGACCGCTTCGTTGGCGGTCATCACCGCCCGCAATCGGCTCTCGAACCCGCTCGCCGAGTACTCGTCGCGGGTGGTGACCCACAGCACGCCGAACTCGTCGCCACCCAGGCGAGCGATGGTGGCGCCATCGGGCGCCTCGCGCAGCAGTGCTGTCGCCGTCGCGGCGATGAGGGCATCGCCGACGGAGTGGCCGAGCGTGTCGTTCACCTGCTTCAGCCGGTCGACGTCGGCGATCGCGACGACCGCGATGCGGGTTCCCCACGAGGCGTGGATCTCCGACTGCGCGAGCTGGGCGGCTTCCTCCCAGCCACGACGGTTGGCGATGCCGGTGAGCGGGTCGAGACGGGCTTCGTCGCGGGCCTCGACGACGGCTTGCCCGAGGGTGAGCGTCGTCTCCACCTGCCGGCGCCGGTCGTGCGCCAGCAGCCAGATGAGCCCGATCGGCGCCACCAGGAAGGGCACCGCTGCCAGCGTGCCGCGGGTGGCCACCACCGCGCTGAGACCGACCATCGCCATCGCCGTGTCGGTCGCGAACGTCCAGGCCAACGGACGAACGAGACTGCTCTTCGGCATGCGCAGGGACTGCGCGCGGATGACCGCGACGACCCCGTCGATGGCGACCTGTGCCAGCAGCGCGGCAACGTAGACCGGCCAGTTCGAGAGGCGAACCGGGCCGTCGTGGAAGTGGTACATCACCAGCGCCGGGCCCATCGTCTGCCAGCTGGAGGCGGCGCGTAGAAGGAAGGAGTGCACGCGGTAGGGCCGCAGCACCCACGACGGCTTGGTGCAGATCAGTGCGCACAGGGCCACCACCGGCGGCAGGGTGGGCGGCAGCATCAGGTACATCGCCACCAGGATCTGCTCGGAGGGCACGGCGCTACCGAGCGCTGCTTCGAACTCCACCCTGCCGGCGATGAGGTACAGCGCCCCGAGCAGCACCGCCACCCCCCAGTCGCGAGCGGTGATGTGCGGGCTGAACCCGGCGAGGGTGCCGGCGGCCAGCAGGAACGGCACGCCCATCAGGATCGCGCCGATGTGCGACGCACGATCGGGTCGTCGAGTGCTCGCTCGCCGGCGGGCCATGCCCAACGTGTCGTCGAGCGCCTGGCTGTCGTCAGGGCGTTCCTGGCCGACCGGCGTCATCTCACGGCGCTCCTTGCTCGTCGCCACGCGGCAAACCTCCCGCCGCGCTCAGGCGCTCCCGTAGGGTAGCGGCCGCTACGCGCGGATCGACACCGGAGGGTTCCGCCCTGCGCGGCGTGCCACGATGGTGCGATCGGCACCGATCCTGCTCCGTCACGCGCCGCCACTCGGCTCGATCTGTGGTTGTGGGCAGTTCGTCTCACGCCGACGCGATCAGTGGCCACCGAGCTGTGCCGCGCCGGGCGGGTGTCGGTCAACGGCAGCGCGGGCAAGGCCGCCACCGCAGTGAAGGGCGGCGATCGGATCGAGGCCCGCATCGCCCAGCGGCAGCGCATCGTCGAGGTCGTTCGGGTCATCGACAAGCGGGTCGGAGCGGCCATCGCCGCCGAATGCTTCGTCGATCACAGCCCTCCGGTCGAGCGCGAGACCGCCTCAGTTCTCCAGCGCGAGCGCGGCGCCGGGCGACCCACCAAGCGCGACCGACGCCAGATCGACCGGCTGCGCGGTGGCTGACGCGGTCAGCGGTGGTCAGTCCGCCGGGGTCAAGGAGGCGAGCAGCCCGCGGATCGACATCGTGGCGATGGCAACCGACTGGTCGGCCACCCCGTAGGGCAGCACCAGCACATCGCCGTGGGCGAAGCCGCCGCACGAGTAGACCACGTTGGGCACGTACCCGTCGCGCTGGTCCTGCCGAGGCGTGACGATGGGCAGTTCGGAGCTCGCGATCACCCGCTGCGGTTCATCGAGATCGAGCAGCACGACGCCGAGCGAGTAGGTGCGCATCGCGCCGACCCCGTGAGTGAGCACCAGCCAACCGGCTTCGGTCTCGATCGGCGAGCCGCAGTTGCCCAGCTGCAGCAGCTCCCACGGTCGGGTCGGTGTCTGTATCTGCTCGGCGGTGTGCCAGCAGTGCATGTCGTCGGAGAACGCCACGGCGTTGCTCTCGCGGTCCGAGCGCGACAGCGCCACGAAGCGACCGTGCACCCGGCGCGGGAACAGCGCGAGGCCCTTGCCCTGGGCCGCCGCTCCGGCGAGCGGCGAAGCGACGAACGAGACGAAGTCGTCGGTGTGCAGCAGGTGCTGGGCGATGTTCACCCCGTCGAACGCGGTGTAGGTGGCGTAGTAGGTCACCTCGCCTTCATCGCCGACGAAGCGAACGAAGCGCGCGTCTTCCATGCCGTGGTGCTCCGCCGGTGAGGAAGGCCAGAGCACCCTCTCGGACAGCTCGACCGAGGCGGGGAACTCGACCCGATACGACGAGCTCGCCACCTGGCTCAGGTTGGCGATCGTGCCGGCCGTGTTGCGCCGGGTCGCCACGTCGGCGGCGAGGGCGTCCAACCGCCCGACCAGCTGCTCGTCCTCGAACAGCTCCGGCAGCGGGTCCAGCACGAACGCCGCGTTCTCGCGATCGTCGTCGTGTTCTCCGAGCTTGGCGTGGAACACCGACCGCCGGTTCGCTGCCGGTGCGGCGAGGCCGATGACCGGGAACGGAGCTGCCGCGTCGAGCGTGACTGCTCCCTCGTCGGTGACCGAACCGGTGCGAAAGCCGATCGAGGACCGGTGGCCCTCTCCGACACCCCGGACGCTCATGACGAAGCGAGCGGTGCCGCTGCCATCGGCGTCCGGGAACAGGACGGCCGACGGATTGCACAGGGCCGCCCCTTCGATCGAGTACTCGTGGGTGAACGCGGCGCCCAGCAGCAACCGGCGGGCGGGCGACATCAGGTCGGCCTCGCCGTCCATGCGAGCCGTCACGGCCGCGGCATGGTCGAGGAACACCGTGTGCATGCGCCGGTGACGCAGCCCGAACCGGGCATCGAGGTCGCGCATCTCGTCAATCACCTGCTGCTCGGTGAGGTCGAGCACCCGGCGCATGACCGGTGTCGCCCGCGAGTCACCGGGGCCCACGTCTTCGCGGCCGGCGACGAACAACCGGGTGACCACTCGCGAGCGGTCGGGACGCAGGTCGCAGCCCGCATCCGTGATGACGACCGGTGTCATGCCGCCACCGCCATGGAGCGGGCGCGTTGCATGGTGGAGACGAGCGCGAGCGTGGACTCGGCGCCCTCGTTCTGGTTCACGGCATGCGGATGCAGACCGTCGTACCCGCCCCCGGACCGCGCGTCGATCAGTGACAACCCGGCGTCGTTGTCGCCACGGAACCATCCGGCAGCGGCGCCGACACCCGCGAGCCACATGGGATCGCCGGTCACCTCATGAGCTCGCCAGCAAGCGTCGGCCATCGCGGCCGCCTCGATCGGTTGCTGGTCGAACTGGGCGCCCAGCTGGTCGGGGCCACGACCGCCGACACCGGTGAGCGACAGGTGCCCGTCGCGCGTCTCGACCTCCAGCAGCCACTGCAGCATCGTCAACCCGCGCTCCAGGTCGTCCGGGCGGCGCAGTGCCGAACCGGCCGCGATGACCGCCTCGGCGACCGCCGCGTTGGCGTAGGTGAGGCGTGGCTCCGGCCAGGCCCAGGCACCGCGTTGCGGCGGCCCGACCATCTGCAGCAGGTCGTTCAGCAGCGCTCGCGCCGGGCCATGGTCGGGCTCGACGCTCGCCACTGCGGCGGCGCCGAGCGCCGCGAACACCATGGCTCGCAGGTGGCGGGAACGCTGCCGAGCGCTCTTGTCGAACGAACGCAGTGCCCACCGCCGGATGGCCGGGTTGCTGTGCTCCGCGCTGGCGACTCCGAACCCCCACAGCGCCCGCCCCCAGCAGTCCTCGGTCGTACCCGCGTCGGTCCACCGGCCGTCGTGATCCATGCGGTTGCGGACGCGGCCGTCGCTGTCCTGGGCCCCACGGACGAAGTGCAGCGCCAGCCGCGAGAGATGATGGGCCGCGCCGGCGTCGGGAACACGCGACGTCACCACCAGCAGGCGCGCGTTGTCGTCGGTGCAGTAGCCGTGCTCCAGCCGCCGGGTCGTGCCCTCGGCATGCTCGAAGAGGCCACGGTGGTCGCTCATCGAGAGCAGGTGGCTGAAGGTCGTCGCGTCGTGAGTGGTCACATCGCCACCGATTCGTCCACGCGGGCCACTGCATCGCACAGCGACACGTGGCGAGCAGCGACAGCCGCCCAGCTGAGCGACGGCGCTATCCGCTTGGCTTCAGCCGTCATCGCCGCCAGCACGCCGGCGTCGCCCATGACCGAGCGGATCGCATCCGCCAGTGCCGCAGGGTCGCCATGCGGGACCACGAGGCCGGCACCGCTGGCCAGCAGCTCGACGGCGTGCGGGAAGGCGGTGGCGATCACCGGCCGACCGGCAGCGATGGCGTCCACCAGCACACCCGAGGTCACCTGATCGCGCGAGTCGTAGGGCAGCACGACCACCGATGACGACGCGACGAAACGAGTGAGCTGGGCCACGTTGCGATAGGTGTCGTCGAACGTCACCGACCCCGCGACCCCGCTCGACCACGCACGCCGCATCAGCGACTGGCGATAGACGTCGCCACACCGGGCGAAGACCTTCGGGTGGGTGACCCCTGCCACGGTGTAGCGCAGTCGCGATCGCTCGGAGGCAAGCAGACCCATCGCATCGATGACGTGCTCGATGCCCTTGCCCGGGCCGAGCAGACCCCAGCTCAGCAGCTGCGGCCTGCTGCGATCGAGCGGATCGCCTGCCATGTCGCCGGCTCGCGCCAAGGCGGCGCCGTGGGCCACCACTTCGACCCGCTCGGCATCGACCTCGTACGACGCGCACAGCCGCGCGTTCGCCGCTTCGGTCATCACCACCACACGCGCCGCGCGACTGCAGACCCCCTCCAGCACGAACTTCTGATGGTCGCTGGGCACCAGCGGAACGGTGTGCAGCACCACGATCGCCGGTGCGTCGAGCAGATCGAGCAGTTGCAGCACCTCGTCGCCGTCCTCACCGCCGAAGATGCCGTACTCGTGCTGCACGATCACCGCGTCGCAACGCGACAGCGTGGCCGCCGTGGTGCGCACGGATGTTGCAGAGTCGTTCCGCAGCTCTCCGACGACGGTCTGCCCGATCGCGCTCGGGTCCTCGCCGTCGTTGATGCGGACGACATCCACCCGGTCTCCCCCGTCTCGCAGCGCATGCGTGAGCGCGGCGGCGAAGGTGGCCAGGCCACAGAGCTTGGGTGGATAGGTGCTCAACATCCCGATGCGCCGAGCGGGCACCGACTGACGATGGAAGGAGGGCAGGAGAGTGGGCATGAAGCCTCCTCGATGCAGGAGGAGGAGACGTCGAGCCTGCACGGAGCGACAGCGCTACGGCCGTCCTGCCCAAACGAGGCGACTCTTCCCAGAAGAGGGGCAGTCTACCGACGCATCGGGAGATCGGGCAGCGCCATGGGTCACGCCGGGTGCGCGGGAGGGATCAGTGACTCGTGGCATGGTTCGCACAGCCACCACTGCGCCGGGCCCGCGTGAAGATCGGCGGCCTCGCACGGGAAGTCCTTCAGACAGCGCCAGCAACGCCTGGTGGGCGCTTGCGCCTCGGCCTCGACGACATTCACGACGTGCTCGATTCCACTTGGGCCGGAGGCCCTCGGTTCGACCCTATCGGCGTTCTTTCGAGCGATCGCGAGGCTGGCAGGATGGGCACGTGAACACGTTCGAAACACCCTCCAGTCTCGAGTTCTTCTTCGACCCCGGTTGCCCCTGGACGTGGGCCACGTCTCGCTGGCTGGTCGACGCCGCCGCCGTGCGCGACATCGACGTCGTCTGGCGCAACCTCAGCCTGGGTGTGCTGAACGAGGGCCGCGAGCTGTCGGAGCACCTGCGCCTGACCCTGCCGGCCGGCAAGGTGGCGCACCGCCTCATCGCCGCGCTCGTCGCCGCCGGCCGCAACGACCTGATCGGCGCCTTCTACACGCAGTACGGCCGGCGCGTGCACCACGACCAGGTGGCGCCATCGCCCGACCTGGTGCGCGACGTTGCGCTCGCCACGAGTTGCGACGAGTGGGTGGGCGCGCTGGACGACGATGCGTGGGACGCACCGGTCGCCGAGTCCACGCGGCTGGCGATGTCGCTGGCCGGCCCCGACGTGGGTTCGCCGATCATCGCCTTCGGTACGCCGCGAGTGGGCATCTTCGGCCCCATCGTGTCGCCACCGCCCACTGGCGAACAGGCGCAGCGCCTGCTCGACGTCGTGCTGCTGGTGGCGCAGTGCTCCGGCTTCTTCGAGATCAAGCGCGGCCGCAGCGGCCCGGTGCAACTGGGCCCGCGCCCATGAGCGGGGCTACGGCGTCAACGGCGGCACACCGCAGGCGTTGGCGGCGATCGTCGACTGCCAGGTGAACAGCGCCTGCTCGTCGGTGGTGCGGGTGTCGAGGTAGATCAGCGGAGCCAGCAACGGATCGTCGATCATGGTGCCGGCGAAGCAGCGGTACTTGTCGATCTTGTCCTGCGAGGCGCCCGATCCGGCGAGCGCGATCACGTCGTGCTCCAGTGACAGCGCCTGCAACGGCGAGATCACCGGCTTCTCCGGCTCCGCCGCCGTGGCACCTCGGGCGCAGGCCTCGAAGGTGACGTCGTTGACGATGACCACCGGCACGGCCGTCGACCCCGCTGCAGCGGCCCAGTCCGTGATCGCCTTCGCGAACAGATCGCCGGACTGATCGAAGGAGGCGCTGGCCGTGAAGCACACCTTGCCGTCCTGGTCGTAGCTGGCGTAGCCGCCGCCGGCCCACCCTTCGAGCGCGTTGCGGGCCTGCCGCCACGGCAGCCAGGCATCGAGCATCAGCAGCATGTCCAGCTCCGACAACGCCTGCGGCTCGTCGATCACCGTCGCGCCGTCGGGTACCGTCACGGTCACCGGTTCCTCGCGCTGTTCGGTGCCCTTCAGCCACGGGTTGAGCAGGACCTCCTCCGTGGGAGGTGTGCGAATCAGGGAGTCGACCCCGCTGTTGCCGTCGGTTGCGAACACGTCGGCCACCAGGGTGGGACCGAGCACATACGGGGCGTAGCGCTCTTCGACCACGGCCCACGGCACGCCGTCGAGGTCGGCCTCCGCCTCGGGCGCCAGACTGTTGCCCTCGTCTGCGGCTGCCCGATCGACGGCCGGCAGAGTGGCCCGGTACACGTTCTCCACCCTCAGTGCGTCGGCCTCCACGATCGCCCGCAGCTCCAGATCGTCGGCGCCCTCCACAGAGAGATCGAAGTGCTGCGCCTGCAGCGCATGGGTGAGCTCGTGGGCCAGCACCACCTGCACGGCGGGCGTCAGTTGGTCGCCGCGCACGTACACCCGGTCGGTGTCGACGGAGTAGAAGCCGAGCGTGGTCACCGCCGAGACGGACGCCTCGCCCTGTGTCGCGTCGTAGTCGCCGGCCAGGCCGAAGGCGTTGTAGAGCAGCGAGCGCGACGCTGCAGCAGCAGTCGCCTCCGCGGTGGGCTGCGTCGTGGAAGGGTCGAACAGGGCGACGAACTCGGCCTCGGTGAGGAAGTCGACGAACACCGGGTGCACCCAGGAGAGATCACGCTCGCCGGCCACGAACGTAGCCAAGTCGGCGACGCGCGGGTCCCACTCCTTCGGGTACGCGGGACCGCCGCTGCTGGGGAACAGGCGGTCGCGGAACAGCACCGCGACCCCACCGCCTACCAGTGCGAGCACCAGCAGTGGCAGGAGCAGGCGCTTCAGGCGACCGGCACGCGGTGAAGCGGGCACCATGTACGGCGCCATCGAACTGGCTCCGTAGGGCAGCGCCTGTCCTGGCTGGCCCGACTGACTCGCTGGGCCGGGCTGGCCGGGCTGGCCGGGCTGGCCGGATGCGGCCTGGCTGTCGGTCCACGGCGGAGAGGTGCTGATCGAGACCCGCGGTGGCAGAGTGGGCAGGCCGGGCGACGGCGCGCCATCGTCGCCCTGCTCAGGGCCGTCGGGTTGCTCGGTTGGGTGCTCAGGACCGAAGGAGCTCATTGGTACCCGCACTCTTGCACGCGCGGGCTGCCGTCCGACGACCGCGAGGTGTCGGGTCCTGCTGCACGTGCTAGCGTGAGAACACTCATTCTCACCGGCGTCGCACCTCGCCGCGACGCTCGTCCTCACAGGAGCCCGACATGTCCGACGCACTTCCACCGCGGGCGCCGTTGCCACCCTTCGACGAAGCCGGCGCCCGCCAGAAGGTGCTGATGGCGGAGGCGGCGTGGAACAGCCGCGACCCACAGCGGGTCGCCGGTGCCTACAGCCCGGGTTCGGAGTGGCGCAACCGAGGCGAGTTCGTGAAGGGCCGCGACGAGATCGTCGCCTTCCTGGAACGCAAGTGGGCGCGCGAGCTGGACTACGTCTTGCGCAAGGACCTGTGGGCCTACACCGACCACCGCATTGCCGTGCGCTTCCAGTACGAGTGGCACGACGCCAACGGGCAGTGGTTCCGCTCCTACGGCAACGAGAACTGGGAGTTCGACGACCTCGGCTACATGTGCCGCCGTGAGGCGTCGATCAACGACGTCGCCATCGACGAGTCGGCCCGACGGCTCTTCGGCCCGCGAGCCGACGGCGACACGAGCGGCATTCCCCTGCAATGAGCCCGGCCGCCACCATGCGGCGCGACGAATCGGAGTCGGCGGTGCTGGCCGCCGCCGACACGTTGTTCTACGCGCGAGGCATCGCCGGCGTCGGCATGGCAGAAGTGCGCGACGCATCCGGTGTCTCGTTGCGCCGCCTGTACGCGCTGTACCCCTCCAAACGCGACCTCGTCGCAGCATGGTTGGACGACCGTCACCTGCGCTGGATGCAGTGGTTCACCTCCAGCGTGGCGCGGCTGACCACCACCGGCACGGAACCGCTGTTGGCCACGTTCGATGCAATCGCGGAGTGGGTGCACTCGCCCGGCTATCGCGGCTGTGCGTTCCTCAACGCCATCGCCGAGACCACCGAGATCGACGACGCTCACCGCGCCATCGTCGCCGGCCACAAGCGCGACCTCATCGAGCACCTGGCCACCCTTGCAACCACGGCCCATCCCGACGCTCCCGTCTGGCTGCCGGAGGCGATCGGCGCACTGCTCGACGGGGCCATCGTGCAGACGGCCGTGTTCGGCACCGACGCGCCTCTCCTCGCCGCTCGACAGTGTGCGGCGCAACTGCTGAACGGCATCTCATGACCCTGACAGGGTGGGCCACGCGGGTGGCGCCGTGACCTAGCGCTCTGGCTGAGACCGGCCCATGGTCGGGAGCGCACGGGGTAGGGTGCCCGATGGCCGTGCCCCCCGCCCGCTCGCTGCGTGTGCTCGTCACCTCCACCCCTGGCGCCGGGCACATCGAGCCGCTCGTTCCCCTGGCGACTGCGCTGCAGGCCGCCGGGCACCGCGTGCTGTGGGCGACCGCGGAGCAGTCGTGCGCTCGGCTGCAGGCGATGGGCTTCGACACGGTGCCGGCCGGCATGGGCATCGGCGAACGCGTGGCCGCGCTGGCGCCGCACATGCCGGAGATCATGGCGCTCGACCCACGCGCGCGCCGCTCGCGACTGTTCACCGGCTTCTTCGCAGACGTCGCCGGCCCGCGGATGCACGCCGACCTGCTCGCCGTGTTCGACGACTTTCACCCGCACGTGATCATCCACGAGATGTCGGAGCTGGCAGCGGCGCCGATGGCCGCCGGTCGCGGCCTGCCACACGCGACCGTGGCCTTCAGCGGCGCCGTCCACGACGCGGTGCTCTCGAGCGTGCTGCACAGCATGGCCGCGATCTGGCGGGCCGAGGGTGTGCCCGACGCAGGGTTGGCCGAGTTGCTCGGCGACCTCTACCTGCACCCGTTCCCCGCCTCGTTCGGGCCACCCCCAGCGCATCCCAACGCGCGGCTGCTGCAACCCGGTGCCGCCGAACCCGGCGAGGTGCCGGAGTGGCTTCGCCCGCTCGGCCGCGATCGCCCTCTCGTGTACCTCACCGCCGGCACCGAAGTGGCCACTCAGACCGCTCCCTGGCTGGCGGCGTTCGAGGTGCTCGCTGCGCTCGACGTCGATGCCGTGGCCACGATCGGTCCGCTTCTGGACACGGCGATGCTCGGGGCCGTGCCCGCGAACGTGCACGTCGAACGGTTCGTACCGCAGGCGTTGCTGCTGTCGCGGGCGTCAGTGGTCGCCTCGCACGGTGGTGCGGGCTCGGTGCTCGGCGCCGCGCGGCACGGGGTTCCCCAGCTGCTCTACCCGATGGCGGCCGATCAGTGGGACAACGCCGACGCGGTCTCGCGAGCCGGCGCCGGCATCGTGCTCGAGTTGGAGCATCGCGATGCCGCAGACATAGCCGCGGCGCTGCAGCGGCTGCTGCACGAACCCGCCCTCCGCGCGGCAGCGAGCGCGGTCGCTGCCGAGATCGCCGCAATGCCATCCGCGACCGACCACGTGGCCGCCATCGAGGCATTGGTCGGTTGAGCACGCCGTCGCAGGACCGCTGCCAACCGCTGAGGCCGTCCACCACACCGGGAACCGCACCGCGGTGCGCGAGCGTCAGAGGTGCATGATGTGGCAACGACGAACAGGGACGACCACGAAGGTGGCGGTGGCAGCAACGATCGCGCTGGTGCTGGGTGCGTGCGGGTCGAGCGATGGCACGACCCGCGACTCGGCCAGCGCGAGAACGGACGACACGGTGCTACCTGACGACACGGTGCTGCCTGACGACACGACCGACCAGCTACCAGGCTTCGACGAAGGAGACGTGATCATGCCCGACGATGGCACTCCCGTGGTCCAGCTACGGGTGCAAGGGCTGTTCCCGGTCGTGCAGCCGTTCCTGCAGGAGGGGTGGACCGCGATCTACGCCGATGGCACCGTGCTGCTGCCCTCGCGGGCCGATGCCTTTGCACAGCCGCAGGTGTGGCCCTACGTGGTGGGCCGCCTGGACTCGATGGATGTCGGTGCCCTGATGATGCACGCGGACGCGTACGGTCTGTTGGAGCAGCCCGATGGCTCGTCGCCCGCCCCAGTGGGTGTGGCCGACGCACCGACCACCACGCTCGTGCTGTCGAGCGCCCTCGGCTCGGTCACCCACCGGGCGATCGGACTGGGCCTCGGCGACGACACCACCGACCCCTACCGCAGCGTGCTGATGAAGGTGGTCGGGGAGATCACGGAGCTGGTGAACCAGGCGGCGAACAAGCCCGCCGACGACTCACCCTGGCCCGTGTACTACGACTCGGTCGCGCTCGACGTGGTGGCTGTCGACGTGACCGAGACCGACACCGGCGCGGGGACGAACACCGTGCGCGAATGGGGCGGCGATGCCGATCTCTCCACCTGGACGTCGTGCACGACGATCGACGACCAGGCAACCGTGTCGTTCCTCGTGGGCGAGCTGGCCGGGCAGAAGTTCCAGCAGGGCGGGCGCCTGTACCGGATCGCGTCGCGCGTCCACCCGCCGGGCACGGCCTGCGACTGAAGCGGGAGCAGGCCGTGGCGCGTCAGCCGGCGGGGCGACCCGGTGATCGCTGCATCAGCCACAGGTCCGGGCCGCTGCCCTCGGCGATCCGCCAGTACCTGACGATCCGGAAGCCGAGCCCGGAGTAGAACTCGACGTTCGCGATCGACGAGGTCTCGAGACAGGCGACCATGCCCTCGCGATCGGCCAGCTCGATGCCGGGCAGCAGTGTCCGTGTACCCAGCCCCGAGCCCTGGTGCTGCGGCACCGTGCCCATCGTGGCCAAGTACAGGTGCCGGTCGGTGGGCCGCCAGCCGTGCGACTCCGCCTCGGCGGCCTGCGACGCTGCGCAGCGGTCGCCTTCCAGCTCTGCGACGCGCGGCCCGCATGCATCGATGACGCCGGCGGGCACGGTGACGGCGCTGTCGAACCACGACGCGACCGACTGCACGACGCCGTCGACCGTCGTGACCCAGACGCTGCCGTAGGGCAGACCGAAGCGCGCCAGGCCCAGCAGCTGCAGTTCGGTGATGCGGGCCACGTGGTCGCGGGCGTCCACCACCCACCTCGTCCAGGGATAGTCGTGGAAGGCGAGGCCCAGCACCTCGGCCGCCCGACCGAGGTCTCCGGCAACCAGCGGTCGGGTCTCGATCTCCATGATCACCCCCCGGCCACGGCAACGGTGATCCGCTCGTAGCGGTCCATGCGCCGTGGATCGTGGCGGACATCGCCGCCGGTCAGCTCGATGGCCGGACAGCGCTCCAACAACCGGCCGATCGCGATCTGTGTCTGCAGGCGGGCCAGCGGCGCACCGATGCAGTAATGGATTCCCTGTCCGAAGGACAGCGAGACCAGTTCGCCGCGGGTGATGTCGAACGTGTCGGGGTCGGCCCAGCGCGACGGGTCGCGGTTGGCCGCGCCGGTGCCGAGGCGCACGGTCTGGCCGGCCTCGATCACCTTGCCGCGCAGCTCGAACGTCTCCAGTGCGAGGCGGGCGGTGGAGGTCTGCTGGTTCGGGTGGTGGAAACGCAGCATCTCCGCGACCGCACCGCCCAGCAGCGACGGCTCGGCCTGCAGCAACGCCAGCTGCTCAGGATGTTGCAACAGCAACAAGATGCCGCTGGAGATCATCCGCTCGGTGGTGGTGCCGCCTGCCGTGTAGAGGGTGAGCAGGGCGGCGAGGATCTCGTCGTGGGTGAGCCGTTCGCCCTCCGCTTCCGCCTGCACCAGGGCGCTCACCAGATCGTCCTTCGGAAGGCGCCGGCGCTCGGCCACCACGTCGGCGATGAAGCCCAGCTGCCACACCAGCGCGTCGCGACCGCGCTGGCGCTGCTCGGCCGTTGCAGTCGGGTCGCCCAGCCGCTCGGTGCTCTCGAACGAGGCGCGGAACAGGTTGCGCCCCTCCACCGGGATGCCCAGCATCTCGGATGCGATCGTGATCGTGAGCGGGAAGGCCAACTCGGTCACCACGTCCATGGCGCCGTTGGCGATGCCGGCGTCGATGAGTGCGTCGACCAGTTCGGTGATGCGGCCGCGCTGCTCATCGACGGCGGCACGGGTGAAGGCCTGCTGGACGAGTTGCCGTATGCGCGTGTGAGCGGGCGGGTCCTTCATGTTGAAGGAGTGCAGGACGATCTGCTGGGCGCGGGCGAACGCGTCGTCAGCCCCCGGGTTGCCGGTGTTCGGCCGCGCCGGCATGCCGGGTAGCGAACCCTTCTTGGTCCACTCGCTGGACAGCCGCGGGTCGCGGAACGCGGCCGCCACGTCGTCGTAGCGGGTGAGCAGCCAGTAGCCGTACTGGCTGCGGTGCACGGGGTCGTGCTCACGCAGCCAGGCCAGTGTCGGCGCCGGGTCCTCCAGGAACTCTCGGGAGTGAAGATCGAGCGGCAGCTCGCTCATCTCGGGCAACCGGTCGGTTGCGCCAGGGTGGCCTCGTAGGCCGCGGCCAGGCGCAGCAGGTCGGCGTCGGCGCGCGGGAGCCCGATCAGCTGCATGCCCATCGGGAGGCCGCGATGGTCGAAGCCGACGGGCACGCTGATCGCGGGCAGCCCGGCGAACGTGGCGAAGAGCGTGCACTCCATCCAGCGGTGATACGTGTCCATCTC
>JBAVTH010000050.1:0-8779 GCA_049696035.1 Ilumatobacteraceae bacterium
GCTGGAACGCAGCAAGGCCCGCAAGGCTGCAGCCGAAGGCGGCGGAGCGGTCGCCGTGCAGGAGAAGGTGGCCAGCGTGGTCGCCGCCGCCCCTACCGGTGGTGGGGTGCCCGTCGGCGCCGGCCCGGGTGGTCACACCCAGCGCCTGCTCACCGTCGTCAAGAGCGGCAGCATCCAGGACGTGAAGGCCTCGCCGGTCGACAAGGTGCACACCTGGCCGCACCTGCTCGCTGCCGAGTTCGTCGCCGCACTGGCGTGCCTGTCGTTCACGTTCTTCTTCTCGATCTTCGTCAACGCTCCGCTGCTGCAGCAGGCCAACATCAACAAGACGCCCAACCCGTCGAAGGCCCCGTGGTACTTCCTCGGTCTGCAGGAATTGCTCACGATGTTCCACCCGATGATCGCCGGTGTGACGATCCCCGGCGTGGGCATGATCGTGCTGATCCTCGCCCCCTACATCGACAAGAACCCGTCGAACAAGCCCGAGGATCGCAAGTTCGCGACCTCGCTGATGACCGTGCACCTGATGTTCTGGGCAGTGCTCGTGATCATCGGCTCGTTCTTCCGGGGCCCCGGTTTCAACTTCACGCTCCCGTGGCGTGACGGACTCTTCTTCGAATTGTGAGGCACGCGCTGTCATGAGTCCCGCAGTCATCATCGCTCTCGCCGTTGGCGTCATCGTCGTTCTCGCCGCCGTGGTGTTGCTCACCGCTGCCCGCAAGAGCGATGTGCGCGGTGCCGGCGCACTGAGCCGCGAAACCCGTCGCCGCGACCGCGACGCCGACGTCGACCTGCCGGCCGCGCCGTCGGGCAAGTCCGTCGAGCGGGCCGCCGTCGCCGACCGCGCCCAGGCGCTCGCCCCGGTCGAGTCCAGCGCACCCAGCATCTGGATCCCACCGGATCGCGACGCGATCGGCGTCAGCAGGCGGCAGTTCCTGAACCGCGCCACCGTGTCGCTGATGAGCACCAGCCTGCTCACGTTCGCCGCCGCCGGCTTCGTCGCCTTCCTCTGGCCCACCGCCGTGCCGGTCTTCGGTGGCAAGGTCAACGTCGGCAAGCTCAACGACATCCTGGCCAGCATCCGCAGCAACTCGGGCTTCTTCTACGCCTCCAACGCGCGGTCGTACCTCACCGTGTACCCGTCGGAAGCGCTGCCCAAGGCGAAGGGCGTCAAGGAGTACGCGGCGCTGCTCGGCGGTATGGAGGATGGCGTCATCGCCATGTACCAGAAGTGCCCGCACCTCGGGTGCCGCGTGCCGCAGTGCCCCAGCAGTCAGTGGTTCGAGTGCCCGTGCCACGGTTCGCAGTACAACCGGGTCGGTGAGAAGAAGGGCGGTCCCGCCCCGCGCGGCATGGATCACTTCGCCGTCACCGTCGGTGCCTCGGGCGACGTCATCATCGACACCTCGACGGTCTTCACCGGCCCTCCGATCGGTACCAACACCACCGGCCAAGAGGCCGAGGGTCCGCACTGCATCACGGGTGGAGGACACCACTGATGATCGCGCTCAACACCTCCGCCGTCGCCTGGGTGATCTTCGCGATCATCGCCGTCGGCTGGATCACGTACTTCTTCCTCAACAAGGGCAGCGCGCGTGCAGAGCTCGGCTCGGAAGTCGAGATGGCGCCGAACCGCAAGGCGTACTACGACGACGAGACCCTCGAAGGTTCGCGCCTCGAGCGCATGCAGGTGCTGGGTGTGCTGCTGCTCGTCACACTCGTGATCGGCCTGCCGCTCTACTGGGCGTTCGAGCCCAGCCGTCAGGCCGGAGCCGTCGACGGCCAGGCCGAGCGCTTCCGTTGGTGGGGTGAAGAGCTGTTCCAGACCACCGCCAACGGCGGCTTCAACTGTGCCGGCTGCCACGGTGGCATGCAGGCCGGCGGCAACGTCGCTCCGTACGCCATCACCGATACGAACACGCAGGAAGTCACGGCCGTCAGCTGGTACGCACCGGCGCTCGACACCGTCTTCTACCGCTACAGCAAGGAAGAGGTGCGGTTCATCCTCGACTACGGTCGCCCGTTCTCGCCGATGCCGGCCTGGGGTTCGAAGGGCGGTGGCCCGATGACCGATCAGAACATCGAGACCCTGCTGGTGTACCTGGAGAGCATCCAGCTCAAGCCCGAGGGCTGCATCACCGACACCAATTTCGTGAAGGATGCCGACCCCTTCGTGTGCGAGGGCGGCACCCTGCCCGCAGCCGACCGGCAGTCCATCCAGGACTCGGTCGACAAGTACATGGCCGCCAACCCCGGCGCCAGCGAGGGTGAGGCCCTGTTCAACTCCAACCTCGGCAGCGGCGCCTACAGCTGCGCCCGCTGTCACACGGGCGGCTGGAGCTATGGGCAGCCGGGTGTCACCGGACAGGGTGGGATGGGCTGGAACCTCACCGGCGGGTCCACCAACGCGCACTTCCCCAGCGAGCAGGACATGATCAACTTCATCAAGATCGGCTCCAAGAACGGCGCCAAGTACGGCCTGCAGGGCCAAGGCACGGGTCGCATGCCCGGCTTCGGCCACCTGCTCTCCGACGCCCAGATCAAAGCCATCGTCGAATACGTCCGGAGCCTGTGATGAGTGCACTACTGGCCGTCAACTGGGAGTGGGAGCTGCGCGGCACCCTCATCGTGATCATCGCGGTGGGCGTGCTGTGCGGCAGCCTGTACCTCATCCTCGGCACCAACCTGGGTGCCCGTCTGGGCTTCCTCGTGGCCATCACCGGCCTCGCCGGCTGGATGTTCATCATGGGCGCCGTGTGGTGGACGTATGGCAAGGGCCTGCTCGGTCCTGACCCCACGTGGCAACCGGTCGCGGGCAAGACCGTCATCCGCGATCCGGGTTCGCTCAACGAGGTGGGCATCCTCGATGCACCGTTCACGACCACCGGCGACGCGTTGGCCGACGCCAAGTCGGTGCAGGGCCTCCTCGCCGACTTCTCTTGGAAGCAGCTCAACTCGGCGCTGCCTTCGTACGCTCAGGCCGGTTCTGCGGGCAGCGTCATGCTGGAGACGTCGAAGGCGTACGCCACCGGCGAGTTCCAGGTGGTGGGCGTGTACGAGAAGGGTGGCGAGCGCGGCCCCAAGTTCTGGGACGATCGCATCGACTACTTCGCCTTCTTCCACAAGCCGCACTACGCGCTGGTGGAGATCGCGCCGCTGGTGCCCCAACGCGACGAACCCGGGCGGGCGCCGGCGCGGCCGGTCATCGACACCTCGCGCCCGCACGAGTACGTGTACATGATCCGTGACATGGGTGCCAAGCGCGTACCGGCGGCCATCATCTGCATCTCGTCGCTGATCATCTTCCTGACGCTGTGTTGGATGTTGCACACTCGCGACCGACGTGTGATGGCGAACCGGTCCGCCAAGGCACTGCCGGCGAAGGTCTGACCCATGGGCCAATACCTGCCGATCATCTGCTTGCTGATCCTGGCGGGGCTGTTCGGTGCGCTGAGCTTCTTCGCCTCCGGCCTGCTCGCGCCGCGGCGTCCCTCGGCGGCGAAGGAAGCACCCTACGAGTGCGGCATCGTGCCCAGCCGCGAGCCACCCGAGCGCTTCCCGGTCACGTTCTACGTCGTCGCCATGCTGTTCATCATGTTCGACATCGAACTGATCTTCATCTACCCGTTCGCGGTCGATCGCCGGTTCCTCGGTTCCTACGCGCTGTGGGAGATGGTGGCCTTCAGCCTGGTGTTCTTCGGGGCGTTCGTGTACGTGGTGGCCCGCGGCGCGCTCGACTGGGGGCCGGTCAGCAAGCAGCGACGGCTGGAATCCTCGGTCTCCGCCGAACGCACCATCACCAGCACCGTCCGGCGTGTCGGCCTCGAGGGCCGGCCGGAGGACGCCGCAGCATGAACAGGTCATCTGCAGAGATCGCTGTCGACAAGCTCAAGAACATCTTGCCCGAGGGCATCGGTTCCATTCCGCACAACGCGATCACGGCCAAGCTCGAAGACCTCGTCAGCTGGGCGCGTAGCCGCAGCTCGTGGCCGGCATCGTTCGGCCTCGCTTGCTGCGCCATCGAGATGATGGCCACCGGCGCCGCGCACTACGACCTCAGTCGCTTCGGCATGGAGGTCTTCCGTGCCTCGCCGCGGCAGGCCGACATCATGATCGTCGCCGGTCGTGTCAGCCAGAAGATGGCCCCGGTGCTGCGCCAGGTCTACGACCAGATGATGGAACCCAAGTGGGTCATCAGCATGGGTGTGTGCGCCAGCAGCGGCGGCATGTTCAACAACTACGCGATCGTGCAGGGTGTCGACCAGGTGGTGCCGGTGGATGTGTACGCCCCCGGCTGTCCGCCCACCCCCGAGACGCTGATCCACGCCATCGAGACGCTGCACCAGAAGATCGAGGACGGCGACCTGCTCAAGCGCCGCGCGGCCACCGGCGCCGGCGCCAACTTCCACGTCACCGAGATCCCGGCGGGTGCCCAGCCGGTGCCGGTCATCCTGGGAACCCGGTAGCGAGATGACCGACACCACCCCCGAAGCGGTCGCGCCCGAGGCGCCGCCTTCGCCGCCGATGGCGTACGGCGTGTTGCTCAGCGACAGTCGCGGTCAGCGCGTGCTGCACCCCAGCCGTGACGAGTACGTGAAGGTGATCAGGGCCCTGCTCGACGACACGTTCTCGATGTGTGCCGACCTGACCGCGGTCGACTTCCTCACGTTCCCCGGCCGGTCGCTGCCCGACGGTGTCGCCGCCGAGCGCTTCGAGGTGGTCGTCAACCTGCTGTCGATCGAGCGCCGCGAGCGCATTCGTGTGCGCGTGCAGGTGCCCGCCGCCGACGCCACCCTCGCCAGTCTGTTCGACATGTACCCGGGCAGCGAGGCCATGGAGCGCGAGGTGTACGACATGTTCGGCATCGTCTTCACCGACCATCCCGATCTCACTCGCATCCTGATGCCCGAGGACTGGGACGGCCACCCGCTGCGCAAGGACTACGACCAGGGGCGCATTCCCGTGCAGTTCAGCACCGACTTCGCCGCGAAGGGTGGTGTGCAGTGACCGCCACCGACCACACCGCCCACGATCACGACATCGTCGGCACGATCCGCGACGGCAACGAACCCGAGCAGGGCCTCAAGCCGCGCAGCGAGCTGACCGCACGCGAACTGCTGCGTGAGGTCGGCGCGGTGCTGCGCATGAGCGAGGCGGAAGCTGCCAAGCTCGGCGACCTGCCGGTCGACCCCTCCGAAGATCAGACGATGATCATCAACATGGGGCCGCAGCACCCCAGCACCCACGGTGTGCTGCGCCTGATGCTCGAGCTGCAGGGCGAGACCGTGCTGCGCTGCAAGCCGATCATCGGCTACCTGCACACCGGCATGGAGAAGCAGGGCGAGGCGCTCACCTACATGCAGGGCGGCACCAACGTCACCCGCATGGACTACCTCAGCCCGCTCAACAACGAGCTGGTGTTCTCGATGGCCACCGAGAAGCTGCTCGGCATCGACGGCGACATCCCGGAGCGTGCGGTCTGGATGCGCATGCTGCTCAGCGAGCTGAACCGCATGTCGTCGCACCTGCTGTTCCTGGCCACCAACGGCATGGACATCGGTGCCGTCAGCATGATGATCTACGGCTGGCGCGAGCGCGAGGAAGTGCTGCGCTTCTTCCAGAAGGTCACCGGCCTGCGGATGAACCACAACTTCATCCGCCCCGGTGGTGTGGCCGCCGACCTCCCCGCCGGCTGGCGCGACGACGTGCTGCACCTGCTGGAGATGATCCCGCCTCGCCTGGAGGAGTACGACATCCTCATGACCGGTCAGCCGATCTGGCGCGACCGGCTGCAGGGCGTCGGCGTGATCACGGCTCAGGAGGCCATCGCCCTCGGTGCCACGGGTCCGATCCTGCGCAGCACCGGCGTGCCGTGGGACCTTCGCCGCGACCTGCCCTACCTGCACTACGACGAGATGGAGTTCGACGTCATCGTCGGCAGCTACGGCGACGCCTTCGATCGCTACGCCATCCGTTTCAACGAGATCCGCGAGAGCATCCGCATCGTGCACCAGATCCTCGATCGCATGCCCGGCGGCGACTACCGCATCCAGAACAAGAAGGTCACGCCCCCGCCGCGCGCTCGCATCGACGAGAGCATGGAAGCGCTCATCCACCACTTCAAGATCTTCACCGAGGGCTTCAAGGTGCCCGAGGGCGAGGTCTACGTGGCCATCGAGAGCCCGCGTGGCGAGATCGGCTGCTACATCGCCAGCGACGGCTCGGCCACGCCGTACCGCCTGCACGTGCGGGCGCCATCGTTCGTCAACATCCAATGCCTGCCGCACATGATGCGCGGCGGCCTCGTCGCCGACGCAGTGGCCGTCATCTCCTCGGTCGACCCCGTACTGGGAGAGGTGGACCGGTGAGCCGGCTCAGCGAAGCCAACGTGATCCTGGCCAAGGAGATCATCGGGCGCTACCCCAAGGCCCGCTCGGCCACCATTCCGCTGCTGCACCTGTCGCAGCAGCAGAACGGCTACGTCACCAACGAGGCCATCGCCCACGTCGCCGAACTGGTCGGGGCCACCTCCGCCGAGGTGATGGGCACCGCCACGTTCTACGAGATGTTCAAGTTCGAGCCGGTGGGCAAGTACCTGGTCAACATCTGCGGCACGATGAGCTGCCAGTTGCTGGGCGCCGACGAGCTGATGCACCACGCCGAGGAACGCCTGGGCGTGAAGGCCGGCGGCACCACCGCCGACGGCATGTTCACGCTGGAGCACGCCGAATGCCAGGCCGCCTGCACCGAGGCGCCGAACATGCAGGTGAACTACCGCCACTGCCACCGGATGACCACGACAGCGTTCGATCAACTGATCGAGGATCTCGCTGCCGGTCGCCTCGACGGCGAGATCCCGCCGCACGGCACGCTCGCCCGCGTGCGCCAGCAGATCCCCGCCGACAAGGCAGCGGGCGTGGCATCGCCCGACGCCTCGGTCGTGCCCGCCTGGATGCCCGCACCGGAGGCAGCGAAGTGAGCAGCTACCCGTGGGCCGCCGGCTACATCGACGACGGCGACCGCCCCAAGATCGTCACCTCCCGCTTCCAGTACGAGGACAGCTACACCCTCGATCGCTACCACGCCACCGGGGGGTACGAGGGCCTGCGCGCCGCACTGGCCCGCACGCCGGGTGAGGTGCACGAGGACGTGAAGGCCGCCACCGTGCTGGGTCGCGGCGGCGCCGGTTTCCCCGCCGGCACCAAGTGGGGCCTGATGCCCCCGGGCAAGTTCCCGCGCTACCTCGTCGTCAACGGCGACGAGAGCGAGCCGGGCACGTACAAGGATCGCCTGCTGATGGAGCGCGATCCGCACCAACTGGTGGAGGGCTGCCTGATCGCCGCCTACGCCGCCGGCTTGTCGCAGGTGTTCCTGTACATCCGCGGCGAGATGCCGCTGGCCCACGAGCGCGTGGGCGTGGCGCTCAACGAGGCGTACGCCGCCGGCTACATCGGCAAGAACATCCTCGGCACCGCCTTCAGCGTCGACATCGTGCTGCACTGGGGTGCAGGGGCCTACGTGGTCGGCGAGGAGACGGCGCTCATCGAGAGCCTCGAGGGCAAGCGCGGCGAGCCGCGCCTGAAGCCGCCGTTCTTCCCCGCGGCCATCGGCCTCTACGGCCAGCCGACGATCGTCAACAACGTCGAGACGCTCTCCAACCTGCCGTGGCTGCTCACCAACGGGTCCGCGGCATTCACCGCGATCGGCACCGCGACCAGCCCGGGTACCCGCATGGTGGCCGTCAGCGGCCATGTCAAGCGCCCGGGCGTCTACGAGATCGTCAACGGCAGCACCACGTTCCGCGACATCATCTTCGGCGACGAGTTCTCCCAGGGCATCCGCGACGACAACGAGCTGAAGGCGTTCGTGCCCGGCGGCGGTTCCGCCCCCTGGTTCACCGCCGATCAGCTCGACATCCCGTTCGAGGGCCGTGCGGCAGGCGCCGCCGGCTCGATGCTGGGCTCGGGCGCGGTGATGGTGATGGATCACACCACCGACATCCCCAAGGCCGCCCTCACCCTGACGCACTTCTATGCGGCGGAGAGCTGCGGTCAGTGCACGCCCTGCCGCGAAGGCGGCACCTGGCTGGAGCGGGTGCTGCAGCGCGTGGTCGATGGACGGGGCACCAGCTCGGATCTCGATCAGCTGCTCCAGATCGGCGAGTCGATCTGCCCCGGGGCGTTCCCACACGCGTCCAGTGAGCGCCTCGGCCTCAGCGCCACGCCGTTCCCCTACAAGATGACCACCATCTGCTTCGTCGGCCCCTCGGCGTACGCGCCGGTGCACTCGGCGCTCACCCTCTTCCGCGACGAGTTCGAAGCCCGCATCGCCGTGTCGAGCGCAACCGTGCGCAAGCAGATCCCCGTCACCGCGGTCGGAGCCCACTGATGACTGACGTAGCCGATACGCCGCCCGTCGACCCGAATGCGGTCAACATCACCGTCAACGGTGTGCCTCACGTCGCCCGCAAGGGCCAGTTGGTGATCGAGGCCGCCGCCGATGCGGGCGAGTACATCCCGCGCTTCTGCTACCACGAGCGGATGACCTCGGTCGGCAAGTGCCGCATGTGCCTGGTGGAATGCGACTCCGGCCGTGGCCCTGCGGTGACGGTCTCGTGCATGGTGCCGGTGGCGCCCGACATGAAGGTCGACACCCAGTCGGAGACCACCAAGCGGATGCAGGAGGGTGTGCTCGAACTGCTGCTGGCCAACCACCCGCTGGACTGCCCGGTGTGCGACAAGGGCGGCGAATGCCCGCTGCAGGACCAGGCGTTCAGCAA
>JBAVTH010000051.1:0-27857 GCA_049696035.1 Ilumatobacteraceae bacterium
GGCCTGCAGCGTGTCGTGCAGCCGAACCGTCGGCGCATGTAACAAGGCCCCTCGCGGTCGCCCCTATCAACAGCTCTGGGCGGCGAGACGACGAGGGATACGGTGGGCGGCGTGGCACATCGCTTTCGTGGATCGGTGATGAGGTTGCCTGCACAGCGAGGAAACGGACTCGGTTCGATCGAAGTCCGAGCCACCGGCGTGACACTGCGGACCGCTCTTCGTCGAGAGATCGAGATCGGGCGCGACGACATCGCTCGCGTCGAGGTCAAGCGAATCCGGCGGCCACCGTTCTGGTGGGCGACGAACTTCTACTTCGTCGGAGGCGACTACAAGCGAGAGAGCCAGTACTTCGTTGCGTTCCGGACGAGCGCCCTGCGGGCAGCCCTGGATGGCCTCGGTTACACGGTCGTGGACGTGTAGCGACGCACCGATCGGCAGGTAGTTGCGGCATGGCGCCGCACTCTGCCCGGAGTGCGTGCATTGCGCAAGGCAGCGTGGCGCACAGATCATCCGATCTGATAGCGCCTTCCACGGCCGGGTCGGACACACGCAATCGACCAAGCACACGTTGCATGACGCGGCACTAACCTCGGTGCGGTGCCTCGCCGACCGTTCGCCCGCTCAGTGGCGACCATCACCCAGGCTTGGCCGGTGGGTTCGGCAGCGGCGGCCACCGCTCGCGAGCCACGCAGCGACGTGCTCGACGAACGCGTCGCCGGCGACGGAACGTTCGTGCAGGAGACCGGTCCGTTCCGCAGCTACCGCCGCGAGGTGGTGACCAGCGATGGAGACGTAACGGAGACGACAACGTACCGGCTGAGCATCCCCTGGTTCGGCTGGCTCTTTGCACTGCCCATCCGGCGCGCCATCCGTCACCGCCGGCCCGACGGCGCGCGACACCCGTGGTGGGCGCCCCCCGACCGCCTCAACGAACGTCAGGTGCGCACGCTGGCACTGCTGGCTGTGGCCTCCAGTTCGGCGACCTTCGCCAACACCCTGTTCACACAGACGGCCAACTTCGCCGCCGACAGCTTCGGCGTGTCGAACGGGGGCCAGAGCGTCGGCGGTGCGGTCGTGCGCATCGGCGTCGTCATCGCATTGCCGTTCGCAGTGCTCGCCGACCGCGTCGGGCGGCGACGCACCATCATCCTGCTGGCCTGGCTGACACCGCTGTTCTGCGCGCTCGGCGCACTGTCGCCCACCTTCGGGCTACTGGTGGCATCCCAGACGGTCGCCCGACCGCTGGGCATCGCACTCGCGATGCTCGCCGGTGTGGCTGCAGCGGAGGACATGCCGCGCAACAGCCGCGCCTATGCAGTCAGCGTGCTGGCGATGTCGGCGGGGTTGGGCGGCGGGGTCGCCGTCGGCGCACTACGGCTCGCCGATATCGGCAACGACGGCTGGCGCCTCGTCTACCTGCTCTCCCTCGTGTGGCTGCCGATCGCCGTCAGCCTCGCCCGCCACCTCACCGAGACCAGGCGGTTCGAGACGGTGCACCCGATCTCACCTGCGATGGACCGCCGACGACTGGCGCTGATCGCATTGGTCGCGCTCAGCGCCAACCTGTTCGTGGCGCCCGCTTCGTTCTTCCAGAACCGCTACCTCGACGACATCCGCGGCTACAGCGGCGGCGGCATCGCCCTCTTCACGTTGGCCACGGGCACGCCTGCCTCGATCGGGCTCATCGTCGGCGGCCACCTCGCCGATGCCGTCGGCCGCCGGCGGCTCATCGCGATCTGCACCCCCGTGTCCACGGTGTGCGTCGTCGGCGCGTTCTTCGCTGCCGGGCCGGCCATGTGGGCGTGCTCACTGCTCGGCGGGTTCACCGCGGCAATGGCGTACCCCGCCTTCCAGGTCTACCGAACCGAGCTGTTCCCCACCGGCAATCGAGGCACCGCCAACGGTGTGGTCACCGCCATCGCCCTGCTCAGTGGCAGCGTCGGAATCCTCGCCGTCGGCTACCTGCGCGACCGAGGCACCAGCTTCGGCCCACTCATGGCGGCGATGGGCATCGGCCAGATGGCGGCCGCCTACGTGGCCGTGCGCCACTACCCGGAGACCGCTCACCTCGAGTTGGAACAGCTCAACCCCGGCGACCCCACGATCTCGGAGCGCTGAGGCCTCGATCAGGCGAGGGTGACGAGCCAATCGGCGACAATGGATGCGATCCTGTCGTCGCAGCCCTTCAGGTCGTGACCCTTACCGTCCATCCACTCGTGAGTGACCGAGCCGGGGATCGTTGCCGTCCACTCCTGCAGCTCGGTGGGCGTGCCGAACGCATCCTTCGTGCCGGAGATGAACAGGCAGGGAACGTCGAGACGCGGGAAGTGGTCCACTCGCAAGGTGTCCGGCTTGCCGGGTGGGTGCAACGGGTAGCAGATCAGCACCAGGCCGCGAGCGGGCAACGGGTCCGCCGCGTCGCCGACCGCCAGCGAGCAGATGCGACCGCCCATCGACCGGCCGCCGAGCACCAGCCCGTCCCCGGTTGCCAGGAGCGGGGCCGCTTCCTCGCGAACTGCCTGCAGGAGGATCGGCGGCCTGTCCGGGGCCTTGCGTCCGGCCTTGCGATAGGGAAAGTCGGCGCGCACGCACGGCGTCGGCGCCACCGCGGCCTCGATCGCAACGAGGCTGGCGTGAGTGCTGGCCGAGCCGGCACCGGGGAACAGCAGCAGACGGTTCACGGTTCGAGCAGGATACGTCGGGCCTCACCGAGGCGCTCGATCGCGGCCGCGGCCGTCACGTCGTCGCCACCATGGTCGGGGTGGGCGTCGCGCAGCTGGGTGCGGAAGCGGGCCATCACTTCCTTCTTCGTCACCTTCGCGGTCCCCATCGGGAAGCCCAGCAGGTCGAGCGCCCAGGCCCGCGGGTGGGCGATGCCCACCAGATCGGTACGGCTGACCCCGGTGATGTCGGCCACGAACGACGGACCGATCGCCCCCCGCCAGCGCATCGCGCGATGCAGCACCGGCGCGACGTGAGCGCGGGCCTCGAAACCGAGCCGCTCGAGCGCGTAGACCGCTCCGAGCACCTGCGAGAGCGGCCGCCCCATCGAGTGCAGGTCGAACTCGACGTGATCGGCGTCGCCGCGCAACTGATGCACGCTGGTAGCCAAGCCGTGCCGATCGACCTGATAACGGTGCTGCAGACGAGGCTGCACCACTCGCTCACCACGCGCGACCTGATCGATGAGGCGACCGATGTCGGGGTGCAGGTCGCTGTCGACATCTGGCAGGTACGCCGCGACGACCGCCGCCAAGAGCACCCCGCCGAGGCCGGGCGCCGGGTCGGTGGGCAGTACGAGGTGGCCCAGTGAGATGCGCCTCGTGGGCGTCACCGGGCGTGTGTGCCAGAGCTGCAGTTCGGCGAGCAGCATGTGCGAGGCGGTTCCCTGCTCAGACGTAGGGACGCAACAGATCGTGCAGCTCGCCGGCCACGGCGACGGTCTCCTCGTGATCGGGCTCGTCGGCATCGCCGAGCGCACCGGCCAGCTCCTCGGCCAGCTCGCACGTGCGCCGCCACAGCCGGGGGTCGACGCCGTACGGCGGTCGTGTGGGTTCGGCAACCGCGAGCGCCTCCAGCAGCTGCTCCAACCCGACGGCATCGAGCGGGTTGCGCTGCAACCGGTCTCCGGCGAGGAAGAAGGTGGTGAGCGTCTCGAACGGCAGACGTTCGGCGTCGTCCTCGTCGTCGTCGAGGTCGTCCTCATGGGCGGCGAACTCGCCCTTCTCGATCATGTCCATCAGCGACTCGACGACGACCTCGTTGGCAGTTGGCACCACCAACAGGTCGTCCTCCCAGCGATACGGCACCTGCTGGCGGGTGAGCGCACGCGTGATGGACTGCCGATCGCCCTCCGGCCACTCCCCCAGGTCGTACTCAGTGGTGGGCGCGCCTTCGGGGATGTCGACCGGCTCCAGCAGCGGCGTGTCGAGCGCGACCACCTCGTCGGGGGCATCGCCCTCGTAGACGATGCCCAGCCGTTCCTCCACTCGCGTGATGGTGGCGTCGGCCTGGGCCTCGTGCGACTCGGGCACCACCAGCTCTGCCCCCTCCCACGTGTGCGGGATCTCCGCTTCCGCCATCTCGGCGGCGAGCTCGGCCTGCTGGTCGAAGGACCAGCGGCTGAGGTCGTACAGCACCCTCGTTGCGTCAGGATCGTTGGGATTCCATTCGTCGCTCACGACCGAGACGCTACCGGTACGTAGCGAGCGAGGAAGTCCTCGATCCGCCGATACTCGTCGAGCTGGTTCTCTACGAGCCGGAACCCATGGCCCTCGCCGGGGTAGACGTGCAGCTCGACCCTGCCACCGGCGGTGAGCACGCGCTGGGCGAACACCTGGCTCTGGCGCACCGGCACGACTGCGTCGTTCTCGCCGTGCAGCACGAGCAGCGGCGTCTGCGCATACCTGTCGGCGTGGAACGCCGGGGAGCGCCGTTGGTACACCTCCAGTGTCGCCGGCAACGGGCCCACGAGCCCATGGGTGTAGTGACGCTCGAATCGATGGCTGCTCTCGGCCAGCTCGGCGAGGTCGCTGACCGGGTAGAGCAGCACGGCGGCGGCAAAGTCGGCAGGCTGCGCGGCCACCGCCTCCAGCGCTGTCAGGCCACCCCCGGATGCGCCGATGATCACCGTGCGCGACGGCTGCGCCCAGCCGGCAGCACGAGCATGGCTCACGACCGCCAAGGTGTCGGCCACATCGAGCTCGCCCCACCGGCCTCGCAGCGCCTGTTGGTACGCGCGACCGTGACCGGTGGAGCCGCGATGGTCGGGCACGAGGATGCTCCACCCGCGCGACAGCCAGAACGCGAGCCGCGGCAGGAACGTGACCTGCCATTGATCGGTGGGCCCACCGTGCAGCCACACGATCATGCGCCCGCCGGCGTCGGGGGCCCGGTAGTGGCGAGCGTGCACCACCCCGTCTGCGACCGGCACCTCGAGGAGCTCCGGTTCGATCAGGTCGGAGGCCTCCCACTCGCAGCTGGGGCCAACCGCGATCACCGTGCGCTCCCAGGTGTGCGTGTCGTACACCACCACCTGCGTCGGCGTGCGAGCGCCGGTCCGGAGGCACGCCAATCGTCGACCCTGCCACGACAGCTGCCCGTGCACGCCGCGCGCCACCTCGCGCACCTCGCCGGTGGCCACTGCGACCACGCAGAGCCTGCCGAAGCCGGCTTCGTTGCGGGTGAAGGCCACATGCCTGCCGTCAGGCGACCAGGCGTAGGATCGCTGGCCCGGCCCCCAGCTGGGCCCGGCATGTTCGTACGGCTCGTCGACCAGCGGCTGCTCGCCCACCCAGATGTTCAGCCAACCGTTGTCGTCGCGCACCCAGATCGGTCGGCCATCGGGCAGCGAACGCGGTTGCTGGACAGCGAACGCGCCGGCCACTTCGTCGTGGACAGCCACTCGATGGCCGGCGACCTGCACCCGGCTGCGGTCCCACGGCATGTCGGGCACGTTCCACGCGTGCCAGCGAACCGTGAGCGAGTCGGCATCGATGAACGGGTCCATGCAGAAGTCGGCACGGCCGTCATCGACGCGGTGGTTGTGTCCGGTCACGGTGGAGCGCCAACGGACCTCCTCCAGGTCGAGCACGTACACGACCCCGCTGCCATCGGGCGCAACACACGGGCTGCTCACCAGCCGATCCGGGCCATGGTTGGTGAGCGGCGTCGCGTGGTCGCCGACCACGGGCTGCTGCCACAGGTTGCCGTCCTGCCCCACGTAGACGACGAATGCGCCGTCGCTGGTGAAGGTCCATGTTCCTCCACCCAGCGCGCGACCGGGGCGCAGTGCCGGCGCGGCGGCTAGCCGCGTGGAGGGAGTTCCATCGAAGTGGTGCACGACCAACGAGGCCGCACCACCAAAGGAGGATGCGTAGACCAGCGTTCGGCCGTCAGGGCTGAGGCGCGGTTCCGTCAGGTCGCTGCCGCCGATGCAACGCTCCGCCGCGACTGCCCTCATAACGCCGACACTGTAGAGCAAATGTCACGCACAGTGCGCAACTCAGTCCCGAACGTAAATCATTTGGAATCGGCTCGTCCGCCTGCGCCATGCTGCTGCTCGTCGAAACCGCGAGCCCTGGAAGGAGGTGCCCCATGTTGCAGCAACTGAAGCGTCGCTCCCTGGAAGCACGTCCCGCCGGCAGCGCGACGCACGCCGGCGCCTGACACCTCGCCCACCGGCGGCAGGCCGTGCCGTGCTGGCGCGCCTGCCGGCACCGCTGACCGTGTTCGCCTGCGCACCGCGCTGTCCCACAACGGCGGCGCGCCCCCACCACCTCACCACCCAACACCCCACCAGTTCATCGGAGCACTTCCATGTTCACCCACTCATCCCATGTCATCCACCAGCTCGTCCGCGATCGTCATGATCGCGTCCGGACGCGGCGCGAACACGGCCGGTTGCGCCGGCCACGACCGCCCGCCGACCACCCGACGGTGGATCCTCCACCATCCCCATAGCGCGCTGCAGGCGGTGCGGCCTCACGACGATCGACGCTCTTGAGGCTGCGCCGCCTGCGGTCCACTACGGTGGGAGGCGATGATCGCCAACTCACAGAAGCCTGACCGCAACCTCGCGCTCGAACTGGTACGTGTCACCGAGTCGGCCGCACTCGCCGCCTCCCGCTGGGTGGGCCGCGGCGACAAGCACGGCGCCGACGGAGCGGCTGTCGACGCGATGCGCACCGTGCTCGCCACTGTCCCGATGGACGGCATCGTCGTCATCGGGGAGGGCGAGAAGGACGAGGCCCCGATGCTGTTCAACGGTGAGCGCGTCGGAGACGGCACCGCGCCGCTCACCGATGTCGCTGTCGACCCCATCGACGGCACCACCCTCACCGCCTACGGCCGAGCGAATGCGATCGCCGTCATCGCCGTCGCCGAGCGCGGCACCATGTTCAACCCTGGGCCGTGCGTCTACATGCACAAGATCGCCGTCGGCCCGGAAGCGGCCGGCTCCATCGACATCACGGCCACGCCCACGCAGAACCTGCGCTGGATCGCGAAGGCCAAAGGCGAGGCCGTGCGCGACCTCACCGTGGTGATCCTCGATCGCCCCCGCCACGATGAGCTCATCGCCGAAGTGCGCACCACCGGCGCTCGCGTCAAACTGATCGGCGACGGCGACATCTTCGGCGCCATCGCCACCGGCTGGCCCGACGCGGGCGTCGACGTGCTGTTCGGCATCGGCGGCACGCCCGAAGGTGTCATCTCCGCGGCGGCGCTCAAGGGCATGGGTGGCGAGATCCAAGGTTTGCTGGCGCCACGCAACGACGAGGAGCGCAACGAGGCCATCGCACTCGGCTACGACCTGTCACGAGTGCTCACCACCGACGACCTGGTGCAGGGCGACAACTGCTTCTTCGCCGCCACCGGCATCACCGACGGCGAGCTGATGCGCGGCGTGCGCTACGAGCACGGAGGAGCCCGTACGCAGAGCCTGGTGATGCGCTCACGCAGTGGCACGGTGCGCATGATCGACGCTCATCATCGCATCGACAAGCTCGCCTCGTTCGCCGCTGTCGAGTACTGACGCCGGCAGGGTGCCTCAGCCGCGCTGCACCAGGCTGCTCAACCGGCGGGCGAGCCCGCGCGGCATCATGCTGGAACCAGTGACCATCCCCTTGTAGAGCACTCCGGGCACCGACAGCGCCTTGCCCTTGGACACGTCGTCGAGGCCTGCTTGCGCCACTTCCGTCGGCTCGAGCCAGGCGAACGACGGGTACTGGGTTGCGTAGGCCTCGGTGCTGCTGACGCTCTGGAACTCGGTACGCGTGAGGCCGGGGCACAACGCGGTCACGTGCACACCGGTGCCGCGCACCTCCTCGTGCAAGCTCTCGGTGAGGCTGGTGACGTACGCCTTCGTGGCGGCGTAGACGGCCAGCTTGGGTGCCGGCTGGAAGCTGACCACGCTGCTGACGTTGAGCAGGTAGCCACGACCGCGCGGCACCATCACGCCCAGCGCGGCCCGGCTCAGCCGAGTGAGTGCGGCGACGTTGAGCTGCACCTCGGCGTCGAGCCGATCGGCGTCGAGCTGGTGGAACTCGCCCGAGGTGCCGAAGCCGGCGTTGTTCACCACCAGATCGATGGGAGCCGCCTCGTCCTCGACCCGAGCGACGACGGCGGAGAGCCCCTTGCGGGAGCCGAGGTCGGCGGCGAGCACTTCGATCGATGGGAAGCGCTCGGCGAGCTCGTGCAGCCGTTCGGCGCGACGAGCGACGACGACCGTGGGAATGCCCGCGGCACCCAGCAGTTCGACCATCGCCTCGCCGATGCCGCTGGACGCGCCGGTGACCAGCGCTGATGTGAACGGGTAGTTGGAGGCCATGACGTCAGGCTACGGCCGGCCCGAGGCCGTGCCGCCGAGCACAGCCGGCTCAGCGCAGGCGCATCAGTGGAGGCCCTGCGCGGTGCCCGTGAGGCCGCCCGAGGCGGACAGGCGGGCGTGGGCACGGCTGAGGGCCGATACGGCCTCGGCGTCGTGCTCCTTGCGCAGCAGCTCCTCGGCGGCGTCCTTGGCCTTCAGCGCTCGAGCACGGTCGACCTGCTCGCCGAGCTCGGCGGTGTCGCTGAGGATGCTCACCGTGTTGCCGCTGACCTGCACGAAGCCGCCGTGCACCGCCACATCCAGCACCTTGCCATCGGCCAGGGTGATGCGCGTGTGGTTCTCCACCAGCGCACCGAGGAACGGCGCATGACCGGGCAGGAATGCGATCTCGCCGCCACCGAGGGTGCGCGTGATCACCTGCGTGGCCTCGCCGGAGAAGACGATCTTCTCCGGCGACACCAGCTCGACCTGCATGGTAGCCATGGTCAGGCTGCGCCTTCCTGCAGGCTCTTCGCCTTGGCCAGCACCTGCTCGACACCGCCGACGTTGAGGAACGCCTGCTCGGGCACTTCGTCGAGCTCGCCGTTGACGATCGCTTCGAAGCTCTCCACCGTCTCGGCCACTGGCACGGTCTCGCCGGACACACCGGTGAACACCTCGGCCACGTAGAAGGGCTGGCTGAGGAAGCGCTGCACCTTGCGAGCACGCGACACCGTGAGGCGGTCTTCTTCCGACAGTTCGTCGAGACCGAGGATGGCGATGATGTCCTGCAGCTCCTTGTAGCGCTGGAGGATCTCCTGCACACGACGGGCCACGGTGTAGTGACGGTCGCCCACGACCTCCGGCTGGAGGATCGTCGAGGTGCTGGCCAGCGGGTCCACGGCCGGATAGATGCCCAACGAGGCGATCTGGCGGCTGAGCTCGGTGGTGGCGTCGAGGAAGGTGAACGTGGTGAACGGCGCCGGGTCGGTGTAGTCGTCGGCGGGCACGTACACGGCCTGCAGCGAGGTGATCGACCGGCCGCGGGTGGACGTGATGCGCTCCTGCAGCTGACCCATCTCGTCGGCCAAGGTGGGCTGGTAGCCCACGGCCGACGGCATGCGGCCGAGCAGCGTGGAGACTTCCGACCCCGCCTGCACGAAGCGGAAGATGTTGTCCACGAACAGCAGCACGTCCTGGTTCTGCACGTCGCGGAAGTACTCGGCCATCGTGAGGGCCGACAGTGCGACGCGCAGGCGCACGCCCGGCGGCTCGTCCATCTGACCGAAGACCAAGGCGGCCTTCTCGAACACGCCCGACTCGGTCATCTCGATCATGAGGTCGGTGCCCTCACGAGTGCGCTCGCCCACACCGGCGAACACCGACACACCGCCGTGGTTCTGCGCCACGCGACGGATCATCTCGGTGATGAGCACGGTCTTGCCCACACCGGCGCCACCGAACAGGCCGATCTTGCCACCGGCGACGTACGGGGTGAGCAGGTCGATGACCTTGATGCCGGTCTCGAAGATGCGCTTCGACGGCTCGAGGGCGGCGAAGTCGGGGGCCGGGCGGTGGATCTCCCACCGCTCGATGTCGGCGAAGTCGGCGTTGTCGGCATCGAGCACCTCACCCCACACGTTCCACACGTGGCCGAGCGTGCGGTCGCCGACGGGCACGCTGATGCCGCGACCGGTGTCGCGCACCGAGGTGCCACGGGTGAGGCCGTCGGTGGGCTTCATGCACACTGCGCGCACACGGCTGTTGCCGAGCTGCTGGGCAACCTCGGCGAGCACCGTGACGGCCTTGCCGTCGACGTTCACGGTGAACTCGAGCGCGTTGTTCAGCTCGGGCAGCGAGCCTGGCTGGAACTCCACGTCGATCACGGGGCCGGCGATGCCGACGACGCGGCCGTCTTTGCGATCAGATTCAGTCATGGTCATAGCGGTGTTCCTTGCTCAGCTTTCGTACTTCTGGGCGTGAAGGGTGCGGGCTTGTTCGATCCAGTTCTCGCGCTCGATCCGCCCGGGGAAATCGAGTTCGCTGCCGATGCGCTCGGCATCGGCGGGTGTCCAGGCCGCAACCTGGGCGTAGGTGGTGTAGCCGAGCTCGCGGAGCTTGGCGCCGAGCACCGGGCCGATGCCGACGACCTCCTCGAGGTCGTCGGGTTCGAGTGTGCCGACGGCCGTGGCCGCCAAGGCACTGGCCGGTCGGATGTCGAGTTGACCATCCGTGGCCGAGCCGGTGAGCGAGCCGTCGGCCAACGGACCCAGCTCGACGAGGTGCACCGTGCGCTGCGCCTTGCCACCCGAGAGGGCTTCGGCGCCACTGACGATCTCCATGATCTCGGTGGTGATGCTGTCCTGACGAGCACGGTTCATGATGCGGCTGAGGTTCTTGATCAGTTCCTCGGCGTTGTCGGTGGCGCTCTTCATCGCCCGCTGGCGGAAGGCGTGCTCGCTCGCCGCGGCGTTGAGCAGAGCGGCGTAGATGCGGGCTTCCACGTAGCGCGGCAGCAGCGTGTCGAGGATGGTGCCGGGGTCTGGTTCGAACTCGTAGTCGGCGGGTGTGCCGGCCGCGTCGGGTGCCTTGCCGTCGCCACCGGCCACGGTCTCACGGTCGAGTGGCACCAGCGGGCGCAGGACGACTTCCTGCGAGCCGGCACTGATGAAGCGGGTGTACACCAGCTCGACGCGATCGAACTCGCCGGCGATGTAGCGGGCGACGACGTCCTCGCCGATCTCGCGTGCTTGGGCGTAGGTGGGGCTGTCGCTGAACCCGCCGTAGGACGCCGCGATGTTGTAGTTGCGGAAGCGGAAGTAGCCCTCGGCCTTGCGGCCGACCGTGACGAGCGCGTAGTTCTTGCCGTCGAGCACGTCGGCCTTCACCTCGCCCTCGGCGGCACGCTGCACCCCCGAGTTGTAGCCACCACACAGACCACGATCGGCGGTGATCACCACGTAGGCGGTGGTGCGCACTTCCGCCCTACCCGCCAGCAGAGGCGACTGCGACGAGCCGCCGGCGGCGGCGAGATCCTTCACCACATCGGTGATCTGCTCGCTGTAGGGCACGGCCGCGGCGACGCGCTGCTGCGCCTTCACGATTCGGGACGCCGCGATGAGTTCCATGGCGCGCGTGATCTTCTTCGTGGCCTGGACGCTGCGAATGCGTCCTCTGAGGATTCGTTCCTGACCACCAGCCATCTAGATCACTCCGTCGCGAGGGTCTTGTTGCTGTGGGCTTCGCCGAGCTCACCGGCGTCGGTGGCGAGCACGTCGGCGGCAGCCTTCGCCGTAGCGGCGTTGGCGGCGACGAACTGCTCCTTGAAGGCGGCGATGATGTCGCCCAGTTCGCCAGGGACGTCGGCCTTCGGGTTGCTGCGCATACCGGCCAGCATGCCGCCCTGGGTGCTGCGCACATGTGCCAGCAGCTCGCCTTCGAAGCGGCGCACGTCGGGCACCGGGAGGCTGTCGAGGTAGCCCTTGGTTCCTGCGAACACGACCACGACCTGCTCCTCCACGGGCATCGGGCTGTTGAGCGGCTGCTTGAGCAGCTCGACCAACCGGTAGCCACGCTCGAGCTGGGCCTTGGAGATGGCGTCGAGCTCGGAGCCGAAGGTGGCGAAGGCTTCCAGCTCACGGAACTGGGCGAGATCGAGCTTCAGGGTGCCCGACACGCTCTTCATCGCCTTGATCTGCGCGGCGCCGCCCACGCGCGACACCGAGATGCCCACGTCGACGGCGGGGCGGACGCCCGACTTGAACAGGTTGTCCTGCAGGTACACCTGGCCGTCGGTGATCGAGATCACGTTGGTGGGGATGTACGCCGACACGTCGCCGGCCTTCGTCTCGATGACCGGCAGCGCGGTGAGTGAGCCGGCACCGCGCTCATCGCTGAGCTTGGCGGCACGCTCGAGCAGGCGACTGTGCAGGTAGAACACGTCGCCGGGGTAGGCCTCGCGGCCCGGCGGGCGGCGCAGCAGCAACGACACCTGGCGGTAGGCCTCGGCCTGCTTGGAAAGATCGTCGTACACGATGAGCGCGTGTTCGCCGTTCTCCATCCAGTGCTGGCCCATCGCGCAGCCGCCGTAGGGGGCCAGGTACTTGAAGGGGGCCGGGTCGGATGCCGGAGCGGCCACGACGACGGTGTACTCCATCGCGCCGTACTGGCGCAGCGTCTCCACCGTCTGGGCGACCGTGGAGCCCTTCTGTCCGATGGCCACGTAGATGCACTTCACGCCCAGCCCGCGCTGGTTGATGATGGCGTCGATCGCGACCGTGGTCTTGCCGGTCTTGCGGTCGCCGATGATCAGCTGGCGCTGGCCGCGGCCGATGGGGGTCATCGCGTCGATCGACTTGATGCCGGTCTGCAGCGGCTCGTGCACGGGCTTGCGGCCCATGATGCCGGGGGCTTGGATCTCGACGCGGCGCTGGATGCCGCCCACGATCTCGCCCTTGCCGTCGATCGGCTGGCCGAGCGCGTTGACCACGCGGCCGAGCATCGCATCGCCGACCGGCACCGAGAGGATGCGGCCCGTGGCCTTGACGGTCTGGCCTTCCTCGATCTCGAAGCCCTCACCGAGGACCACGGCGCCGATGGACTCCTCGTCGAGGTTCAGCGCCAGGCCGATCGTGCCGTCCTCGAACTCGAGGAGCTCGTTGACGGCGCAGTCGGGCAGGCCGCTGATGCGGGCGATGCCGTCGCCGACCTGCGTGACGCGGCCAACGGTGCGGGCTTCGAGCGAGGGCTCGAAGCCATCGAGGTTCTTCTTCAGCGCTGCTGCGATGTCGCCGGCGCTCAGTGTCAGTTCAGCCATGTTCTTCGTTGCTCCGATTGTGGCCCTGTTAGAGGCGGGACTTCAGCTGGTCGATGCGGGTACGGACGCTGCCGTCGATGACGGTGTCGCCCACGGTGGCCACGAGGCCGCCCAACACGGACGGATCGACCACTACTTTCAGGTTCACCTGCTTGCCGGTGGCGTTGGCCAGGGCCGCAGCGAGGCGGGTCTCCTGGTCGGCGGTGAGTGCCACCGCCGTGCGCACTTCGGCGACTTCCTGGTGCTTGGCCGAGCTGGCCCGTGCCACCAGGTTGTCGACGATGGCCGGCAGGTCGCGGGTGCGACCGGAACCGACGACCATCGAGATCAACTGGGTGGTGGTGCTGGTGGCCTTGCCGCCGAGGAGATCCTCGATGATGGCCTGGCGCTTGGCCGGCGGGATCTGCTCGTCGGTGAGCGCGGTGCGCAGGGCATCGCTGCTCTCGAAGCTGCGGGCGAAGCGGAACAGCTCGTCCTCCACCTCGTCGAGCGTGCCTTCCGCGCGGGCGATCTCGAACAGACCGCGTGCGTAGCCTTCGATGCGGTTGCCGCTCATGCGCTCGCTCCCACTCGTGCGATGAAGTTCTCGATCAGTTCCTGCTGCGTGGAATCGTCGAGCGAGCCGGTGACCACGTGGTCGACGGCTGCGGAGGACAGGCGAGCGATCTCGGCGCGCAGTTCGTCGCCCACGCGCCCTTGTGCGCTGGCGATGTCGGTGACGGCCTTGGCCTCGACGTCGGCGACCTCGGCAGCGAGGCGCGCCCGGCCGTCCTCCAGCACTGCGGCTGCCTGAGCTTCGGCGTCACCCAGCAGGCGTGCCCGCTCGGCGGCGATGTCGCCCTTGGCGGCACGGATGCCGGCAGCTTCGGTGGCCGCTGCCGACTTGTCGGCGGCGGCAGCGTCGAGCTCCTTCTGGATCTTCTCGGTACGGGCGGCGAAGCTCTTCTTGACGGCAGGGCCGCCGAACTTGAACAGCGCGTAGAAGATGATCACGGAGGCCAGGCCGCCGTAGATGATCTCGGCGGTCTCCGGGAGGATCCAGCTGTGCGTGGTGACGTGGCCGTCGGCGTCGGTGATGATCTCTTCGCCCATGAGGCGGCCGGCGGTGGCGATGATGCCCAGAACGCTCATCGTGCCATCACCTCGCTGACGACTCGGTCGACGACGTCGGCGGCGGGCTTGCGGCCCGTGGCCAACTCGCCGGCGCGGCCGGCGACGTCGCTGACTGCGGCGTGGATCTGATCGCGGGCGGCGACGCGGACTGCGTCGGCCTGGGCGACCGCTGCGGCACGACGCTCGGCGATGCCGGCGTTGACCTCGGCGAGCTTGGCCTGACGTTCGGTCTCCAAGGTGGCCCGAGCGGCATCGACGACGCGGGCCGCTTCGGCCTTGATGCCGGCCAGCTGCCCCTCGTAGTCGGCCACTTCGGCGCGGGCGGAGGACCGCTCGGCGTCGGCGGACTCATGAGAGGAACGGATGCCCTCGTAGCGAGCGTCCATTCCCTTCTTCACCTTGGGGAAGAGCACGAACCGCATCAGCAGCGCGAACACGACGAAGGAACCCGCGCCCCACGCGAGCTCTTTCAATTCCGGAACGATGGGCCCCGGATCCTTGCTCACTGTCTCTGCTGTGCCGCTGCCGGCTGCCGAAACGAAGTGAACCGTGGACCCGTGGAGATGTACGACGGCGGAGTGCACGTCAGCTCCTTCGGATAGGACGGACAATTTCGGGACGGCTCTACAGACCGATGAGGATGAAGACCACGAAGCCGATGAGGGCCAGGGCTTCGGTGAAGGCGATGCCGAGGAACATGGTGGTACGCACCATGCCGGCGGCCTCGGGCTGGCGGGCCATGGCCTCGACGGACTTGCCGACGAGGTAACCGATGCCGATGCCGGGGCCGATGGCGGCGAGGCCATAGGCGAAACCGGCCGACGAGGCGGCTGCCTGCGCCTTGAGGTCGGCAGGGGTGCTCGTGCCCGCAGCGGCTGCGAGGTGGCTGAATGCTTCCATGTGGGTATTTCTCCTAGTGAGTGTTCTGGGTAGTGGAGACAGGTCGTTCGGGTGAACGGTGAACGGTGGCGGTGCGCCGGTGGATCAATGCTCGGGGTGCGCCGAACCGCCGATGTACACGGCGGTGAGGATGGTGAAGATGTAGGCCTGCAGGAAGGCGACCAGCACCTCGAAGGCGGTGAGGAACACCAGCATGAAGAACGGCAGGATGGCCATCGGCTTCAGCAGGAACTGCTGCGTCTCGGCCGTGATCAGCGACTGCGTGAGCAAGGCGAACGTCACCAGCAGGATGTGACCGGCGAGCATGTTGGCGAACAGTCGAACCGTCAGCGAGAACGGGCGCACGATGATGTTGGAGATGAACTCGATGACGCCCACCAACGGCTTCAGCGCCACCGGCACGCCTGGCGGCCAGATGGTGTTGGTGAGGTACTTGATGCCTTGGTGCTTGAACCCGACACCGTTGTAGATGACCCACACGAGCAGGGCGAGGAACATCGGGATGGCCATTCGGGCGGTGGCCGGCATCTGCAGGAAGGGGATGATGCCCGGCACGTTGCAGAGGTAGATGAAGATGAACAGGCTGAGCAGGAACGGCGTCCAGCCCAGGCCGTCCTTGCCCATCGTCTGCATGACGATGCCGTTCTCGATGAACTCCACCGAGGTCTCGGCGAGGTTGCGCACACCCTTGGGCGCCTCGAGCGCGTTCTTGCGACCGGCGAGGATGAAGATCACTGAGCCGATCACCGCGGCCGCCACTGCGATGAGGGCGATCTTGTTGAACGTGCTGAACAGATCTTTCCAGCGCAAGATCGAGTTGATCTCTGGGAAGGAGAAGGATTCGGCGATCACGACATGTTCCTAGTGGGTTCGGTAGGGGCAGTACGAGCGGGACGACTGGCGGGCATTGGGGCGAGCGTTACGAGCGGGCCGGCTTGAGGCCGGGGTGAGCGAGCGAGAGAGCAACGTACTTCATCTCCCAGATCAGCAGACCAAGGTGCGTCACGATGATGGTCGCTCCGAGGGCCGGAAGTGAAATCCAACCGGATTCCTTGACGAGAAACACCGCGAGGAAGATGAGCCCGAGGCGGATCAGGTAACCGAAGAGCACCGCGCCCATCATCAAGCCGAGGCTGATGCGGGCAGTGACGGCCACGAGCGTGGCGGCGAGCGTGAAGTTGACGAGCACGATGGCGATGCCGTAGGCGCTGCTGTAGGCACCGTGCATGCCCCAGATGAAGCCACACACGACGATGAGCAGCGGGGCCACGATCAGGCCGCGGCGAACCATGTCCTTGGTGACACCGACCTCCGGCGCCGGGCCCGACAGCGCGGTGGTGGCGACCAACGCGTCGCTCATGGCCGTGGACCGTCGAGCGTGATGCCGTCGAACACGTTGGTGGGCAGCTCGTGGGTGCCATCGGGCTGCGTGCCGACGGTGTGCCGAGGTGCGGCTTGACGGGCGGCGTGCAACTCGGCCTCGTGCCCACGCATCGCTGCCGTGTACTCGAAGTACATCTTGATGAACTGCCCGACGACGCTGAAGACGACCAGCCCGATCATGAACGCAGGACGGGTGCCCAGCCAGCGGTCGAGGCCATAGCCGAGACCGAGGAACACCAGCACCACGAGTGCGAAGTCCATGCCGCGGCCCAGCGTCTGGCCGGATTGCTGGGCTTCAGCGATCTTCTGCCGGTCGGGCACGACTTTCAACGGGGCAAGGTTCCTCGGGGATGCGCGCCGGACACGACGTTGTGACCAAGCTTGTGAACGCGAACACAATCTAGTCGACAGCAGGCCCCTCCGCGCAAACTCTCCCGCGCACGGCAGCGTTCACCGGCGGCGGCGTCTGATCTGCGGGTGCAGCACCGTGTACAGCACCAGCACCAGCATCGCTGCACCGATCGGGATGTAGCTGACGCCGCTGCCGGTAAACACCGGGTAGAGCACGAATGCACTCAGCAGCGCCGTCCACGTCCACAGGATGACGACACTGCGTCGCTGCCCGTGCCCCATCTCCATCAACCGATGATGCAGGTGCCCCTTGTCGGCCGACGCAACGCCCTGGCGGCGGGTGGCGCGGCGGACGATCGCGAACAGCGTGTCGAGGATGGGGACGCCGAGGATGAACAAGGGGATGATCAGCGGAGCGAGGAAGAAGTACGTCTGGCCCACGACCCCGGGGCTCGCAGGGTCGACTCGACCCCCGACGACACTGGTGCTGACCGCCATCAACAACCCCAGCAGCAGCGCGCCACCGTCACCCATGAAGATGCGTGCCGGGTTGAAGTTGTGCGGCAGGAACCCGATGCAGATGCCGAGGGCGAGGATGGCGACCAACGACCCGATGTTCGGCTGGGTGATCATGCCGGAGATGGTGGACAGCTTCTGGCTGTAGAGGAAGAACGCCCCCGCTCCGATCGCCACGATGCCGGCGGCGAGACCGTCGAGACCGTCGATCAGGTTGATCGCAGTCGTCATGCCGAGCAGCCACAGCACCGTGACCAGAGGCGCCCAGTCGTTGCTGAGAACGAACACACCCATCAACGGCACACGGAACCAGAGCATCTGGACGCCGTAGTACACGAGCACCGCACCAGCAGCGATCGTGCCGACCACCTTCGCCGGCGCCGAGATCTCGCGAATGTCGTCGAGGAAGCCGACGAGGAAGATCGTGGTGGCCGCGAACAGCACGCCGCGCGGTTCGGAGAAGTTCGCATACAGCGGGTCGAACGTGTCCATCAGGCGCGATGCCCCGAAGGCCACCACGAAGCCGATGAACATCGCGATGCCACCCACGTCGGGGGTGGCAACGGTGTGCACTCGGCGGTCATCGGGCTCGACCACCCACCCCATGCGACGGGCCACCACGCCGACGACGGGCGTGGCGACGAACGTCACCACAGCGGCGATCGCACCCACGACCAGGTATGCGGCGGTACCCGGCATCAACTGCGCCGACGGTGAGGATCGTGCGATTCGAACCCTTGGTTGCCGAACCAGCCGGCGGCCACCAGCGCGAGCAGCGAGTACACCACCAGCGCCGGCGACTTGCCGACAGCGTGCCGCAACACGGCGACAACCCAATCGAGGTAGGGGAACAGGGGGATGCGCAACGAGTCGTGGCTCTGGCGGAACCAATCCAACACGAGATGGCGTTCGACGTAGAACACCGCGAACGCGACCGAGACCAGGGTGATGACGGCGGACATCAGCGCTGCTGCCTGGCCGGGGCTGCGCATACCGATGTACACCCCGTAGGCAACGGCGACGCCGAAGGCAGGCACGAGGTACGCCTGCAGCGAACTGGTGCCGAGCACCACCAGGAACCACACCAGCCCGGCGGCCAGACCGGCCAGCGAACCCAGCAGCACGCCCCGGCGCAGCAACTGCGCGGAGATCGGGCTGTCAGCGTCGTTGCTCACGGCTGACCACTGTAGCGATCAGTCATAGGCAGGGAACTTCGCGCACAGCGCCGCCACCTCGGCCTTCGCCGACGCGACCGCGGCGGCATCGGAACGGTGCCGCAGAATGCGCGCGATCAGTTCGGCGATCTGCACCATCTGCGGCTCCATCATCCCCTGCGTGGTGACCGACGGTGTACCGATGCGCACGCCGCTGGTGACGAACGGGCTGCGCGGATCGTCGGGCACGTTGTTCTTGTTGAGCGTGATGCCACCCTCGTCGAGCACGGTCTGGGCTTCCTTGCCGGTGAGCTCGGCATCGAAGGGACGCAGGTCGACCACCATCAGGTGGCTGTCGGTGCCGCCACTGACCAGGCGGAAGCCCTGGTGCACCAAGGCCTCGGCGAGCGCGCTCGCGTTCTTCACGATCTGCTGCGCGTAGTCGGTGAACTCGGGTTGCTGCGCCTCGAAGAACGCCACCGCCTTGCCGGCGATGACGTGCTCGAGCGGGCCACCCTGCCAGCCGGGGAAGACGGCCTTGTCGACGGCGGCGGCATACTCGGCCTTGCTGAGGATGCAGCCGCCGCGAGGGCCACGCAGCGTCTTGTGCGTGGTGAACGTGACGATGTCGGCGTAGGGCACCGGGTTCGGGTACACCCCTCCGGCGATGAGGCCGGCGACGTGCGCTGCGTCGAAGAGGAACATCGCACCCACCTCGTCGGCCACTGCCTTGAACGCGGCCGGATCGAGCCGGCGCGAGTAGCTGGTGGTGCCGGCGACGATCAGCTTCGGGCGGTGCGCCAGCGCGAGTTCGCGCACCTCGTTCATGTCGATGCGCTCTTCACCGGTGGTGACCTTGTAGGGCACGAAGTGGTACAGCTTGCCACTGACGTTGACCGGTGAGCCGTGGGTGAGGTGACCGCCGTGGTCGAGGCTGAGGCCCAGCACCGTGTCGCCCGGCTGCAGGATCGCCTGATACGCGCACATGTTCGCGTTGGCGCCGCTGTGCGGCTGCACGTTGGCGTGGTCGGCTCCGAACAGTTCCTTCACACGCGAGATGGCCAACGACTCGATGTCGTCGACGATGGCGTTGCCGCCGTAGTAGCGCTTGCCCGGGTAGCCCTCGGAGTACTTGTTGGTGAGGGCACTGCCCACCGCCCGCATCACCGCGGGCGAGGTGAAGTTCTCGCTGGCGATGAGCTGCAGGCCGGTGCACTGACGCTGCACCTCGCGGTCGATCAGGTCGAACACGACGGTGTCGGGCTTGGTGTCGCTGGGGAAGGGCATGTCAGGGCTCCGTGTCGGTGAACGGGTGGGTACGGGCTTCGTCGCGCTCGATCTGCATCAGCTGCTCGACGCGGCGGGCGTGGCGCCCACCTTCGAAGGGTGTGCTCAGGAACAGGGCGAGGATCTCCTCCGCCAAGCCGGTGCCGACGACGCGGCCACCGATGCTGAGCACGTTGGCATCGTTGTGCTGGCGGGCCATCCGAGCGGTGTAGAGGTCGTTGCACAGCGCGGCGCGCACGCCATGGACCTTGTTGGCCGCCAGCTGCTCGCCCTGACCGCTGCCGCCGATGACGATGCCGAAGCTGGCGTCACCGTCGCGCACGGTGCGCCCGACCGCCGCGCAGACTGGCGGGTAGTCGCAGCTCTGGGTGCTATGGGTGCCCAGGTCGAGCACATCGTGCCCCTGCTGCTGCAGCAGCTCGACGAAGTGCTGCTTGAGGTCGTACCCGGCATGATCCGAGCCAATTGCGATCCGTGACATCGCCGAGAGTGTAGGTGCCCGCCGCTCCCGCCGCCCAAGGGCCGCCGACCTGTTCCCCTGTTCCCCTGGTCCGAGGAGCCGGCGGGGGCGAGCACCGGTTCGTCGCCGCGGGGCGCGGGTTCCTACCCTGGCCGCATGCCCCTCGATCCCCGCACTCCCGTCCTCATCGGCGCGGGCCAGTTCGTCCACCGTGCCGCAGGCCTCGACGACGCACTCGACGCCTCGGCGATGATGTGCGAGGCCATCCGTTCGGCGACCGCCGATGCCGGCCTGCCAACCGTCCCGAACCCGGACTCGATCCGCGTGGTGGGCCTCCTCAGTTGGAAGTACGGCGACCCGGCGTGGGTCGTCGCGAACCAGTTGGGCCTCACCCCGCGCGAGACCGCGGCGACGACGATGGGCGGCAACAGCCCGCAGACGCTGGTGAACGGCACGGCGATGGAGATCCAGCGCGGCGACCTGGATCTGGCCATCCTGTGCGGTGGCGAGGCGTGGCGCACCCGCATGCGGGCCCGCAAGGCAGGCGTCGAACTGCACTGGCCCAAGGCGCCCGACGAGCAGATGCCGCGCCTGTTGGGAGTGGACCTGGAGATGAACCACCCCGGCGAGCGCGCTCGGAACATCGTCATGCCGGTGCAGGTGTACCCGATGTTCGAGACCGCGATACGAGCTGCGGCCGGCCGCACCGTCGACGAGCAGCAGACCGTCAGCAGTGAGCTCTACGCCAGGTTCAGCCAGGTCGCCGGCGCCAACCCCTACGCGTGGCTGCGGGAGGCGAAGACCGCCGAGGAGATCCGCACCCCGACGGCGAACAATCGCATGATCGGCTTCCCGTACACGAAGTACATGAACTCCAACAACGACGTCGACATGGGTGCGGCGCTCATCATGTGCAGCGTCGCGAAGGCAGAGGCACTCGGCGTGCCCCGAGATCGTTGGGTGTTCCCGCACTCGGGTGCCGACTGCCACGAGCACAACTACATCAGCCACCGGTGGAGCTTCGCCGAGACTCCAGCGGTCGAGCTCGGTGGCCGTCGCGCGTTGCAGCTGGCGGGCGCGAACATCGACGACGTCGAGATCATCGACCTGTACTCGTGCTTCCCCTCGGCCGTGCAGTTGGGAGCCCAGAGCCTCGGCATCTCCCTCGATCGCCAGCTCACCCGCACCGGCGGTCTCGCCTTCGCCGGCGGCCCGTGGAACAACTACGTGATGCACGCGATCGCGACGGTCATGGCCGACCTGCGCGACCGGCCGGGCGCGAAGGGGCTGGTGTGGGCGAACGGTGGGTATGCGACGAAGCACTCGTTCGGCGTCTACTCCACCACTCCCCCGGTGGCGTTCCAGCACGCACACCCGCAGGACGAGATCGACGCCATGCCGCGCCGCCAGCTGGCCGAGCCGGCCGAGGCAGCAGGCACTGCCACCATCGAGGCCTACACCGTGATGTTCGATCGCGACGGCGCACCGGAGACGGCGCTCGCCGCCTGCCTGCTGGCCGACGGCCGCCGGGCCTGGGGCACCTCCGCCGACCGGGCGCTGGCGGCGGCGATGTGCGAGGGCGAATGGGTCGGCCACATCGTCCACCTGGACGACGCCGCCGTACTCACCGCCTGAGCGAACCCCGACGGCGCGACGCGCGCTGCAACGGTGGCAAGCTCTCCCCCTATGTCGCCCGCACCGCTGCCCGTCATCCTCGACTGCGATCCCGGCCACGACGACGCGATCGCGATCGTGGTGGCCGCACGACACACGAACCTGTTGGGCATCACCACGGTCGCCGGCAACGCGCCGCTCGACGCCACCACGCGCAACGCCATCATCATGCGCGATCTGCTCGAACTGGACTGCCCGGTGCACTCCGGCGCCAACCGGCCACTCACCCGGCCGGCACGTCATGCCGACTACGTGCACGGCGTCAGTGGAATGGATGGCGCCGACCTCCCAGCGCCGAGCGGGCCACCTGCCAGCCACGACGCGGTGGGTTTCATCATCGAGACCTGCCGCGCCCACGAGGGAGCCTGGCTGGTGCCCACCGGCCCACTCACCAACATCGCGCTCGCGTTGCGCGCCGCCCCCGATCTGGCCGGCCGCATCGCCGGCATCTCGCTGATGGGTGGCGGCACGTTCGGCAATCGCACCGCCTCGGCCGAGTTCAACATCTGGTGCGACCCGGAAGCGGCGGCGATGGTGTTCTCGTACGGCGGCCCGCTCATCATGGCCGGGCTCGATCTCACCCACCAGTTCCAGGCACTGCCCGAACGCATCGAGGCAGTCCGGGCGTTGCCGGGCCACCTCGCCAAGGTGCTCTCCGACCTGTTCGACTTCTTCAGCGGCACCTACCGCTCGCGGCACCATCACATCGTGGGCGCGCCGGTGCACGATCCGTGCGCGGTGATGGCACTCACCCATCCGCACCTGTTCACGAGACGGTTCGCCCACGTCGAGATCGAGACCCAGGGCCGCCTGACGGCGGGCATGACCGTCATCGACCAGCGCGACCTGAAGGAAGTCCCCGCGGCGAACTGCGACTGGCTCACGGGAATCGACGCCGATGCCGGCTGGGACGTGATCGTGGACGCGATCACCCACTTCTCCCGCTGACCCCAGCTCGACTGTCGCACTGTCCGACTGCCTGGCGGGTCGTTGTCGGCACCTACGCTGCCGCACATGCGTGCAGCCGTGATGCGTGATTGGCAACTCAGAGTCGACGACCTCCCCGACCCCGTGCCCGGGCCAGGGCAGGTGCTCACCAAGGTGCTCGCCTGCGGCATCTGCGGCAGCGACCTGCACATGCTGCGCCACGGCGAGGAGGCGCGACGGCTCACCGAGGAGCTGCAGGCCGGCGCCCCCGTCGATCCGATGAGCATGAAGATGTTCCAGCCAGGTGCCGACACGGTCATGGGCCACGAGTTCTGCTGCGAAGTCGTCGAGCTCGGCCCCGGCTGCAGCAACCTCGCGGTCGGCGACGTGGTGGTCAGCCTGCCGGTTGCATTCGATGCCGAAGGACTGCACGCAGTCGGCTACTCGAACCGCTACAACGGCGGCTACGCCGAGCTGATGGTGCTCAACGAGCTCACCGGGATCAAGGTGCCATCCGGCCTGCCCGCCGAGATGGCAGCGCTCACCGAACCGCTCGCGGTCGGCGTGCACGCAGTCGCGAAGAGCCGGATCGCCGGTGGCGACAGCGCCATCGTGCTCGGTGCCGGCCCGGTCGGCCTGGCGTGCGTCGCCGAGCTGCGCATGCGCGGCATCGGTCCGATCGTGGTCGCCGACTTCTCCGCCAAGCGCCGCGAGCTGGCTGCGCTGCTGGGCGCCGATGTCGTCGTCGATCCGCGGGAGACGCCGGCGATCGAGGCATGGCGCAAGATCGACGGAGTGCGCCCACTGGTCATCTTCGAGGCGGTCGGCGTGCCCGGCATGATCGAGCAGGCGATGCGCATGGCGCCGAAGGACGCGCGCATCCTCGTCGTCGGCGCGTGCATGCAGGAGGACCGGATCCACCCGATGCTCGGCATCGGCCGCGAGCTCAACCTGCAGTTCGTGCTCGGCTACGAGCCGATGGAGTTCTCCGGCGCGCTGCAGGCCATCGCCGACGGCCGTACCGACCTGTCGCCGTGGCTCACCGGCACCGTCGGCGTCGACGGCGTGCCCCAGGCCTTCGCCGACCTCGCCGACCCCGAGCACCACGCCAAGATCCTGGTGGTGCCCGGCACCTGACACCTCACGCCGGTGACGCCCTCGGTCGCTCAGGTGGTCAGCAGCGTCACCGCAGTGATCGCGGCCACGATCAGCAGCGTCGTGAGCACGATGCCGACCGCCCACGTCCACGTCGGCCAGGGGCGGCGCACCCGCACTCCTGGCGGCGGGGGGCCTGCCGAGGCCTGCAACAACGACACCCACTGCGCAGTCGCCGAGCGGTTCTGCCGGTCCTGCTTCAACCGCGCCGGCAGCGTTGCCGCCTCGAGCGCCACGCCCGCCAGCGAGTGGCCGAGCGAGGCCACCGGTACCGGAGCTCCCACCGACAACCGGTACCGGGTCGAGCCGTGCCAGAGGTGCAGGCCGAGCGAGGTCATCGAGGCGACCGAGTGCAGTTCAGCGGCGGGCACATCGAACACCAGCTTCTTGCGCAGCAGTGTTCGAAAGGTGAGGCGCCCACCATCGAGCCGCATCGTGCCACTCGTGGAGAACAGCGTGATCGGCACCCAGCGCAGCAGTTCGGCGCTGGTCTCGTAGGCGGGCGGTTCGGTGGCCCCTTGCGGTGAGTTGCTGTCGGCTCGATCGTTCATCTCATCCCCTTCCCGATGCGGTGATTCTTCCAGACTTGTCGCCGGTGAGGTCGCCGGGGTCCTCGCCGGCTGGCAGACTCGTGCCCGATGACCGACACGTTCCCCCGTCAGTACGCACGCACTCAACGGTTGACGCTCGGCGACCCGCGTACCATCACCGTCTCGGCCGACGGCAGCCGAGTCGTGTTCGCCCGCAGCCGCGCCGGCGATGATCCGGTGAACTGCCTGTGGGTGCTCGACCTCCCTGGGGGCGACGAGCGACTGGTTGCCGACCCGCTGGAACTGCTGGGTGCGGTCGACGAGGAGAACCTGCCGGCCGAGGAGCGGTTGCGGCGCGAGCGCATGCGCGAAGGCGCCGGCGGCATCACGGCCTACGCGACCGACACGGCTGCCACGGTCACCGCCTTCGCGCTCGCCGGCCGGCTGTACGTCGCCGGCCTCCTCAGCGGTCGAGCACGCGAGCTGATGGTCGAGGGCCCGGTGTTCGACCCTCGCCCCGATCCACTGGCCACTCGGGTCGCCTACGTGTGCGGGCACAGCCTGCGCATCGCCGAGCTCGACGGCAGCAACTGGGAGCTCGCCGGCGAGGAACACGCCGACGTCGCGTGGGGCAGCGCCGAGTTCATCGCCGCCGAGGAGATGAGCCGCTATCGCGGCTACTGGTGGAGCCCTGACGGCGCGACCATCGCGGCCACCCGAGTGGATGTCAGCCCGGTGCAGCGGTGGTACATCAGCGACCCGGCCAACCCGGATCAACCGGCCGCCGAAGTGAGGTACCCGGCTGCGGGCACCGCCAACGCGGAGGTCACCTTGCACGTGCTGGCGCTCGATGGCGGCAGCACCGAGGTGGTGTGGGACCGCGACACGTACCCGTACCTCGCCGACGTGCAGTGGGCCGATGCCCAGCGGCTGCTGCTCACCGTGCAGTCCCGCGACCAGCGTTCACTGATGGTGCTCGAGGCCGACGCTCGCCACGGCAACACGGAACCCCTGTTCGCCGACGGCGACACGACCTGGGTGGAACTCGTCCCCGGCACTCCGGCCCTGCTGTCCGACGGCCAACTGGTGATGACTGCCGATCGCGACGGCGCCCGCCGTCTGATGATCGACGGCGCGCCGGTCACGAACGGCGACCTGCAGGTACGTGCCGTCGTGGCCGCACGCGACGACGAAGTGCACTTCCTGGCCAACCCCATCGACGACGCCACGGTGCAGCACCTGTGGCGCTGGCGAACCGACGGCACGTTGACCGCCCTGACCGACGAGCCCGGCGTGCACACTGCGGCCATCGGCGGGGCCACGATCGTCGTGCGCGCCGCGGTGCTCGACGAGCCGGGCGCCACCACGCACGTGATCGACGGGCCGACACTCGAATCGTTCGCCCACCAGCCGCTGACGGTCCCCAACGTCACGCTCCATCACTACGGTGCGCACTCACTCGCCACGGCCGTGCTGCTCCCGCAGCGACGAACCGCCGGCGACGGTGGCCCTCTGCTGCCGGTGCTGCTCGACCCGTACGGCGGGCCGCACGCCCAACGCGTGCTCCGCTCGCACAACGCCTACCTCACCTCCCAGTGGTTCGCCGACCAGGGCTTCGCCGTCGTCGTGATCGACGGCCGCGGCACGCCCGGTCGCGGCAGCGCGTGGGAACGGGCGGTCCACCACGACCTGGCCACCGCTCCCCTCGACGACCAGGTCGAGGCGTTGCAGGCAGCTGCCGCCGAGCATCCTCTCGATCTCACCAGGGTGGCCATTCGAGGGTGGAGCTTCGGCGGGTACCTCGCCGCGCTCGCCGTGCTGCGCAGGCCCGACGTGTTCCACGCGGCGATCGCGGGTGCGCCGGTCACCGAGTGGCGCCTGTACGACACCCACTACACCGAGCGCTACCTCGGCGACCCCAGCGTGGACGCCACCGCCTATGCGGCCAGTTCCCTGCTGCCGTTGGCCGACGAGCTCACCCGACCGCTGCTCCTCATCCACGGCCTCGCCGACGACAACGTGGTGGCCGCACACACGCTCCAGCTGTCGAACGCGCTGCTCGCCGCCGGCAAGCCCCACGAGGTGCTGCCACTGGTGGGTGTCACCCACATGACACCGCAGGAGGTCGTGGCCGAGAACCTCCTGCTGCACCAGCTCGACTTCCTGCAACGGTCGCTCGGGCTGCCCTCCGCCCACTAGGTTCAGTACATCATGAACCAGCGCCTGAAGGATCTGTACAGCCACGTGGCGGTGCATGCAACCGCCGACCGCGAGCACGAGGCGGCGGTTGAGCTGCTGCTCCTCGTGATGATGGCCGACCGCCACATCTCCACCGACGAGGTGGAGGAGATCCGCAGCATCAGCGACGACTCCGGGTGGGAGACGGCCACGTTCTCGTTCGACCAGTACATCGGGCCGGCTTCGGCGAAGGTGCGCGCCGCCTTGGCGGATCACGCAGTGGAGGCGCTGCTCGACGACATCGACAGCCGGGTCTCCAGCAACGTGCTGCGTTCCGCGTTGTTCAGTGCCGCCCGCGACGTTGCCGGCGTCGACCACGTGGTCGATGCCGACGAAGAGACGTTGCTCGGTCAGATCGCCGCCCGCTTCGACTGAGCACGAGCCGCACCGTGGTGCGGCTCAGAAGTCGCCGGCACCTCTGTCGCTGCCCTCGTCGAGGTACACCTGGCCGCCGCAGGTTGCCTGGCCGTAGAGCAGCAGCAGCGGGTCGGTGCCGGCGAGTATGCCGGGCAGTTCGGTGCCCGGCACCAACGAGGTGGCGCCGGCCCGGTCGATCCGGCGATCAGTCGTCGCCCAGTTCATCCCATCGAAGGTGATGGCCTGGAGCTGGACGATGAACTGTGACCCTGCGCCGCCGTCACAGCGCACGCCTGACATCTGGCTGACCGCGCCGGCGACGGACATGATGAACGGGCTCCCAGCGCCGTCGTCGAACTGGAACAGGCAACCATCCACGCCCACGCCGAACACGCCCAGGTTGTAGCCCGACGAGCTGACGCCGACGATCGCGAGCATCTCGTCGCGGTTCGTTCCAGCTGGAGCACCGAGCGCGAAGTCGACGTCGATGTTGTCCATCAAGGCCAGGAACCCGACCCCCAGATCGCCGAGGGCGACCGACGACGCCGGGCCGCCGGCCATCTCCGAGCGCACGAACCACAGGGAACTGGGGCCGTTTGGTTCACGCCACGAGACCGCCGAGTCCTCCACCCCATCGCCGTTCCAGTCGCCGGCGATCGGAGTGATCGCTTCCGCCACATCGCTGGGC
>JBAVTH010000052.1:0-9859 GCA_049696035.1 Ilumatobacteraceae bacterium
TCTCGTCGACCACTCGACGCTGGCTCCTTCTCGGAAGCGCAGCAGCGGTGCTCACGGCACTGGGTGTCACCCAGGCGGCCGCTGGTCGAACCGCGTCACCGGCGAGCCCGGTGCTCCCTGTCGCCGCAGTCGAGAACGCGGATTCGCAGACCCCATCCGTGTCGGCCGACGGCCAGCTCGTCGCCTACTCGGGCTCACCCTCCACGCCCGGCGACGAACGCACCAGCACCGTCTGGCTGAGGAACCGGGCAGCCCACACCCTCTACGAGCTCACCACCCCCACACCCGACATCCGCATCGGCAACTCGGTGTGGCCGGTGGTCAGTGCCGACGGCTGCTCCGTGACGGTCATCACCGAAATGGCGTACGACCTCTTCCGCGACGACGACGGCGGCTCACGCTGGGACGTCTACCGGCTGCTGCTCCCGGAGTGCGGCGGCGAGCTCGGCGATTGGGAGCTCGTCTCCGCATCGCGAGGCGCCGGCTTCGATGCCTCGGCCGGCGACGATGTCAGCCCGCTGTACCCGCCGGCGGTCTCCGACGAAGGCAGCGTCATCGCCTACACGCATCAGTTCGGGCTTTCGGCGCCCGAGCTCAGTGCGATCACCGTCGTCGACCTGTCCGTGCCCATCGGCGATCCGGGCCGGTCGATGCCGGTGGCCGGCACGCCCGCCGGCGCCCCCGACAGCACGTTCCGGTACGTGGGCCTGCGCGAGCCGGCGATCAGCGCCGACGGATCCGTGCTCGCCTTCACCTCCGACGCGAAGTCGTCGCTGATGCTCGCCGAGTGGGGCGACGGCGCCGCTCCCGGTTCGTTCGCCACCTCCGACGTCTACCTCTGGGATCGCCTCAACCTCGACCGCAACACCAACGTCCGTCGCCTCTCGACCACGGTCAGCGGCGACCCCGGCAACTCCTACAGCCCGACGGTCTCCGGCAATGGCGAGTTCGTGGCCTTCGTCTCCACCGCCACCAGCCTGGTGGCCGGGGCCGTGCTGCCCGCGTGCAACCCTGACTGCACACCGCAGGTCTACCTCTTCGACCGCACGGAGGGCTCGCTGCAGCTGGCCAGTCGCGCAGTGGCCCCAGCCACCGCCCCGGGCGAACCGGCACCGGCGCCCGTCGCCGCCGACACCGGGGCCACCCAGCCGGCACTCAACGACAGCGGCGACGAGCTGCTCTACGTGTCACGCGCCACCAACTTGTTCCAGACGCGCAGCGGTGCACCCGGCGGCCACGACGACGGCGACATCGTCCTCTTCGTGCCGTCGTCCGGTGCGGTCGAGCGGGTATCGGTGCTGGCCGACGGCGTCACGCCGGCGCCTGCCGCGAACGCCCACCCGCGGCTCTCCGCCACCGGCCGCGTGGTCGTGTTCGACACGCTCGCCGGCGCCGCTTACGGCAACCCGGTGGCGGGCGGTCGTCAGGTCGCGATCATCGACCACCCGCCCACCCTCGAGCTGGCCAACCTCGATGTCGGCACCGTCGCCGTCGCCTATCCGGGCCCTGAGTGGTTCCTCGTGCTCAACAACAGGGGGCCGTCGTCGTTCCTGCCCGCGCTGCTGGAGGTCTCCAACCCCGACTTCCTCATCAGCGGTGGCAGCTGTGCCGACATCCCCGCGGCCCCGGTGCCACCAGGTGGCAGCTGCACGGTCAACTTGATGCTGTTGCCCAGCGTGCCCGGCCCGATCACCGGCACGCTGACGGTCAGCGAGGCCGGGTTCGACGCCGTCTCGATCACCAGCAACCTCACCGGGTTCGGTGGCGACCCTGCGCTCGCCCCCACGCCCGGCGGCGGCTACGGCGGCTCGCTGGTGGTGGGCACCCGCGGCGAGCCGGTCACTTTCTCGCTCGTCAACGTCGCATTCAACCCGGTGAGCATCACCAGACTGCGGGTGGAGGGCTCGAACCCCGACGACTTCCAGATCAACCTCGACGAGTGCAGCGGCAAGACGCTCGACGCCGGGGTGTCGTGCGACCTGCAGGTGATCTTCAGCCCCATCGCCGGCGGTCGCCGCACCGCCAACATCGTGGCCGTCACGGCCGCCAGCCTCACCGCGGAGAGCGTCTACGCCACCATCCTGGTGAGCGGCGACGCCCACTTCGAGCCCAAGATCGGCGTCAGCAACACCACCATCATCCCGGGCACGACGGTCACCATCGCAGGGGCCGGCTACGGGGCCAACGAGCTGGTCACCCTGTCGTGGGCCGACGGCAGCGGTAGCAGCTTCACCACCGTCACCAACATCTACGGCCTGTTCGAGACCACGCTGTTCGTGCGCCCCAACGATCGCGCCGGCAACCGCACGCTGGTGGCACAGTCCGCCAGCGGCGACGCGGCCAGCGCCGATGTCACGATCCTTCCCCGCGGCAGGCAGCTCAATCCCGGCGCCGCCAACTGGCCGGGCCGCTGACCCGAGCCGCCTGCCCGCTCAGGCCGGCAGCAACACGCCGCTGAAGAACACCTTCTCGGCGCAGGTGGTGAGCGTGGGGTCGTTGAGGCCTGCGCACGTCACCTGCACCACCAGCTCCTCGTTGGCCAGCAACTCGATCGGCGTCACCAGTGGGGTGCCTGCATCGCCGGAGAAGTTGACCAGCCCGTAGGTGAGCAGCACGAGATCGTTGCGCTGGATGGTGAGCGTGCCGATGTCGAAGTTGGGGTTCTGCACCACCATGTCGGTGATGCGCAGCTTCTGGCCGGCAGGCACCTTGTAGCGGACGGCGTCGGTCTGCCCCACGGGAACGGCCACCGACAGGGGAAGATTGAGGATCACACCTTCCTCCTCCTTCGGCGCGGCAACCGTGACGATGGTGACACCGGTGGCCGAATCGATGGGGGGCGCCAACGTGACGGTGGTTGCCGGCTGGGCGTCGAGCACCGCCTCGTCGGCAGCGTCGCGGATGGCCGGTTTCAGCACCCAGATCCAGCCGGCCAGGCCGAGGGCAGCCACGGTGAGGAGTGCCATCAGGCGGCCGACCAGGCGCTCGGGCACGATCGGGGTCTGGACGAAGGTGGCGGCACCCGTTGCCGTCGGGCTGCCGGGTTGATCGGCATCGATGCGGAACGGCACCGTGCGCGCCCGCCGCTCCCACTGGAGGCCCTTGGTGCGCACCTTCATGCGGATGAGCGTGCTGGCGCCCGGCTCCACCCCGGCCGCCGGTGGATCGAACTCGGCCTCGACCCGGCCCGACGGGTCGACCAGGTGGAGACGGCAACTGGCGAGCGTGTTGCCGCGGTTCTCCAACATCATCTCGTAGGTGGCGCCGCGCCGACCGCGCAGGGCCGGCTGCAGCACGTCGAGGCGGCGATCGAAGCTGCCGGCGATGTTGAGCGTCGTCTCCGCGCTGCGCACATCGTCGGGGTCGCTCTGCGGAACGATGCGGATGGACAACGAGGTGGGCCCGGCGGTGGTGCTGGGCAGCAGCGGGGGGAAGACCTCGATGTCGACGACTTGTTGGGTGCCACCGAACAAAGTGATCGTGGCCGGGTTGATGGTCGTCCACGCCGCGGCCATGCCGGCCGGGGTGAGCACGAACGTGTCGGTGGTGTCGCCGAGGTTGACCACCGTCAGTTGCAGCACTGCAACCGATCCGGGGGTGACATCGATATCGCCACGTGAGAACCAAGCCTGAGCTGCCATCGCCCGAGACGCTACCGGCCAGGCAGCGAACCCAGGTGGCAGACCGACGTCAGCAGCCGACGACGCACACCATCAGCCGCACCCGGCAGCGGCCGCACGCCATCTGCGGCTCAGCCGAACGTGATGCGATCGCGACCGCTCTTCTTGGCCGTCTGCAGCGCGGTGGCGGCATCGGCCAGCACCCGGCCGGCATCGAACGCGCCGCTTCCGACGGCGACGCCGACGGAAGCCGTGAGGGTCACCCCGCTGGGGATGCCGTGCCAGGTGCGGTTGGCGATCAGCTGACGCACGCGCTCGAACACGTAGCGGGCATCGCCGGGGGAGGTCTCGCGCAGCACCATCACGAACTCGTCGCCACCGAGACGCACGATGCTGTCGCCGCGGCGGCACACGCGCTCGAGCAGGCCGGCAACCTCTTGCAGCACGCTGTCGCCCTCGAGGTACCCGAACTCGTCGTTCACCCGTTTGAAGCCGTCGAGATCGATGATGCCGACGCACACCGGCGCGTGCCCTTCGAGCACCTCCGGCAGCAGGTGGGCGAGATGACGGCGGTTGGGGAGACCGGTGAGCGGATCGCTCTCGCTGATGGCCTCGACCCGCAGGTGTTCCACCCCGAGCCGGACGTGCTCCCAGCGTGCGGACCGCTCATCGTGCAGCCGTCTATTCGCCTCCTCGAGGTTTCGCTCGAGCGCGGCTCGCGCATCGTCGTGGCGACCCAGATGGCACAGCACCTCCACCTCCACCTTGAGCAACGGTGCGAGGTAGTCGGGGAAGCTGATCTCGGCGGCGAGCGCGATCGTGTCGCCGATCAGTTCGAGCACGTCGGGTTGCCGGCTGGAGCCCCACAGAGCGATCGCCTCGCCCGCCATCGCAACCACCTGCTCTTCGCGCATGCCCAGCTCGCCCGCGAGACGACGAGCTCTGCGGGCATCGTCGAGCGCTGCGTGGTAGTGACCGATCTCGGCGAGCATCATCGAGCGGTGGGCCATCGCGGCACACATCGCCAGCACCTCGGTGCCGCCTTCGGGATCGAGCGCGGCAGTGGCGGCATAGAGACCGTCGTGGATCAAGCGGTTGCGCGCCCCCGGATCCGGTTCGCGCTGGGCCGCGTAGTGATACGCGCTCGACATGCTGGCGTAGGCGAACTGACGATCCTCGTCGTTCTCCGCCAGCCGCAGAGCCCGGTCGAACAGCTCCAGCGCCGCCTCCACGAAACCGCAGTGGGCATAGGTGACGGCCATGTTGTGCATCACCTGGTAGTTGCCCGGATCGTTGGGCAGGCGATCGAGGATGTAGGCGGCCTCGGAGAGCAGGTGCGCGGCCTCGGCCAACCGGTCGGCACGGCTGTGGTGATCGACGATGACGCCGAGCGCATCGGCCAGCTCCACCAGGTAACCCTCCGCCCGGGCCTGGTTGGCAACCACCTGCGCGAGTGCGGCTGCCTCGTCGTAGCGCTCGACCGCGAGCAGGCAGCACGCTTGACGAATCTGCAGGTTCAGCTGCTGCTGCAGGTTGCCGGCCGCATCGGCGGCGGCCGCGGCTTCGGCGAAAAGGCGGCCGGCCTTGTCGAAGTCGCCGGCCTGGCGCGCCTCGATCGCCTGCCGCTCGGAAGATGCCGCGCTGGGGCTCATCGTCTCGTGTCGCTGGGTCGCGTCCATCAGGTTTCTCATCGGCGCGGAGCGCTCCACACCTGAGCAAATGCTAGGCGATCGATGGGCACCGTCGAAACGGTCGACGTCGCCTTTCCGGCTCGCGGTCGATTCGTCCCCGCGTCCGAATACGATGCCTCACCGTGCCCGGCTCGTTCCCCGTCTCGCGACCCCGGCGGTTGCGCAGCTCCGCAGCGCTTCGCGATCTCGTCGCCGAAACCCACCTCGAGGTGCGCCAGCTGGTGGCGCCGCTGTTCGTACGCGAAGGCATCGGCGAACCGCAGCCGATCAGCTCGCTACCCGGTGTCGTGCAGCACACTCGCGCCAGCCTGCGCGAGGAAGTGCGCCAGCTCGCCGACCTGGGGGTGCGGGCGATCATCCTGTTCGGAGTGCCCGCGCACAAGGACGACATCGGGTCCGGCGCCTTCGACCCGCAGGGCATCGTGCAGCTCGCATTGCAGGATCTGGCCGACGACGTCGGCGACCGCATGGTGCTGATGGCCGACCTCTGCGTCGACGAGTACACGTCGCACGGCCACTGTGGCGTGCTCGACGGCCCCGTCGGCCACCCGCACACCTCCGTCGACAACGACGCCACGCTGGAGATCTACGCCCGCATCGCGGTCGCCCAGGCGAACGCCGGAGCCCACGTCGTGGCGCCCAGCGGGATGATGGATGGCCAGGTCGGCGCCATCCGCACCGCGCTCGACGCTGCCGGCCACCGCAACACGGCGATCCTCGCCTACTCGGCAAAGTACGCGAGCGGGCTGTACGGCCCGTTCCGCGACGCGGTCGATTGCGCCATCGTCGGCGGTGGCGACCGCAAGGCGTACCAGCAGGACTGGCGCAACGCCCGCGAGGCGATGGTCGAAGTGCGTGCCGACATCGCCGAAGGCGCCGACATGGTGATGGTCAAGCCGGCGCTCAGCTACCTCGACATCATCAGCGCGGTGAAGGCCGCGGTCGATGTGCCGGTCGCGGCGTATCACGTCAGCGGCGAGTACTCGATGATCAAGGCGGCCGCGGCCAACGGTTGGATCGACCACGACGCGGTGGCCACCGAGCAGCTGACGGCCATTCGCCGCGCCGGCGCCGACGTCATCCTCACCTACCTCACGCGTTGGTTCGCGGAGCACGCCGCAGGAGCCTCTCGCTGATGGAACTGTTCCCCGCAGACCTGCCCCGCTCGAACGCGGATCTCTACGCGCGTTCGTGCGCGGTCATCCCCGGTGGCGTCAACAGCAGCATCCGTGCGTTCAAGGCCGTCGGAGGCACGCCGTACATCGTGGAGCGCGCCGAAGGCCCGTACGTGTTCGACGTCGAGGGCACCCGTTACTTCGATCTGGTGCAGAGCTACGGGGCGATCATCCTCGGCCACGCTCACCCGGCCGTCACGGCCGCGATCGCGGAGGCCGCAACCCGTGGCACGTCGTACGGTGCGCCCACGCCGGGCGAGCTGCTGCTGGCGGAGGAGATCAGCCGCCGCGTGCCCAGCTGCGAACGCGTGCGGCTGATGAACAGCGGCACCGAGGCCACCAGCACCGCGGTGCGCCTGGCCCGTGGCTTCACCGGCCGCGACCGCATCGTGATCTTCCACGGCAACTTCCACGGCGCCACCGACGCGCTGCTCGCCGCCGGCGGCAGCGGTGTGGCCACGCTCGGCCTGCCCGGCACCGCCGGCGTGCCCGCCAGCGCGGTGGCCAACACGATGGTCGTGCCGTACAACGTGGTGCCCCAGCTCGACGAGCAGGTGGCCGCGGTGTTCGTGGAACCCGTCGCCGCCAACATGGGCGTCGTTCCGCCGGCTCCGGGCTTCCTCGAGGGCCTGCGCGCCGAATGCGACCGCGTCGGCGCGCTGCTGGTGTTCGACGAAGTCATCACCGGTTTCCGCCTGGGTGTCGGTGGTGCGCAGGAGATGTTCGGAGTGCGCGCCGACCTCACCACCTTCGGCAAGGTGATCGGTGGTGGCCTGCCCATCGGCTGCGTGGGTGGCCGCCGCGACGTCATGGAGACGCTGTCGCCGCTGGGCCCCGTGTTCCACGCGGGCACGCTTGCCGGCAACCCGCTGGCCACCGCCGCCGGCCGAGCCGCGCTCGGCGAGCTGACGCCCTCGGCGTACGAGCTGCTGCGTGCCCGCGCCGCTCGCCTGTCGCAGGTGCTCACCGAGGCCTGCGCGGCGGCCGGTCTGCCGGCCGTGTTCCCGGTGGTGAGCACGCTGGTCGGCATGTACTTCGGCTCGGCGTTGGGCGCCGGTGTCGCGCCCACCGACTTCGCAGCGGCGAAGACCACCGACGAGGCGGTCTACCGCGACTTCTTCCACGCGATGCTCGCCGAAGGTGTCGCACTGGCGCCGGGGGCCTATGAGGCGTTGTTCGTGGGCCTCGGCCACACCGACGAAGTGATCGACGCGATCGGTGCCGCAGCGGGTCGAGCGGCCGCTCATGCCGCCGCGACTGCAGCCGCTCGCAACGCCGGCTGACCTACGCTCTCGCCGTGCGGCAGTTCTTCACCCTGCGATACTGGATGACCCTGCTCGCGCTCGCCGGGCTGACGCTCGGCGTCGCAGCATTCGCCCGCAGCCGCGACTCGAAGGTGGACCCCGCCGACAGCGCCACCGACGATGTGGTTCCCGAACGCACGATCGATCTCGTCGCCTGGGTGTATGCGGTCGAGCCGCCACCGGGCTTCAGGATGGTCAACGGCCGTGCCAACAAGGACATCGCACTGGTCATCGACGGCACGCGCACGATGATCGTGAAGGCCGGCACGCCGGGTGAGGTGTCGTGCGCCCGCCTGGCGGAACTGGCCCAGTGCACCGTCGCCGCGGATCTTCTCGGCGACGGCGTGCTGTGGTTCTCGATCATCGACGGCGTGCCCGGTGCCAACATCGAGCTGCCGGCCGTGACCGCGCTGCTCGACGGCGGCTGGGTGCGGTTGCACAACGGTTGGGTGGTGCAGCATGCACCCAAGGTCGAGCGCAACTGCGCCGACGACACCGCCTCGCTCACCGACTTCATCGAACAGTTCGGCGATTCGTCGACCTCGACGTTCGACTTCGAGCGGCAGGAGATCGTTCGGGTCAGTTGCCCCAACGTGCCGGATGAGACCACGACCACCACCGTCGCGCCGACGACGACGATCGACCCGAGCCTGATCGATCCCACTGCGTCCACGCTCGAACCGACCACGCTCGACACGTCCGAAACCGGCTAGCCCGCGCCCAGCGGTGGCGCGATGGCAGCGCTGAAACGCTGCCGGGTCGTGCGGGCAAGATGAGGTATGAGCGCGCCCGACGGACAGGTCATCTCGGACTCGTTCGTCGACCCATTGCAGTTCGCACTGATCTTCGATCGGCACATCGACGAGGTGCGCCGTTTCGTGGTTCGTCGGTTGGGTCCGTCTCGCGCCGACGATGTCGTGTCAGAGGTGTTCCGTGTCGCGTTCGAACGACGGGCGACCTTCGAGGTGGCCGCGGTCTCCGCACTGCCCTGGTTGTACGGCATCGCCACGAACCTTGTGCGCCGCGACCACCGCAGCCACGCTCGCCGCTTGGCCGCGCTGCACAGAGCCGACGGGCATCGCACGGTCGTGAACGACCCTCTGCTCGATGCCGCTGCTCGCGTCGATGCGAACGCGGAGGTGCGCGGCCTGGGCGCCGCCTTGCTCGCCCTTGGTGACGACGAACGCGAGGTGCTGCTGCTGGTGGCCTGGGAGCAGCTCACACCCACCGAGGCCGCAGCCGTGCTCGGCATTCCGGCAGCAACAGCCCGCACTCGACTGCGGAGGGCACGCATGCGGGTGCGGAGCAGCCTCAACACGAACCATGACCGTGAGACGGAGGAGGTCGCCACCGATGCGAACTGAAGAGCTGCTCGATGAGGACGACCTGGATCTGGACAGGGTCCTGCGGGGTGCGCTGCCGCCGATGCCACGGTCTCGCGCGTGGGAGCGCACACAACGCGATGCGCTGCTCGCGTTCATCTCGACGAGCGCGGAAGCAGGCGCGATGCCGCCGGCCTCGACGCCGGCCGCCGTCGACGTTCGAGTCCACCAGACCAGGGTGGCTCGCCGTCATCGGTCGGTCGAGCTCGCGGTGGGAGTAGCTGCTGCGATTCTGTTGGTCGTCGGGCTCATCGTCGTCACACGCTCGCACGCGCCGGACGATGCAGCGACCCCATCCGGCGGCGCGACCTCACCATCCGCGCCGGCAGTGCCAGCGCTACCGCCGTCGCCGTTGCGGCCCGACCTGTTCCCACTGCTCCCTGCCGGAGCAGCCCACGCCGACGAGGCGTCGGCGATGTACGGCGGGCAGATCGGCTGGGAGAACCCCGCCGCCAGTGAGGCGCTGGTGGCCCGAATGGTGGGCGACGCGATGTCAGCAGGGATCCGCTTGCAGGTGCTGTCCTCGTTCGAGATCGATCAGGCCTCGTTCACTGCTGCGGAGGTGATCACCGTGGCAGGAACCGAGATGAAGCTGTACGTCGACGACAGGGGTTCACCGACCACACGATCGGTCGTGCTGCCGGGAAGCCCGACGCTGATGGCGAGCGGGCTCGACCCGGTGGCCTT
>JBAVTH010000053.1:0-33433 GCA_049696035.1 Ilumatobacteraceae bacterium
GTGAGCTCGTCTCGGCCTTCTTCATCGACCCATGCGATGCACCGAAAGCCGGGTAGATCCATTGCGCGCTCGCCGATCGCACGCACGACGCCCACGGCTGCGAAGCTCGACGAGCCACGAAGCTGGACGTTCGCTGAACGGAGCTCCGCGCGGACGCCATCCACCTCCGTCCAGGCGAACCTCCTCAGTCGGCCGAATCGGCTGCGAAAGGCCATGTCGGCGAGCGAGAGCCACACCCGAACCCGCAAGCCGGCCAGCCCGAACACGATCGCCGCACCGGTGCCGACCGACGTGAGGAGCAGCACCCACTGAGCCGGGTCCGTGGCGGCGACGCTCCCCGCAGCGATGACCGCGACCAGCGGTAGGAGCGCTGCACCAGCAACCTGACGACCCGATGGCCCGAACACGACGGTGTCGCCGACCTGTCGAACACCGAAGATGTTCCGCTCGTAGACCGTCAGCGAGAACGGGGTTGGCTGCCAACCTGCGGTCTCCTCGGGCCTGGGCGGCGTTCGAACTGCGCTTCGGCGGTCCAGGAGGATTCGAGTGGCAAGCGAGGTTGCGCCCAGCGCGAGCCACACGAGGAGGAACCAGGCCGGCGGGTCGCCGGGGAGTTCGATCCGCATGTGCGCCGGTCACATCACTCGGCGGTCGTCCGCCAGTGTGGGCGCAATCGAATCGGTTCGATGCCCGGCGCGTTGATGCTCGATCAGGGACACAGCGTCATCCTTGCTCACCCGCGCTGATCGACACGCGACTTCCGCGGAACGGTACGGACCCTGCGGCGCGGCGCAGGACGTGCACTCGCGCTGGGTCGAACCCTCGAGACCAGCTCGGCCAGGCTCGGGGTCGTCGGCTCACTCTCCACCGCACCATTGTTGCCGATCGTCGGATGCCCCGATCGCCGGCCGGCAGGCGTCGACTCGGTCGCGTCGTTGAGTCGCGTACGACATCACGTTCCGGTGAGCAGCTCTCCCAGCTCGGTGAGCGCAGCGACGTCGTGCACGTCGTGATCGAGGAGCTCGATCTCGCGTACGGGCACTCCCGCGGCCAAGCACTCCAGCGACTGCACCTCGGTGCGTTCCGCGGCGGCGAGCGCCAGCAGCTCGTGATGGTACGCGATCTGCTCGGCCAGCGGCCCTGCCACTTGCCCCTTGTCGAATGCTCGTGTCAATGCGGCCGACAGCGGCGCAGGAACGGGGTGCACCATGTTCACCACCACTGCCCCCAGATGGAACCCGCCGTCGCTCAACGCCTCCGTGAGGAAGGTGGCCTCGTCGATGGCCTCCGCCCGCGGGCTCGACACCAGTACGAAGGCAGTGCGCTCGTCGCGCAGCAGCGCCGACATCTCGGCGGCTCGCGTCCGCAGCCCGGCCTCCATCCCCGAGAGCGCACGGAAGAACTCGATGAGCTCCTGGATGATCTTCGGGCCTGCCAACCGCTTCACGGTCCACAGGAACGCGGCCGAAGCGGCGCTGGTGAGACGGGCGAACGAGCGAGTGGGGATGGCCAGCGCGCGGTAGATCGGGTGGCTGAGGAACAGCACCAACCGGTCGGGAGCGGTGAGCACGTCGATGGCGTGACGCGACGGCGGCGTGTCGATCACCACCAGGTCGTAGTCGCCGCTGTGGTGCAGTTGGTGCAGGCGCTCGATCGCCATGTACTCCTGGGCGCCGGCCATCGAACCGGCGATGCCGCGGTACACGCGGTTGTGCAGCAGCGCCTCGGCCCCGGCGCCCGCCCGCTGACGGATGAGGTCGTCGAAGGTCTGCTCCGCGTCGAGCATCAGCGCCGAGAACGAACCAGGCCCGTCGACGGCGCCCTCCACGAGATGCGGCTCGTTGCCGGCGGCGGCGGCGACGCCCAATGCGTCGGCCAGCCGGCGGGCCGGATCGATCGTGATCACCAACACCCGTCGACCGGTGCGAGCGGCAGCCAGGCCGAGGGCCGCAGCGGTGGTCGTCTTGCCCACTCCGCCCGGACCGCAGGTGACCACCAGCTTGGCGTCGCGGAGCACATCGTCGATGGATGCAGCGCTCATCTCGACAGCTCCGGTGTGCGGGCGAGGGCTTCGACGAGGAGGTCGAGATCGGTGGGCGACAGGCGTGGCGTGGGCAGTCGCGGCAGGTGGATCCGCGGCAAGGGCAGCTCCTCATCCAATCGCACCAACTGCTCGCGCTGCACAGCCAGGCGCGCCGCGCCGAACGCGCTCGTGGACTGCAGTGCGGCACGATCGGCCGCTGTCAACGTGACGCGGCTGCTCCGGGCCGCCGCTGCCGGCGTGCGCCCCAACGCCGGGCGATCGGGCCAGCAGGCGTTCACCACCAACGGGCCCAGTGCCAGGCCGAGCCCGTCCTCCAGGTCGTAGGCCAGGTCGATCACCTCGTTCACCGGCGTCTCCTCCGGCAAGGTGACCAGTACGGCCTGCGCACGCGCCGGGTCGGCCAGCATCGCCGCCACCTCGTCGGCCTGCACCCGCACCGGCCCGTCGGCCACCACCTCCTGCAGCGCCTGGGCCGACCGCAGGAACGGAGCGGCGTGCCCGGCAGGCGGCGCATCGACCACGATCAACTCGGCCGCCCTGGTGCGTTCCAGCTCCTTCACCTTGCCCAACACGAGCAGGTGCTCCATGCCGGGCGTCGAGGCCGCCACCATGTCGAGCGACGCCGCCGAGGCGGCACGGCGCAGGATGCTGCCGAACCCCTTCAGATCCAGGTAGTCGGCGAACGCCTGTTGCGGGGTGATCGAGCGCGCCCGCACCTGCCCGCCGCCGGGGTAGCGGTGCAGCACCTGCTCCCTGGCCTCCAGCGACTCGCCGCCGAGCAGGGGCCCCAGGCCCGGCTTGCCGTCGACTGCCACCAGCAGCACATCGACCCCGGCGCGGGCGGCCATCAGCGAGAGCGCCGCCGCCACCGTGCTGGACCCGACACCACCTTTGCCTGCCACCACGACCACACGTGCAGCAGTCGTCCAAGGTTCCACGCCAACGAGGGTAACGACCCGGGAGCCCGACGACGGCCGGGCCGCACCGCTCAGTTGCGGTTCACGCGGCCGCGCAGCGCCTTGAACGCGAGGGTGAAGGAGATGGCACCCATGCCGGCGATGGCCAGCGCGGCCTTGCCGATCTTGTCCCACTCCCACCCCGTCTGCAGGATCGCCCGCATGCCCTCGAGCAGGTAGGTGGTGGGGTTGAACTTCACCGCTGTCGCCAGCCACCCCGTCATCGCCTCCTGTGGCAGGTAGGCGGTCGTGAGGAACGCAAACGGGAAGAACAGCAGGAACGCGTTGTTCACCGCCGTCGGGTTGCCGGTGCGCAGCGCGATCGCGTACGGGAAGCCGGTGAACGCCAGGCCCCAGCAGCCGGCGAGCAGCACGAACAGCACGATGCCGCCGATGCCGGTGGCGACGTGGATGCCCAGCACGAGGCCCAGCAGCAGCACGGGCAGGGCCAACGCGACGATCAGCACGAAGTCGGCCGTCATCAGCCCCAGCAGCAGGGTGCCTCGCCGCACGGGGGTGAGCAGCAGCCGATCGAGGTAGCCGCCCTGGATGTCGGTGACCAGCGCATTCGCCCGGCTCACGCCGGTCACCGCGAACACCACCGCCACCGGCAGCTGGAACGCCTTGTAGTCGAACCCTGGGGGAAAGCTGCCCTCCACGAACGTCTGCAGTGCGCCCACGTTGACGACGAAGAAGAACAACGGGATCGCCAGCGCCGGCCCGAAGGCCTCAGGGTCGCGCCAGGTGAGGCGCAAGGCACGCAGGCCGACCGTGCGCAGGTCGGTCCAGAACCCGGCGCTGCGCGGGTGCACCCGCTCACCGTGCTGCACCCCTGTCGCCGACGCGCTCACTCGGCGTCCTCCTGCATCCGGCCACCGGTGAGGTGCAGGAACACGTCGTCCAGCGTCGGCGTGCGCAGCGTCAGGCCCTCCACCGCGACGCCGGCCTCGGCGAGCGCCACCGCGACCGGGCTGATGGCAGCCGCGCCGTGCGCCACCGACATCACCACCTCGTCGCCCGAGCTCTCCACGCGATCGACCGCATCGAGACGCTGCACCACTTCGGCGACCTGGCGGGCGGTGCCCGCGGCCACACGAGCGACGATGACGTCGCTGCCGATCGATCGCTTCAACTCTGCCGGTGTGCCCTCTGCCACGAGCTTGCCGTGGGCGATGATGCCCACTCGGTTGGCCAAGGCGTCGGCCTCCTCCAGGTACTGGGTGGTGAGGAAGATGGTCATGCCCAGCTGTTCGTTGAGGTACCTCACCTCCGCCCACACGGCGGCTCGGCTGGTGGGGTCGAGGCCGGTGGTGGGCTCGTCGAGAAACAGCACCTCGGGCTGGTGCACCAGCGCTGCAGCCAGGTCGAGCCGGCGCTTCATGCCACCCGAATAGGTGTTGATCCGCTGATCGATGGCTTCGCCGATGTCGACCAGCTGCAGCAGTTCGTCGAGCCGGCGCAGCCGCTCGGCCCTGGTGAGCCCGTACAGCCGGCCCTGCAGGTCGAGCAGCTCGCGGCCCGTCTGCTTGCCGTCGAGCGCCGCATCCTGCAGTGCGACCCCGATGCGCAGGCGCACCTTCTCGGCGTCGGTCGCGATGTCGAAGCCTGCCACCCGGCCGCTGCCCGACGTGGGGGCCAGCAGCGTGGTGAGCATGCGCACCGTCGTGCTCTTGCCGGCGCCGTTGGGCCCCAGGAAGCCGTAGATCTCACCGGCGGCCACCGTCAGGTCGACCCCGTCGACCGCATGCTTGTCGCCGAAGCTGCGGGCCAGGGATCGGGCTTCGACGGCGGTGCTCATCCGTTCGACATTACGACTCGTCAACGCCGGTTGCGGAGCATCGCCTCGATGCGAGCCACGCGTGTGCGGGCAGACGGGTGGCTGGCGGCGAGTCGGTCGCGCCAGGTGAACGGGCGGTCGCCGCCGAACTCGGCGACGAAGCGGCGCAAGGCGGTGGCGAGCGAGCGGCCGAACCCCATGCCCACCACCCGCCGGTCGGCTTGGAACTCGCTGTTGCGCCCCACCATGTTGGCGAGCACGTTGCTGAGCATGAGCCCGCTGAGGAAGACCCACGACACGGCGGTGAGCAGCGCGGCAACGGTTCGGCCGACGGCGGTGATGGCCGAGGAGTGACTGGCGTAGCTGGTGGTGGCTGCGGAGGCGACGTTCTGCAGGAAGAAGCCGATGCGCGCGAGCAGCAACACGGGGATGCTGAGCCACTGGCCGACGGTGAGCGCCACGGTGTGGAGGCCGAGGTGATGGCTGAGCTCGTGCGCCAGCACCCCCGAGAGCTCGTCGCGGGGGAGCGCCTCGAGCGCATAGGTGGTGACCACCACCAGATGCCCTCCACAGGCGAAGGCGTTCAGCTCGTTCGACGGCAGCACCGCCAGCACGTACCGCCGACCGGGAAGGTCGTTGGCCTGCAGCACCGGCCGCCACGCCGGCGCCAGCACGCTGCGCTGCTCGGGCGTCGGGCGGCGCGCACCCAACAGCGGGGCGAGCACGAAGACTTGCACGGGTCGCAGGAACAGCAGCACGACCGACACGAGGTATCCGCCGGCGAACCAGAGGAACGGCACGTCCCAGACCAGGTGCACCGGCCACCAGAACACGAGGATGGCCAGCAGCCACACCGGCGCGACAGCAACCACCGGGGCGATGGCGGTGATGGCGGATGTATCGAGGTTTCTGCGTGCAGCGCGCTGGCGCCGCATGGGTTCCACAGGGTCACGATACGAGAAGAATCCGCTGCTCACGGGCGGTGGATGGGCGGTGACGCGAATCTCCACTATCGCTGAGGTCGTTTCGGTCGATAACTAACGTGACACAGGCGGCGTGACGGTTCGCGGCGCGCGAGGAACGAGAGGGTGAGGATGACGTCGACAGTGCCTGCTCCGCACGGCGCCGACCATGAACCCACCGTCGACGACCTCCTCGAGCTGGCGCGAGGTGTCGAGCCGTCCGACATCGGCAGGGCCCGTTCCATGGTGCAGCAGGCCCGCGTCATGGCGCGTGCCCGCCACGATCTGCGGGGCGAAGCCGAAGCGCTGTACCACCTCGCCGAGCTGTCCTACCTGTCGGGCCTGAACAACGAGGCATTCGCCGTCGCCCTGGAGGCACGCGACCTCGCCCATCAATGTGGCGCTACGGCGACGGAAGTCAAGGCGCTCAACCTGATTGCCGCCGTGCAGTACCAGGCCACCAACTTCTCCGACGCGTTGGCCTCGGCCCACGCCGCGCTCGAGCTCTATCGATCCACCGGCGAACGGAGCAACGAGGGTCTGTTGCTCAACTCGCTGGCCGTCATCCAGCACGGTCTGCGCGAGACCGATCGGGCCATCGTCGCCTACGAGGCCGCGCTGATGGCCAACAAGGGACAGGATCGTCCCGACCTCGACGCCATCACCTTGGCCAACATGGCCAAGGTCCGCGCCGACCGGCACGAGGATCTGCTCGCCGTCAGCCTCGGCGAGTCCGCGCTGGAACTGGCGAAGGTGCATGCGCAGGAGTTCGTGCCGGAGATCCTTGCCCGTCTCGCCACCGCGTACGTCGCGCTGTCCGCGCTCGATCGCGCTGCCAGCTGCCTCGATGAGGCCGACGGCGTGCTGCGCGACCGGACGGAGCGTCGCGTGGCACTCTCGCCGGGCAGCGTCGTCACCGTTCGCACGGCCCGCGGCGATCTGTACGTCTCCCAGCACCTGCGCGAGCACGCCCTGCGCGAGTGGAGCGACGCGCTCGACCTGGCTACGCACGCAGGGATGATCGAGGTGGCGCTCACCCTGCGCGAGAAGCTGGCCCAGCTGTGCAAGGAGATGGGCCGATTCGAACAGGCGCTCTTCCATCAGGAAGCCCGTTACACGCTGAACGAGGAGCTGTTCAACCGTGGCAACGAGCTGCGCATGCGCACTCTGCAGATCCAACACGACACCGAGGCTGCGCGGGCTCAGTCCGAGCTGCTCCGCCTGCGCACCACCGATCTGGATCAGATGGTGGCTCGGCGCACCGACGACATCGAGTCGTTCCAGGTGGAGGCGCTGCTCCGTGTGGCCGTGCTGGCCGAGTTCCGCGACTCCGACGCGGTCGAGCATCCGGTGCGCGTGGGCGACCTGGCCGCCGACATCGCCGACGAGCTGGGTGAGCCCGCCGAGGTCGTGTCACGCCTGCGCTACGCCGCCCGCCTCCACGACATCGGCAAGGTTGCGATCCACGACCAGATCCTGCTCAAGACGGGTGCGTTGACGGCCGACGAGTTCGCGACCGTCAAGTCGCACACCGCGCTCGGTCGCGAGATGCTGGCCGGTAGCCCGTCGGCGGTCATCGCGATGGCGGCCGAGGTGGCCTACGCGCACCACGAGCGTTGGGACGGCACCGGCTACCCCGGCGGCCTCTGCGGAGAGCTCATCCCCCTCAGCGGTCGAATCGTCGCCGTCGCCGACGTGTACGACGCGCTCATCAGCGAACGCGCCTACAAGCACTCGTGGTCGTCGCTGGACGCGATCAACCACATCGTGGCCGGGCGTGGCACCATGTTCGACCCGCGCGTGGTGAGCGCGTTCATCGCGGTGATGCTGCGTCGCGAGCCGCGGCTGGTTTCGCAGCTCGACCGGTCAGCGCTTGCGTGATCCACTCGCCCACGAGTGGGGCGAGCTCGTCGATGGTCATCGTGAGCCGGCCGATGCGATGCGCATGGCTGAACGACGACACCGCGCCCAACACGCCGATGGCCATGAACGAGGGGTCGCTGTCGGCCAGCAGCCCTGCATCCTGAGCAGCCTCGATCAGCCGTCGAACGTCGGACGCGTAGACGTCGCTGCCTTCGCGCATCACCGGGCTGAGGGCATCGTCGGTCCGCTCCACGTCGAGCAGGGCGAAGTACGGCTGGTGCTCGGCCATGAACCTGACGCTCGCCTCCGCACCCTGGCGGATTCGAGTGACCGGATCGGCGCCGGCATCCATCGCGGCGGCCTGTGCGCGGCGAAGGTTCAGCCGCATGGAACGGACCAGCTCGCTGAACAGTGACTCCTTGGTGGGGAAGTACCAGTAGAAGAGGCCCTTGGCGACGCCGGCGTCGGCGCAGATGTCGCTGATGCGCGTTGCGCCGTACCCCTTCTGCGCGAACAACCGCTCGGCTGCCTGCAGCAGCTGCTGCTTGCGTTCGTTGCCCTGTTCGGTGTGCTGCCGATCGTCGGTCACGACGCCAGTCCAGCAGGCATTGACCCATGGGTCAATCTGGCTGCCGGCCGTCCGCCGTACACTCGCCGGATGGCCACGCCCCGTGGAGACCGCATCGCCGTCCGCGAACGCAACGTGAAGTGGAAGAACCCACCGCTGCGCATCGAGATGCTGGAGTGCATCAACTGCGACGCGTGCTTGCGGCACTGCCCGCCACAGTTCGGCGCGATCTTCAACCATGGCCCCGACGTGGTGATCATCCCCGAGCTGTGCAGCGGCTGCGACAAGTGCCTCCCGGCCTGCCCGGTGAACTGCATCTACCCCTTCGAAGACTGGCGGGCAAAGGGTTCGCCCGTCGAATGGTGGCAGGAGGCAGGCGGGCCCGACGACCCGTATCTCTGATCGGCTCGCCGTCGAGCCGTGCAATCGCCCCTCGGCTGACATACTGCACGGCATGACTGCACTGATCCCCGGGGCCGAGCCCTGGTCGCACCTCGGTTCCTCCGCACACGGCGCGCTCGTGCTGCACGGCTTCACCGGCAACCCCGGCAGCATGCGTGGCGTCGCAGAGGCACTCGCCGCCGCCGGGTATCACGTGGAGATGCCGCTGCTGCCCGGTCACGGCACCACGGTGGAGGAGATGATGCCCACTCGTTGGGCCGACTGGTCGGCCGCTGCCGAAGCCGCGTACCAGGCGTTGGCCGCCCGCACCGACAAGGTCATCGTGGTCGGGCTCAGCATGGGTGGCGCACTCACACTGCGCGTCGGGGCCGACCACCCCGAGGTTGCCGGGCTGGTGTGCGTCAACCCGGCGACACAGCCTCAGGCCGAGGAGGTGGTGGCGATGCTGCAGGGCATGGTCGATGCCGGCACCGAGGTCATTCCCGCGATCGGCAGCGACATCGCCGACCCCGAGGCCCACGAGTCGGCCTACGACGGCACTCCGCTGCGGCCCCTGCTCTCGCTGGTGAACGACGGTCTCGCGCCTCTCGCCGATGAGTACCCGCGCATGCGTCAACCCTTGTTGCTGATGAACTCCCCGCAGGACCACGTGGTGGAGCCGGCACAAGCGGAGTACCTGGCCACGCACTACGGCGGCCCGGTCCAACGCATCACGCTCGAACGCAGCTACCACGTCGCCACTCAGGACTACGACAAGGAGCTCATCTTCGCGTCCACCGTGTCCTTCGCCGAGCGCGTCTTCGCGGCCGCCGGCTCCGCCGCCGATCACGTCTCCGCATAGCACGTGTCCCTCCTCGCCAGCATCCCCAGCCCGTCCGACGGTGTGCTGCACCTGGGCCCATTGGCCATCCACGCCTACGGCATGATGATCGCCCTCGGCGTGGTCGCCGCCGTGTGGTTGAGCGGCCGTCGCATGGAGGCCGCCGGTGTCGGTACCCGCGACGACATGAGCTCGATCGCGATGTGGGCGGTGGGCGCCGGGGTCATCGGCGCCCGGCTGTACTACATCGTCACCGACAAGAGCCAACCGTGGAAGGAACCTTCGCGCTGGCTGAAGATCTGGGAGGGCGGCCTCGGCATCCCCGGTGGCCTGCTCGCCGGCGTGCTGGTCGGCGTGTGGGCGATCAAGCGACGGCGGATCTCGGTGGCGGGTGTGTTCACCGCCGCGGCACCGGCCATCCCGCTGGCGCAAGCCATCGGCCGCGTCGGCAACTGGTGGAACCAGGAGCTGTACGGGCGAGCCACCACGCTGCCCTGGGCGCTGGAGATCGACGATGCCCACCTGCCGGGCGGCGGGCCCAGCGCGCAGTACCCCTCGGGCACCACCTTCCATCCCACGTTCCTGTACGAAGCGCTGTGGAACCTGGCCCTGTGCGCCGTGCTGATCGTCATCGGCAAGCGTGTGCGGCTGCGTCCCGGCCGGCTGTTGGCGGTGTACGCCGCCGGCTACTTCTCCGGCAGGTTCTGGATCGAAGGCCTCCGCATCGACCCGGCCAACTCCGGCGGCGGCTGGCGGCTCAACCAGTGGGTTGCCGTCGCGGTGGTCGTTGCGGCGGTGCTCTTCCTGCTGATCGATCGGCAGCGCCACCGCGGCGAACCTCCGGCCGAGCCGGGTGCTCCCGACGAACCGGCAGAGTCCGACGACGACGCCGTTGCAGTCGCCGAGCCGGAGCAGCCGGGACCGGCCGAGGAACCGGGCGTCGACCCCGACCCCGCTCCCGAGTCGGTTGGGGCGGATGGCGACGACTACGTTCCGGCAGATGAGTGACGACGTCGTACTGATCGAACACCGCGAGCCCGGCATCGCGCTGATCACCCTCAACCGCCCCGACCGCTTGAACGCCTGGAACGGGCCGCTCGCTCATCGCTACTTCGAGCTGCTCGACGAGGCGGCCGCCGACCCATCGGTGAAGGTCATCGTGGTCACCGGCGCCGGCCGTGGCTTCTGCGCCGGCGCCGACATGGAGACGTTGCAGGACATCGGTGCCAGCGCGGGCGCAGGCGGCGCGGAGAGCGCCGCCGGCGGGCGCCCGCAGTACCACACGACGCTCGTGCCCAAGCCGGTCATCGCCGCGGTCAACGGTGCGTGCGCGGGCATCGGCATGGTGCAGGCGCTGATGTGCGACGTTCGCTTCGCTGCTGCGGGGGCCAAGTTCACCACCGCGTTCGCCCGTCGCGGCCTCATCGCCGAGTACGGGATGAGCTGGGTGCTGCCCCGCCTGGTGGGCCACGCGCGTGCGCTCGACCTGCTGTTCTCCGGCCGGGTGTTCCTCGCTGAGGAGGCCGCACAGATGGGCCTGGTCAACGAAGTCGTCGCGCCGGAGTTCCTGCTCGATCGCACCCTCGAGTACGCCGCCGAGCTGGCCACGTTCGCCTCACCGACATCCATGGCCGTGATGAAGCGCCAGGTGTACGCCGACTGGGATCGCACGTTGGTCGGCGCCACCGACGACGCCGTCGACCTGATGAAGGCATCGTTGCAGCGCAGCGACTTCAAGGAGGGTGTGGCCAGCTTCCTGCAGAAGCGCCCGCCCGCATTCGCGCCGGTGAACCCCGACGCCTGAACCGGCGTCAGCCGAGCGCGCGCAGCTGCTCGGCCAACACCTCGGGGATGACCGGGTTGAAGTACTCGCCGCAGGCGACCTCGGCGGCTGCGATGAAGCGCGGCACGCCGGCGCTGCGCCACGGTGACACGATCTCGATGTTGAACCATGCCTGCGGCCACTCGCCGCCATCGGTGGGGCGCTGGTTGAGCCACATCATGTACGGCAAGGGCCGTTCATAGAGCCGGTCGAGCCGCCCGACCACGTCGGTGAGCAGCGTTGCCAGCTCGTCGCGGCCGGCGTCGTCGAGCGCCATCAGGTCGGGTAGCTGTAGCCGTGGCGCCAACGAGAGTGCAATCGGGTAGGTGCTCGCGTACGGGACCGCCGCCACCCAGCCACCGTGCTCGGCCACCAGCCGCTCGCCGGGGTGGAGGTCGGGCGACCACTTTGCCTCCAACAACTTCAACGGGCGCTCGGGTACGTGGTCGTAAGCGTAGATCTGACCGTGGGGGTGGGCGATGGTGGCCCCCACCTCCGGGCCGCGATTCTCGAACACGAGGACGAAGTCGACATCGGGCCGGGCGCCGAGCTCGGCGGTGCGCTGGGCCCACAGGTCGATGACCCGGCGGGCGCCCTCCAGGCCGAGGGACGCGAACGTGGCATCGTGCTGAGAGGTGTAGAGCACGACCTCGCAGCGGTCGCCGGGCATGGCCGGCCAACGGTTCTGGAAGCACCTCACGTCGTAGGGCTCGGGCGCCTCGCGGCCTCCGGGGCAGAACGGACAGCCCGTGCTGGGCAGGTTGGGCCGCGCCTGCCGCGTGCCCACCACATGCACCATCGTGCCGAGGAAGGGATCGATGCGGAGGTCGGTGGGGGAGCTCATGGGATCAGTCGGGGAGTCGAGCACCGGTGGCGGTGTCGAACAGGTGCAATGCGCCGGGGTCGGGCTTGAGCTGGACCACGTCGCCGGGCCGTGCCGCCGAGAGGCCCTCGGCGCGCGAGACCACCGAGGTGTCGGGGTGCCCCTCCGGGGTGCAGTACAGGTAGCTGTCGCTGCCCAGTTCCTCGACGGTGACGATCGTGGCATGCATGCCGGTGCCGTCGTGGCTGAGGTGGAGGCCCTCGGGCCGCACGCCGACGGTGATCTGATCGGAGGTGAGCGCGTCGCGCTGCGCGGGGGAGAGCGGGATGCGGAGCGACGCGAACTCGGCACTGTCGCCGTCGACGGAGCACTGCATCACGTTCATCGCCGGGGAGCCGATGAAACCGGCGACGAACACGTTGGCGGGTCGCGTGAACAGCTCGCGCGGTGTCGCGCACTGCTGCAGGATGCCGTCCTTCAACACGGCGACGCGATCGCCCATGGTCATCGCCTCGACCTGATCGTGGGTGACGTAGACGGTGGTGATGCCGAGGCGGCGCTGGAGTGCTGCGATCTGAGTGCGCGTCTGCACCCGCAGCTTGGCGTCGAGGTTGGACAGCGGTTCGTCCATCAAGAAGACCTGCGGCTGCCGCACGATCGCGCGACCCATCGCCACGCGCTGTCGTTGGCCACCCGACAGCTTGGCCGGCTTGCGGTCGAGGAACTCTTCGAGGTCGAGCAACTTGGCCGCCTCGCGAACTCGCTCGTCGATCTCCGCCTTGGCCATCTTCTTGACCGTCAGTGGGAAGCCGATGTTCTCGGCGACGGTCATCTGCGGGTACAGCGCGTAGCTCTGGAACACCATGGCGATGTCGCGGTTGCCGGGGGTGACGTTGGTGACGTCGCGTTCACCGATGAACACCTCGCCCCCGTCGATCGGCTCGAGCCCGGCGAGCATGCGCAACGTGGTGCTCTTCCCGCACCCCGAGGGGCCGACGAGCACGAGGAACTCGCCGTCGAGGATCTCCAGGTTGAGAGTGTCGACCGCGGGGCGCGCCCCTTGGCTGTAGACGCGGCTGGCATTGCGGAAGGTGACGGTGGCCATCTCAGGCTCTCCTGCGTTCGGTGAGGTCGGGGCCGAGGTCGGTGTCGTCGGCGAAGGAAGGGTCGGCCACCACGAGGCGGCCGACATGGTCGTTGAGCACGCTGCGCGCGGACTGCGGTAGTCCACGATCGGTGATGAGCACGGCGGCATCGGCCAGGGAGGCCATCGAGCTGAGACCGGTGATGCCCCACTTGGTGTGGTCGGCAAGGACGACGAGGTGCTCGGTAGCAGCGCGGAACGCGCGGTTCGTCTCCGCTTCCATCAGGTTGGGAGTGGTGAAGCCGGCTCGCTCGCTGATGCCGTGGACGCCCATGAAGACCGTGTCGAGATGCAGCGTGCGGAGCGCGGAGACGGCCACTGGGCCGACGAGTGCGTCGGAGGGAGTGCGCACGCCGCCAGTGAGCACGACCGTGCGATCGGTGCGCTGCGACTGGTGCAACACGTCGGCGACGCGCACCGAGTTGGTGACCACGGTGAGGTTGGCGACATCGACGATGTGCGACGCCAGCTGCCAGGTGGTGGTGCCCGCCGTGATGCCGATCGCGGTGCCGGGCAGCACCATCGCGGCCGCTGCCATCGCGATGGCATGCTTCTCGCGGGTGTTGCGCAACGACTTGGCTTCGAACCCGGGCTCGTCGGTGCTGCGCTCGTCGCGCAGCGTGGCGCCGCCGTGCACCTTGTCGAGCATGCCGGCGTCGTCGAGTGCCTCCAGGTCGCGGCGGACGGTCATGTCGCTGACCGACAGCAGCTGAGCCAGCTCGCTGACCCGTACCGCGCCGCGGCGACGCACCTCGGCGATGATCACATCGTGACGCTGTCGGGCCAGCGCCCGCGAGGAACCGATGTCGCTCGGTGCGGCGGGATCGCTCATCAGTTCGAAGCCTGCACGATCGCGAGGTCAAAGTCAACAGAATCGCACGCACATGTTGGTCGATTTGGCAGAGTCGATGTGCGAACTCACCGAAATCGAACAGAACCTGTGCGGATTCCGCACATGGACTCTTGACAGTTGGGCGTTTCCGTGCGATGTTGCACCTAGTTCCGCCGGGTTTTCATCCAGCGTTCATCAACATTCATCCACTGAGGGGGAGCAAATGTCCGGGAAGATCGAATCGTCACCCAGCCCGTCCGAGGTCGGGTTCTCACTGGTGTCTCGTCGTACGTTGCTGGCTGGTGCCGCAGCGATCGCCGGCACCGGCGTGTTCCTCACCGCTTGCGGCGACGACGACAGCGGTAGCAGCGGTGGTGGCGGCGGCGACGTCAAGTCCGAGGTCACCTTCGGGTCGAACTACAGCGACGAGAAGCCGAAGGCCGCCATCCAGGCAGCCATCGACACCGCCGGCATGACCGTGAAGGTCAACACCGTCGACCACAACACGTACCAGGAGAACTTCAACACCTACATCCAGCAGCCCGACGACGTGGTCTGCTGGTTCGCCGGCTACCGCATGCGTGCGTTCGCCGGCAAGGGTGTCGTGGGCGACGTCAGCGACGTGTGGACCAAGCTCACCGGCCTGAGCGAGGGCTTCAAGAGCGCCGCCTCCGGCCTCGACGGCAAGCAGTACTTCGTGCCGCTGTACTTCTACCCCTGGGCCGTGCACTACCGCAAGAGCCTGTTCGAGGAGAAGGGCTACGCCATCCCCAAGACGTGGGACGAGCTGCTGGCGCTGTGCGAGAAGATGAAGGCCGACGACATCATCCCCTTCGCTGCCGCCAACGACGGCGGCTGGCCGCAGATGGGCATGTTCGACATGATCAACCTGCGCACCAACGGCTACGACTTCCACGTGTCGCTGATGGGTGGCAAGGAGAGCTGGACCGATCCGAAGGTGAAGCAGGTCTTCACCAACTGGTCCACGATCACCGACTACTACCAGCCCGACGTGAACGGCCGCACCTGGCAGGACGCCGCCACCGCCCTTGGCAACAAGGAAGTCGGCATGTACCTGCTCGGTACGTTCGTCACCAGCAACTTCGACCCGAGCAAGGACGACAAGGCCCAGGAGATCATCGACGACATCACGTTCTTCGCGTTCCCGGAGATCGATGCCGCTCATGGCCAGGACGCAGTGGAGGCCCCGATCGACGGCTTCATGATGGCGAAGAGCCCGAAGAACGAGGCCGGTGCGAAGGCGCTGCTCGAGAAGCTCGGCTCCGCCGCTGCGATCGATGCCTACATCTCCAAGGATCCATCGGTCGTTGCCGCCAACAGCGGCGCCAAGACCGATGCCTACTCGGCGCTGCAGAAGGCGTCGGCAGAGCTGGTCGGCTCGGCGAAGTACATCGCCCAGTTCCTCGACCGCGACACGGACCCCGACTTTGCTGCCAACGTGGTCGGCAAGGGTCTCACCGACTTCCTCGCTGACCCCAGCAAGATCGACGACATCTTGTCGACGATCGAGGAGCAGAAGAAGACCTACACCTTCGAGTGATGGGGTAGTCGCATCGTGTCCACCGATGTAGCAGAGGCGGCGCCCCGAGAGGGGCGCCGCCGTCGCTATTCCCAACTGAGCCGAGTCGACAAGTGGGTCCTGGGCGTGATGGTGGGTGTGCCCGCCACCCTGCACATCCTGTTGGTCTGGATCCCGGCCATCCTCACAGCGATCCTTTCGTTCACGAAGTGGGACAACGTCCGGCCGGTCAGCACGATCGCGCCGGTGGGCTTCCAGAACTACTGGCAGATCTTCACGATCTTCGACACCCAGCTGTTCCCGGCACTGTTCAACAACTTCATCCTGATCTTCTGGCTGTTCATCTGCTCGGCGGTCGGGATCCTGCTGGCCTACCTGCTCGACAAGAACATCAAGGGCACGCGGCTCTATCAGAGCGTCTACTACTTCCCGGTGGTGCTCTCGGTGGCGGTCGTCGGGTTCATCTGGAAGAGCGTCATGTTCTCCCGCGATTCAGGTCTGTTGAACATCCTGTGGCCGGGTAAGCCGGTCGACTTCGTGGGCGACCAGTCGAAGCTGTTCGAGATCAACCTGCCATTCCTCGACTTCCCGCTGGGGCTCTCCACCAACTTCGCCGCCTTGTTGATCGCGATGGCGTGGCGCCACATCGGTTACATCATGGTGCTGTACCTGGCAGGCTTGAAGAGCTTCGACCCATCGCTGCGCGAGGCCGCCTCCATCGACGGTTGCAGCGAGTGGCAGACGTTCCGCCGGGTGATCTTCCCGACGCTGAAGCCGATCAACGTGGTCGTGGCGGTGATCACGGTCATCGAGGCCCTGCGCGCCTACGACATCGTCGCAGCCCTCAGCGAACCGCGCGGCACCGAGGTGATGGGCACGCTGGTGACCAACAGCCTCAGTGGCGAAGGTGGTGGGCGCGTCGGCATCGGGTCCGCCTACGGCATGGTGCTGTTCCTGCTCTGCATCGGGTTCATCATCTGGTACGTCATCAACAACTTCAGAGAGGCGGAGTCGTGAGCGCCGCAACAACCGTCGGTGTCCGCCGGCTGCCGCGGGCGATGCTGCAGACGTTCCTCGTCGTCGTCGCCATCGCCTGGCTCATCCCGATGGTCGCAGCATTGGTGTCGTCGTTCCGCTACTTCGAGGCCGACACGCTCAAGAACGGCGTGTTCTCGTGGCCCAAGACGCTGACGCTCGACAACTACCGCGAGGCCTGGAAGGTGGGCGAGATCCGCACCCACTTCCTCAACACGATGTTCATCACCATTCCCGCGCTGATCCTCATCCTGCTGCTGTCCAGCATGGTGGCGTTCGCCTGCACGCGCTTCTCGTGGAGGTTCAACGTCTTCTTCCTCGTGCTGTTCACGGCCGGCAACCTCATGCCGCAACAGGTCATCTTCCAGCCGCTCTACCAGATGTACAAGAACATGCCGTGGCCCGACTTCCTGGCCGATGCCGGCCAGGACCCGTTGCTGGGCAACAAGGTGGCGGTGGTCTTCATCCACGTCGCGTTCCAGACCGGCTTCTGCACGTTCGTGCTCTCCAACTACATGAAGACGATTCCCAAAGAGCTCGGCGAGGCCGCACTCGTCGACGGCGCCAGCGTGTGGCGCCAGTACTGGCAGATCATCTTGCCCTTGTGCCGGCCGGCGTTCGCCGCACTGGCGACGCTGGAGTTCACGTGGTTGTACAACGACTTCTTCTGGGGCAAGGTGTTGCTCAACCAGGGTTCGGAGAAGCCGATCACGTCGTCGATCGCCGTGCTCAACGGCCAGTACGCCAGCGACTACAACCTGATCGCTGCCGCGTCGATGCTGATCGCAATCCCCACGCTGGCCGTCTACCTGGCGTTGCAGAAGCAGTTCATCAGCGGCCTCACGCTGGGCGCGAACAAGGGATAGTGGTGCGGTGATCCACCTGCGCGGCCGCGACGCCGACGTGGTGATCGACGAGTCGTTCGGCGCGCCGGTCATCGTCTACTGGGGTGCGCCGCTGGGCGACGTCGATCCGGCATCCGTCGTCGCCGCGTTGGCGCGCGATGCGGCGCAGGGTGGCGGCGTCGACGTGGTCGCCCCGATCAGCATCGTGCCCGAGCACGGTTCCGGCTTCCAGGGGCGACCCGGTCTGCACGGGTCCCGCAGCGGCGGCCGGGCTTGGTCGCCGCGCTTCGCCCCGGTGGCGGTGGTTGCCGTCGAAGGCGGCGTGGTCGTCGAAGCCTGCGACCACGTGGCCGGACTGTCGCTCGTGTGCCACATCACGCTCGGCGACGTGCTCAGCGTCTCGTGCACCGTCACCAACGACGGCCTCGGTCGATACCTGCTCGCCGGCCTGCACCCGACGGTGCCGCTGCCGGCTCATGCCACCGAGCTGCTCACCTTCGACGGTCGGTGGACACGCGAGCTCCACCCGGTGCGGCGCCCTTGGGGCAGCGGCAGCTGGGTGAGTGAGAACCGAGCCGGGCGCACCTCCCACGAACACCCACCCCTCGTGTTCGCGGGTGCGCCCGGTTTCGGCGAGTGGAGCGGTGAGGTGTGGGGTGTGCACGTCGCCTGGAGTGGCAACCACACGCTGATGGCCGATTGCCTGCCCGATGGGCGGCGGTACATCCAAGGCGGTGAGTTGTTGCAGCCGGGGGAGGTGTGCCTGGAACCCGGTCAGTCGTACACCTCGCCGATGCTGATCGCCACCTACTCGGCGGGCGGGCTCACGCCCGCCTCGTGGGGCTTTCATCGGTCGTTGCGTTCCTACGAGGTGCACCCGGACACGCCGCGTCCGGTGCTGCTCAACATCTGGGAAGCCGTCTACTTCGACCAATCGACGGCGCGATTGCAGGAGCTGGCTTCTGCCGCCGCTGCGCTGGGCATCGAGCGTTTCGTCGTCGACGACGGCTGGTTCGGCTCTCGCCGCGACGACACGCGCGGCCTGGGCGATTGGTGGGTGTCACCGGACGTCTACCCCGATGGTCTGGCGCCGCTCATCGGGCACGTACGCGGGTTGGGCATGGAGTTCGGGATCTGGGTGGAGCCGGAGATGGTCAACCCCGACAGCGACCTCTTCCGAGCCCACCCCGACTGGGTGCTCGCGACGGATGGTTACGAGCCAGTCCTCGGTCGCAACCAGCTCGTTCTCGACCTCGGGCGGCCCGACGCGTTCGCGGAGGTGTTCTCCCGCCTCGACGCACTGCTCGGGGACCACGACATCTCGTTCGTCAAGTGGGACATGAACCGGAACCATGTGCAGGGCAGTGGGGCCGATGGGGCCGCCGGCACCAGCGCGCAGACGCGGGCCTTCTATCGGCTCGTCGACGAGTTGCGGGCCGCGCATCCCGATGTGGAGTTCGAGAGCTGCGCCAGCGGTGGCGGGCGCATCGACCACGAAGTGCTGCGCCGAACGGAACGGGTGTGGACCAGCGACTGCAACGACGCGCTGGAGCGACAGACCATCCAGCGGGGCGCTTCGATGCTCGTTCCCCCCGAGTTGATGGGCGCCCACATCGGGCCGACGCGGTCCCACACGACCGGTCGAGTGCATTCGCTGGCCTTCCGGGCGCTCACTGCGATGTTCGGCCACCTCGGCGTGGAGTGGAACGTGCTGACGCTGTCCGACGGCGAGCGAGAGCAGCTCGGCGAGGCGATCGCTCTGCACCAGCGGTTCCGGGCGTTGCTGCACCAGGGCGACGCGGTGCGGTTCGATCCCGTGCTCAATGGTCAGGAGGCCGCCAGCCATGCGTATGGGGTGTACTCGGCGGATCGGCGAGAGGCCCTCGTCGCCCATGTGCAACTTGCCACGGGCATGAGCCTGCTGCCACCGCCGTTGCGTCTGCCGGGTCTGCTGTCCGATGGGCGGTACGTGCTGGAGCAGGTGCCGTTGCCAGGATCGAGAGTGGAGTGGGCCGGCAGCGGGTTGGTGCTGACGGGTGCTCAGCTGGCCGCACATGGCGTGCAGCTGCCTCGACAGCATCCCGAGTCCGGCCTGCTGCTGCATCTGCGATCCGTCTGAGACGATCTCCAGCGTCGCTCGCGGAGGTTGCGCTCGCAAGTGGTCTCGCAAGTGTCCCGGACATGGAGACGGATCAGCCTCGGCAGCCTGTGTGGGACGGATCAGCCCCACACAGCGATGGCCGTGCCGCGGACTGATTCGATACGGCCTGCGGGCGGGCGGCCGGCGACCCGTAGGATCTGACACTGTGTCTGAACGCATTTCCGCCGCCGACGTCGCCAAGGTCGCCCGGCTTGCCCGGCTCGATGTCACCACCGAAGAGATCGAGCGCATGACATCCCAGCTGGACGGCATGCTCGAGCACTTCGCCGACGTCGACGCGCTCGACCTCTCCGCAGTCGTGCCGATGACCCAGCCGTTCCCGCTGATCAACGTGTTCCGTGCCGACGTGGTGCGGCCCTGCCTCGATCGCGAGGAGGTGCTGGCGGCGGCCCCGGCATTCGAGGCCGGCTGCTTCAAGGTGCCGCCGATCGTCGGGGAGGCCTGATGCCCGCCCAGTCGTCACCCGCGACTCCGACAGCGACAGCGATCGCGGCAGCGGTGCGGTCCGGCACCAGCAAGGCCACCGACATCCTGGAACAGCACCTGGCCGTCATTGCCGCGCGAGAGCCGGAGATCCACGCGTTCAACTTGGTGATGAACGAGCAGGCGCGCGAGCGCGCCGGCGTCATCGATGCGCAGGCTGCGGCCGGCATCGATCCGGGCCCATTGGCCGGAGTGACCATCGCCCTCAAGGACAACATGTGCACCCGCGGGGTGCCCACCACCTGCTCGTCGAAGATCCTCGAGGGGTGGCGGCCGCCCTACGACGCCACCATCGTCAACACCCTTCGCGAGGCGGGTGCGGTCATCGTCGGCAAGACCAATCTCGACGAGTTCGCGATGGGCAGCAGCACGGAGAACTCCGCGTTCGGGCCCACCAGGAATCCACACGACCTCAGCCGGGTGCCCGGCGGCAGCAGCGGCGGCAGTGCCGCCGCGGTGGCAGCGGGGTTCAGCCAGATCGGCCTCGGCAGCGACACCGGTGGGTCCATCCGGCAGCCGGCCGCGCTGTGTGGTGTCGTCGGGGTGAAGCCCACCTACGGGTACGTCAGCCGTTACGGGCTGGTGGCGTTCGCCAGCAGCCTCGATCAGATCGGCCCCTTCACCAACTCGGTCGAAGACGCAGCGCTCATGCTCGATGTCATCGGTGGGCACGACCCGCTCGACAGCACCAGCATCCCGCAGCCGCACCCGTCGCTGATCGAAGCGATTCAGCAAGATGTCACCGGTGTGCGTGTCGGACGCATCACCGACCTGCCGGAAGGCGCCGACCCTGATGTGCAGGAGCGCCTGGAAGCGGCGTTCGATTCGCTCCGCGAGCAAGGCGCCACGATCGTCGACGTGCAGGTGCCGGCCTTCACGTTCGGACTCACCGCCTACTACCTGATCGCGCCCGCCGAGGCCAGCAGCAACCTGGCCCGGTACGACGGTGTCCGCTACGGCCTGCGGGTGGATGCCGCCGACACGAATGCCATGTACGGCGCCACACGCGCCGCCGGCTTCGGCGAAGAAGTGAAGCGGCGGATCATGCTGGGCACCTATGCGCTGAGCGCCGGCTACTACGACGCGTACTACGGCAAGGCGCTCAAGGTTCGCCGGCTGATCCACGACGACTTCGAGCGGGCCTACGAGAAGGCAGACGTACTGCTGACTCCCACCTCGCCCAGCGTCGCGTTCAAGTTCGGGTCGAAGGGCGACAACCCCTTCGCCATGTACCTCTGCGACACCTACACCATCCCCACCAACCTGGCCGGGCATCCAGGGATGAGCGTGCCCTACGGCACCGGTGCCGAAGGCCTGCCGGTGGGCGTGCAGGTACTGGCCGGCACGTTGCAGGAGCCGGTGATGTTCCGCGTCGCGGCGGCGCTGGAGAGGAGCCTGGCATGAGCGCGTACGACGGTCTTCCGGGTGATTGGGAACTGGTCGTGGGTCTCGAGGTCCATGTCGAGCTCGCCACCACCACCAAGTTGTTCAGCGCCAGCCCCAACCGATTCGGTGACGAGCCGAACACCAACATCGACCCGGTCACGCTGGGCCTGCCCGGCGCCTTGCCGGTGCTGAACGAGCAGGCGGTCGAGCTGGCCATGCGCGTCGGCGCCGCACTGCACTGCACCATCCAGCCGTGCACGTTCCACCGCAAGAACTACTTCTATCCCGACATGCCCAAGGCGTACCAGGTCAGCCAGTACGACCAGCCGCTGAACATCGACGGCCACCTCGACTTGCCCAGTGGCGTGCGCATCGGCATCGAGCGCGCTCACATGGAGGAAGATGCCGGCAAGAGCACGCACGTCGGGGGTTCCGGCGGGCGCGTGCACGGAGCCACCGCTTCGCTGATCGATCTCAACAGAGCAGGCGTTCCGCTGGTCGAGATCGTCAGCCGGCCCGACATCCGCAGCGCCGACGATGCCCGTGCCTACGTCAGCGAACTGCGCAGCATCCTGCTCGCCATCGGCGCCAGCGACGCCAAGATGGAAGAAGGCAGCATGCGCGTCGATGCCAACGTCAGCGTGCACAAGCCCGGCACGCCGTTCGGCACCCGCTGCGAGATCAAGAACGTCAACAGCGTGCGCAGCGTCGGCAGGGCCATCGAGTACGAGGCCCGTCGTCAGATCGACCTGATCGAGAGCGGCGACGTCGTGCGCCAGCAGACTCGCCACTGGGACGAAGGTGATGGCCGCACGCACACCTTGCGCAGCAAGGAGGACGCCGACGACTACCGCTACTTCCTGGAGCCCGATCTCGTGCCACTGGTGCCTTCGCAGGAGTGGATCGACCGCGTCCACGCGGCGCTGCCGATGCTGCCTGCAGCACGCCGCGCCCGGCTCGCCGAGGCCACCGGTCAACCGCCCGCCAGCGAGGCGGTCACCAGCGTCGTCGAACGCGGGCAGGACGACTACGTGCTCGCGGTCGGCGCTGCCGGCGGCAACGTGGCACGCGCCCTCGTGTACGTGAAGGAGGCCTTCGCCGATTCGCCGCAGGTGCCCGCGGCCGACCTGGCCGGCCTGACCCTCCTGGAGACGGCCGGCAAGATCACGGCCACTCAGGCCAAGGCCGTGCTCGCCGACCTCGTCGCCGGCGGTGGAGGCGACGCAGCTGCGATCGCTGCTGCCAAGGGCTTCGAAGCGATGGACACCTCGTCGCTCGAGGGCTTCGTCGAGGGGGCGATCGCCGCCGATCCCGACGCCTGGGCCAAGTTCTGCAACGGCGATGGCAAGGCCATGGGTGCGCTCGTCGGTCTCGTGATGAAGGCCAGCAAGGGCCAGGCCGACGGCAAACTGGTGACCGCGCTGCTCAACCAGAAGAAGGGCTGAGGCCCGGGTCGGGCTGCGCGGGCCTGTGCGGCAGCGCCACCCGGAACGTGCAGCCTTCTCCCGGTGCGGTGCGCAGCACGATGCGCCCACCGTGCGCTTCCACGATCGACTGCACGATGGCGAGGCCCAGCCCGCTGCCGCCGCTGTGCCGTGACCGTGACGAGTCGCCACGGTAGAAGCGCTCGAACGCGTGGGCGGCCGTTTCGGCATCCATCCCCGGGCCGTGGTCGGTCACCTCGATCACGATGCCGCCCTGCTCGCTGCGTCCACTCACCTCGACTGCGGCTGTCGGACCGGTGTGCACGAGGGCGTTGTGCACGAGCGCTGCGACCACCTGATGCAGCCGTTGCCGGTCGGCGCTGCAATCGAGCGTCTCGGGGGTCGTCACGGTGATCGGTCGATCCGGCTGGGTGACACGAGCATTGGCCACGACGTCGTGCAGCACCGCGGCCGCATCGATGGGGGCGAACGCCAGTTGCATGCCTCGATCGAGATTGGTGAGCAGCAGCAGGTCGTTGACGATCGAGCTCATCCGTTCGGCCTCACCGCTGACGCGGCGCATGGCATCGTCGAGCCGTTCCTGATCGTGCAGTCCACCCTGCTGGTACAGATCGGCGTACCCGCGGATGGAGGTGAGCGGTGTGCGCAGCTCGTGCGACGCGTCGGCGACGAACTGTCGGAGCCGTTGATCGGCTGCCTGTCGTTCGTCGAGCATCGTGTTGAACGCGAGAGCGAGATGTCCTGCTTCTGTGCCGCCCGGGTAGGCGGCCATGCGCCGGTCGTTGTCGCCGGCAGTGATCGCGTCGGCCGCCTCGGTCATCTCGTTGATCGGCCGCACACCCAGCCGCACGACCCAGGCCGCGATCAGGGCGATGACCGCGAGCACCGCCAGGGCTCCGACGCCGGTCGCGATGAGCAGTCGCTGATACGCGTCATCGGTGGGGTTCAGCGAGAGAGCGATCACCTCCCAGCCGGTGATGCCGGCCTCTCGCCGTTGCAGCACCAGCACCCGGAAGCGTTCCTCGCCGCCATTGCCGTCGACCGTGAACGGCTCGGCGCCGTTGCGACCGCCGTGCCCCTGCGCCGTGGCCGGGGTGATGGCCGGTTGCTCGACCGCGTCTTGCCCCTGCACCACCGTGGTGAGCGTGCCGTCGGGCGAGAGGTGGCCGATCCACAGCTTGCTGAGCGCAACGTCGCCTTCGGGAGGGAGCGGCACCGGGCGATTGCCCAACATTCCCAATGCCACCGGCACCGAGCTCTGCAGCTCTCGATCGACCTGCTCGGTGAGGTAGCGCTGCTGGGTGGTGGCGACGAGGTAGCCGGTGACCGCGAATGCAACTGCGATCGCACCGAGACCGGCGTACAACCTGGTGCGCAGCCTCACCGCTCCACCCGCAGGCAGTACCCGAAGCCGCGCACGGTGTGCAGCAGCTTGGGCTCGACGTGGTCGATCTTGCGGCGCAGGTAGCTCACGTAGGTCTCCACGACCGATGCATCGCCACCGAAGTCGTAGTTCCACACATGATCGAGGATCTGGGTGCGGGTGAGCACGCGACCCGTGTTCAGCATCAGGTAGCGCAGCAGCTTGAACTCCGTTGGCGACAGCGTGATGGCATGCCCGGAACGGGTGACCCGGTGTGCCAGCTGATCCAGCTCCAGGTCGGCGACCGTGAGCACGTCGGCGTCAGTGTCGGCGCCGCCGTGGCGCAGCGCGATGCGCACGCGAGCGACCAGTTCAGCGATTGCGAAGGGCTTGACGATGTAGTCGTCGCCGCCGCTGGTGAGACCGTGCACGCGATCGTCGACGCCGTCGCGCGCGGTGAGGAACACGACCGGGGTCTTCGTGCCGTCGCTGCGCAGGCGGCGCAAGACTTCGAAGCCGTCGATGCCGGGCATCATCACATCGAGCACGATCGCGTGCGGGTTGAACGACTTCACCAGTGTGAGGGCGTGGTAGCCGTCGGAGGCCTTGCAGGTCTCGATGCCGTCGAGCTGCAGTGCCGACTCGACGAGGAAGGAGATGTTCTCCTCGTCGTCGACGACGAGCACCCGCGGTCTGGTGGAGGTCACGTCTGCCATTGTTGCTCAGGAGTCGCCGCGGAACACCCACTGCCGCAGCAACCCGAAGCGGGCGACCGTGGTGAGCGACCACATCATCAGCAGCACGAGCACCTGCGCGAGGCTGCCGGCGACGTTCGCCAACGCCAGGCTGGTGAGACCGAGACCCGCGAGCGAGATCACCACGCCACCCATGTAGTGGCGACCTCGCTCGCGGGCGTTCCGGTAACCGAAGGTGTACCTGCGGTTGGCCCATGTGTTGCCAACCGCGGTGGCACCGACGGCGATCAGGTTCGCGAGCACGGCGCCCGTGCTGCCGCGCAGCCACAGGAACAGCGCCAGCGACACCAGCGTGCTGACCACGCCGATCTTGCCGAACACCACGATCTGGCGACCGAAGTCGTCGACCAGCGGCTGCCGGGTGGCCGGCCCCAACTCGGCTCGGCCGCGACCGCGGCCGAAGTCGCGGATCAGGCGCAGCACACCCTTGAGGTCGTCACGCACGGTCTTGGCCACCTCGACACGGCTGTCGCGGTCGTCGATCCACGTGACGGGCACCTCATGCACCCGCATCCCGTTGCGTTCGGCGAGCAGCAGCAGTTCGGTGTCGAAGAACCACTCGTCGTCACGGACCATGGGGACGAGCACGTCGGCGACCTCGGTGCGAACCGCCTTGAACCCGCACTGAGCGTCGCGGAAGCTGTTGCCGAAGACGGTGTGCAGGATGACGTTGTAGGTGCGCGAGATGAGCTCGCGACGAGGCCCGCGTGCGACGGCAGCGCCCGCTGCCAGGCGCGACCCGATGGCCACGTCGCTGTGACCGCTGACGAGTGGGGCGATGAGCGGCAGCAGCGCGTCGAGCCCGGTGGACAGGTCGACGTCCATGTAGGCCACGATCGCCGCGTCGTTGTCGAGCCAGGCGGCTCGCAGCGCCAGTCCGCGGCCCTTGCGGTCGAGGTGGAGGGTGCGCACGCCGTCCATGGTGAGGGCGAGCGTCGTGGCCACCTGCCAGGTGGTGTCGGTGGAGGCGTTGTCGGCGATCGTGATCCGCCAGGTGAAAGGGAACCTCTCGCTCAGGTAGTCGTGCAGGGTCGTGACGCTCGCGGCCAGCATCCGGGCCTCGTTGTGAACCGGGATCACGATGTCGACCAACGGTGCCGGCGCGTCAGTGTGCCGCAACGAGGAGTCGGTCGTCGTCCCCGGTTCCGCTGGCGGAGGTGTCGGGTTCGGGGCCGTGAGCGTCATGCGCATCATGGTGGGTGCCGCGCCTGGGTGGGTGGTGTGAGCTCCCTGGGAACTTGCTGTGAACCGGCCTTCAGAGCAGCGAGGCGAGCGTGACCTGCTGACGCAGCCAGACGGTTGCATCGTCGACGGGCATCGGGCGCGCGATGTAGTAGCCCTGGGCCATCGGGCAACCCAGTGCGAGGAGATCGATCAGCTTCTGTTCGCTGTCCACGCCCTCGGCGACCACCTTCAGGCCCAGCGAGTCACCCAGGCGCAGCAGCAGCTCGACGATCGTTCGATCGAGCGGGTTGTCGCACATGCCGCCGACGAACACCCTGTCGATCTTCAGCGTGTCGACCGTCAGCTGGTGCAGGTAGCCCATCGATGAGTAGCCGGTGCCGAAGTCGTCGATGGCCACCTTGACGCCCTGCCGGCGCAGGTCGTCGACGACGGCGCTGGCGCGGGCGACGTCGGCGACGAGATGGGTCTCGGTGATCTCCAGGTCGATCATGCCCGGATCGACCGATGCCTGGCTGCACAGCTGATCGAGGAGGGGGCTGAGCGTGCCGTCGATGATGTGGCGGCCGGAGATGTTGACGGCGATGCGCAGCTGCGCGGTGAGCGGGTCGTTCTGCCACTGGCGCAGGACGCCGACCGACTGCTCGAGCACCCAGGCGTCGAGATCGAGGATCACGCCGGTTCGTTCGGCAACGGGGATGAACTCGTCGGGGCCCACCTCGCCGAAGCCGGGGCGGTTCCAGCGCAGGAGCGCCTCGGCGCCGACGGGTTGCTTCGTCGCGATGTCGATGATCGGCTGCAACTTGATCGCGAACTGGTCGCCGGAGATGCCCTGGCGCATGGTGAGTGCCATGTCGGCGCGGTCCTCGATGTCGCGGGCGAGGCGGGCGTCGTACACCTCCACGCGACCGCGGCCGGACTCCTTGGCGTGGTAGACGGCCGAGTCGGCTTGGGCGATGCAGTCCAGCGGCTCGCGGCTGCCGTCGACGATCGAGATGCCGGCCGATGCGGAGATGGCGAACAGCTGGCCGCTCGAACCGGTGCACGGGGCGGAGACGATGTCGATGAGGCGGTGGGCGAGCTCGGTCACGTCGGCCTGATCGGCGATCCGGTCGATGAGCACGATGAACTCGTCGCCCCCGAGGCGGGCCACCAACTTGTCGGGGCACGCTTCCTTCAGGCGGGTTCCGATCTCGCCGAGGATGCGATCGCCTTCGCCATGGCCCTGGGTGTCGTTGACGCTCTTGAAGCCGTCGAGGTCGAGGAAGACGACGGCGCCGAGCACCTCGTCGTACCGCGCCTCCAGCGACATCCGGGCGAGGTGTTCGAGCGCGGCAGGGCGGTTGGCCAGCCCGGTGAGCGAGTCGGTGCGAGCCTGGATGTTGGCGGCGGCCTCGGAGGCATGCAGCTTGGCGGTCACGGCCGCCAGGTGGCTCACCGACTGACGCAGGGTGTCGCCCAGCGGCCCGGGCAGGGTGCGGTCGATCTGGGTCTCGCCGAGTGCCAGGCGGCGCACCTGTGCGTCGTAGGCCCGCAACGTGGTGACCATCTCGTTGAACGTGCGCATCATCACCCTGATGTCGGTGGGCCCGGTGGGTTTGACCGGCGCGAGCGCCAGGTCGCCGTCGCCGACCTGGCGCGACTGGCGTGTCAGCCGCCGCAGCGGACGCAGGATGGAGAGCAGCACGAGGCCGAGCAGCACGAGGCTGATGCCGATCGCCGCGATCATCACCTTGACGGCCGTGGTGCGATTCGACTCGGCCTTCGCCTCGATGGCGGCAGCTCTCTGCACCTGGTCCGCGAGGAACGTGTCGCCGTAGGTCTGGAGGGCCTTCAGCCGAGCGAACGAAGCGGTCAGCAGGTCGACCATGCTGCGCACGGTTGCCGTGTCGTCGATCAGCTCGCCGTTCGGGCTCGGGACACCGCTGATGTTGAGCATCCATGGCGACATCGCCGCGTCGACCTGAGCGAACGAAGGGCTTGTGACGAGCGCTTCGAGATCGTCACGCCGATGCCCCGACAGCATTCCACGCAGCCGTTCGAGCGACGCCTGGAACGCCCCTGCCGAGGCGACGGAGTCGATGACCAGTGGTTGGTTGCCGCCGGCGATGCTGGCCTCGGCGATGAGGTGCAGCTCCGTTGCGGCGTAGCCGAGAGTCGTCAGCAACTGGACGGTCTCGTCGCCGATGTCGGCCAGCTGGCGGGTGGTGGCCGACTGTTCGAACGACGCGGCGCTGCTGACGGCGATCTCCTCGGTGAAAGCGATGATGCGGGTGAAGACCCGCTGCACCTCGTCACTGGTCTGTCGGTGGCTGTCAAACTGGCCGCGCAGGTTGGACAGGTCGCGCTGGATGCCGGCGACCTGTTCGGAGGCGAGGCCGGACGGCAGCACGAGACCGGCAGTTGCAGTGCTGAGGGAGGCGAGGCCCGCGGAGAGCTCCGTGCGGGCATCGACCAGCAGCGACAGCAGGTCGACGCCGATGATGTCGGCGAGCACGGTGCGATCGACACCGATCTCCTCGGAGCGAGTGAGACCGTCGGTGGCGATGAACTCCACGTACAGCGGGGCGATCACCCGTCCGGATTGCTGCAGGAGGGAGACCTGGGCGCGCACCTCGGCGGCCGATTCAGCGGCGCGACGCTGTTGCTGCACTTCCCTGAACGCGAAGACCTGCAGCCCGAGCATCGGCACGAGCACGACGACGAGCAGTCGCGCAGCCAGCGATCGCGGCCCGAAGCGACCGATGCGGAAGGACGCGCGGCGTGACCGGGCGGACCGGTCGCTCATTCTTCCTCCGTCGCTGCTACCGCTCCTGTGCGCAACACGCCCTAGAAACTACCGGGCGCCGTGCCCTGCAACGGAGACCGACAGAGGTCACGGTCGATTGCACCTGCAGCTAGCGTCGCCGGCAATGCCGTCAGCGTCGCTCGCACCCTTTCGTTCGCGTGCCTTCCGGCTGATCTGGACCGGAGCGCTGGTGTCGAACATCGGCACCTGGATGGAGACGGTCGCGCTGGGCTACTACGTCGCGGAGTCGACGGGCAAGGCGAGCTGGTCGGCGGTGGTGGCCGCTGCCGGCTTCCTGCCGGGAGCCGTGTTCGGGCCCATCGGCTCGGCCATGGCCGACCGGCTGCGCCGCCGCCGGGTGCTGCTGGTGGGCAGCATCACGGCCGGCATCATCGCCGCCGCGTTGGCATTCTGGGTGGGTTCGGGCGATGCCACACCGGCCGGGATCGCAGCGGTGGCCTTCCTGGCAGGTTGCGTCTCGGCGTTCACGTTCCCGTCGTTCCAGACGACCCTGCCCACGTTGGTGCCGGACGACCAACTCGTCTCGGCGGTGGGGTTGTCCAACGCCCAGTGGAACATCGGTCGTGTGGTCGGCCCCGTCTTCGCAGCCATCGCCATCGCCGCCGGGGGCATCCAGGCCGCGCTGTGGTGCAATGCCGCCAGCTTCCTGGCGGTGTGCGTGGCGGTGGTGCTGGTGCCCTTCCACCAGGCGCACGGTGAGCGCCGGCCCGTGTTCGGGGCGCTGGCGGATGGCTTCCGCTTCGCGCGCGCCTCGCCGCCGATGAGGGCGATGCTGGTGCGGATGATCGCGACCATCGCGATCGCGGCGCCGTTCATCGCCTTCGTGCCGCAGATGGCCACCAACGTGTTGGGAGGTGGCTCCAACGCCACCTCGTTGCTGGTGACCGCGCAGGGGGTCGGGGCGGTCGTGGCGGCGTTCACCTTGGGCAGCGTCACGCGGCGGTTGGGCTTGGCGCGGGTCACGTCGACCGCGCTCCTGGCCCTCGCTCCGGCCCTGATCGTGTACGGCGTGTCGCCCGGGCTCTGGCTGGCCGTACCGGCGTTGGCGGTCGTCGGGCTCGCCTACGGCTACGCCTTCATCTCGTTCGCCGGTGTCGCCCAGCAGTCGGCGCCCGAGGCCCTCCGCGGCCGGGTGCTGGCGGTGAACTCGTTCGTGCTCGGTGTGCTCTACCCGGTGGGGTCCCTCGTGCAGGGTCGTCTCGCCGACGCCGTGGGGCTGCGCTGGGTCACCGCCGGGTCGGGCCTGGCGTTGCTGATCGCGGCGTTGCTCTTCAGTAGGCTCGACGCCATGTCCCAGCCCGCCGCCTCTGCTCACGACGGCACTCCCGTCGATGTCAAACCCCGTAGCCGCGACGTCACCGACGGTTTCCAGAAGGCCCCAGCCAGGGCGATGCTGCGCGCTGTCGGAATGACCGACGACGACTGGGTGAAGCCGCAGGTGGCCATCGCCTCCTCGTGGAACGAGGTCACGCCCTGCAACATGACGCTGCGCAAGCTGGCTGCGCACGCCAAGGACGGCGTGCGCGCCGCCGGCGGCTTTCCGATGGAGTTCGGCACCATCACCGTCAGCGACGGCATCTCGATGGGTCACGAGGGCATGCGCGCGTCGCTGGTCTCGCGTGAGGTCATCACCGACTCGGTGGAGTGCGTGATGCACGCCGAGCGGCTGGACGGCTTCGTCGGCCTGGCCGGCTGCGACAAGAGCATCCCCGGCATGTTGATGGCCGCGGCCCGGCTCGACCTTCCCAGCGTGTTCGTCTACAACGGCTCCACGATGCCGGGCAGCCACCATGGCGTCGCCACCGACATCACCAGCGTGTTCGAGGGGGTCGGCGCCTGTGCGCTGGGCACGATCACCGAGGAGGAGCTGGGCGAGATCGAGCGCACCGCCTGCCCCGGTGAAGGTGCCTGCGGTGGCATGTTCACCGCCAACACGATGAGCAGCATCGCCGAGGCCATCGGCATGTCGCTACCCGGCACGGCCTCACCGCCGGCCATCGACGGCCGCCGCGAAAGCGATGCTCGCGACGCCGGGGAAGCGATCGTGAACCTGCTGCGCCTGGGCATCACCCCGCGGATGATCATGACCAAGAAGGCGTTCGAGAACGCGATCGCGGTCACCTCGGCGCTCGGCGGCAGCACCAACGCCGTGTTGCACCTGCTGGCCATCGCCAATGAGGCGGGCGTGGAGCTGGAACTGGAAGACTTCAACCGCATCGCCGCCAAGGTGCCGCACATCGCCGACATGAAGCCCGGCGGCAAGTTCCACATGAGCGATCTCGACCGCGTGGGCGGTGTGCCGGTGGTGCTCAAGCACCTGCTCGACCACGGCCTGCTGCACGGCGACTGCTTGACGGTCACCGGTAAGACCATGGCCGAGAACCTGGCCGACATCAATCCGCCGGCGCCCGACGGTGTGGTCGTCCACCCGCTCGACAAGCCGCTGCACAGCGAAGGCGGCATCGTCGTGCTCACCGGTTCACTCGCCCCGAAGGGTGCGGTCGTGAAGGTGGCGGGCCTCAGCGCCGAGCAGAAGCAGTTCGTCGGCACCGCCCGCGTGTTCGACGGCGAAGATGGCGCGATGGCCGCCATCCTCTCCGGCGGCATCGAGCCGGGCACGGTGCTCGTCATCCGCTACGAAGGACCCAAGGGTGGCCCCGGCATGCGCGAGATGCTTGCCATCACCGGTGCGTTGAAGGGCGCCGGACGAGGTGCCGACTGCGCGCTCATCACCGACGGCCGCTTCAGCGGTGGCACCTGGGGTTTCTGCATCGGTCACGTCGCTCCGGAGGCCACCGACGGCGGCCCCATCGCGTTCGTGCACGACGGCGACCAGATCTCCATCGACGTCCATGCGTTCACGCTCGATCTGCTGGTCGACGACAGCGTCATCGCCCGCCGCAAGGCCTCGTGGCAGCCGAACCCGCCTCGCTACACCACCGGTGTCCTGGGCAAGTACGCCAAGCTCGTCCAGGGTGCCGAAACCGGCGCCATCACCAACACGTTGCCGTAGCCACCTGGCTGGCCTGCGCCGATGAACGTGCACGAGGTGCTCCAGTTGGTGCAGCTCCGTCGGTTCGAACCCGACTCGGTGCAGCGCCTGCTGAATCGAGTGCACGTCGCCGACGACTTCCGTGCTGTCGCTCGCCGGCGGCTGCCGCGGGCCGTGTTCGACTACGTCGACGGCGGCGCCGACGAGGAGATCACGCTGACGGCGAACCGTGCGGCGTGGGCCGCGCGGCGGCTGCACCCGAGGCTGCTGCGCGACGTGTCGGTCACGGATCTGTCGGGTTCCGTGCTCGGGCAGCGGTTCGCGCTGCCGATCGGGTTGGCGCCGACGGGGTACACGCGGATGATGCATCCCACGGGTGAGGTGTCGGCAGCGTTGGCAGCGAAGGCGGCCGGCGTGCCGTACACGCTGTCGACCGTGGCCACCACGTCCATCGAGGAGGTGGCCGCGACCGGCCACCCGAACCTGTGGTTCCAGCTGTACCTCACCACCAACCCGCGGCTCAGCGACCCGCTGATCGATCGTGCGTCCGCCGCCGGGTACACAGCCTTGGAGGTCACGATCGACACGGCGGTCACCGGGCGTCGTGTGCGCGATGCGCGCAACGGGCTGAACATCCCGCCGCAGCTCAGCCTGGGCACGATCGCCGACATCGCCCGCCACCCCGGCTACTGGACGCGCATGCTGCGCAGCCCCGCGATCGGTTTCGCCAACTTCGCCGCGCTGTCGCCGCAGGAGCTGGCGAGCGCATCGTCCACCCAGGTCGGTGGCCTGTTCGACAGCTCGTTGAACTGGTCACACGTCGAGTCGGTGCGTGCCCGTTGGCACGGACCGCTGCTGCTGAAAGGGCCGATCGGCCCCGACGATGCGCAGCGAGCGCTCGATCTGGGTGTCGACGGCTTCCATGTGTCCAACCACGGTGGCCGCCAGCTGGACCGATGTGTGCCGACAGCCTCGTTGGTTGCGCCGCTGCGCGCTGCGGTGGGGGCAAGCGTGCCGATCGTGGTGGATTCGGGCGTGCACTGTGGCGGCGATGTGGCGGTCGCACTGGCCCTGGGCGCCGACATGGCCTTCGTCGGTCGCTCCTACGTGTACGCGGTGGCCGCGGCGGGCGAGCGTGGTGTGGCGCACCTGCTGTCGCTGCTGGCCGCCGAACTGCAGTCGGTGATGCAGCTGTGCGGTGTGACGACCCTGCCCCAGCTCAGGGCGAACGGCCTGGAGTTGCTGGCCGAGTAGTCGGCGATATGGTCGAGCCAGCGCTGGCCGGATTGTCGGCCTCGCCTCGGCGGTTGCCCCTCGGATCCACCCACTGATCGAGGAGGCATGCGCATGCATCGCTTCACACCCCAATGGCCGGAGAACTCGCGCGCTCGAGTGCCGTTCCTACCATCCGACTTCGCCTATCG
>JBAVTH010000054.1:0-7849 GCA_049696035.1 Ilumatobacteraceae bacterium
GTGCGCGGCGGCTGCTTCGCGTTCGTCGCCCGCCGCGCCTGAGCGCGGCAGCACGAGCGGCTCATTCGGCGGCGGAACGCAGAATGCTGATGGCCCGCTCGGGACATGCGATCGCGCCGAGCTCGGCACTTTCGGCGTGCTCCGGCGGCACGTCGACCACGTGCACGTCGATGTACCCGTCGGCGTCGAGCGTGTAGACGTCGGGCGCCCAACGCGCACACTGGCCCCAGCCGTTGCACAGGCTGGGGTGCGTGCGCACACGAACGGGATTGGGCGCGTCATCGACAGTCACGAGGGCCAACCCTGCTGCAGGTGAGCCGAGCGTACCAGGGCCGGAGGTCACCGACCCGGACGACGACCCCCGCTCGGTCACGCCGTCCAGAAGGCGAGTTCGCGGTCGTGGTCGGCTTGCTTCTTCTGCCAGCCGGCGCCCTTCACCAGGCCCTTCCACGGCGAACGACCGCTCGCCTTGCAGTCCAACAGGTACTTGCGGAAGCGATAGTGCTGATACGTCGCCATGATGTTGACGGCATAGCGTTCCGCCAGCTGCGGGTTGCCACGCACGATCATGATGTTCTCGTCGTTCTTGTTGCTGGCCGACTGGGAGAAGTTGTGCGAGCCGGTGATCACGACGGGCTTCGTGAACGGGTCGACGACGATCACCTTCGAGTGGATGATCGCGTACCCGATGGCGCCGCCCTGTGTCATCAGGAAGTCCTTGCGGGTGACTTCCGTCGCCCACCCGGCCAGGTTCGTCACGCCCTCCGGCTGCACGACCTGCAGATCGAAGGAAGAGTTCTTACCCCGGCCGACGAGGTCGACCGCCAGCCCGCCGCCTTGCGCACTCGAGCGCAACGTGTTCACCACACCGTGCACGTAGAGGCCCGGACGGTAGGTGGGCGATGCAGTGCTGAGACGCGACTGGACGACCTGCAGCAGGCCGTTGCTGCCCGGCTCGAACATCAGGAAGAGGATGGCCTCCCGGGCGGAGTTGATGATCTCGGTGATGTCGGCCATCTCCTGGCCGCCACTCGTTCGCGTGAACCACACGTTGAAGGCATCCGCTGGACCCGCGGCCTTGACCACGTCGTTCGAGGACGTGAGCGCGGCACCGAAGTGCATCGGCTTGCCCTGCTGGCCGACTCGGGCATCGTCGCGGAGCAGCTTCCACTGTCGCATGTAGATCGACGCCACCGCCTCGTCCTCGACGAGGATGCCGTTGTTCATCTGCGTGCACAATCCGGTGGTCGCCCAGTTGGTGCTGCCGGTCCAGACTGCGCTCGGGTGGGCCTGGGTCTTGGCAAGCACGAGGAACTTGTTGTGGCCAAGCCCTTCCGACCACAGCATGCGCCGGTGAAGATCGACCTTGCCGTCGAGTTGTAGCGCCGCCTCCTCGTTGCCGTCGCTGCCCTTCTCCTTCGAGCTGCCGTTGGCCAGCACGATGTGGGCGCGCTTTCCGAATGCGAGCAGGGCATCGATCAACGGCTGGTCGTCCAGCTCGTAGAGCGCGGCGTACACGTGCTGTCCTGCGGCACGGGCCTCGTTCAAGAGCGTCAGCAGGCGCGCGCCCAGCTGCCCGGCGAGGAAGCCACGCAGCTCGGAGTCGTCGGCCTCCAGCGAATCCTTCAGCGCGGCCAGGTCCTTGCGCTTCCAGTCCTTCGGCAACCGAGCCGACACGAACTGCGAGAGCAGGATTCCCCGATTGAAGTACGCCGACGTCCCACCGGCGGCGGTGGCGGTGGCGGTGACCTTCAACGGCCCCAGCTCGTGGTTCATGTCGACCTGCAGCCCGGCGGCGGTCTTGATCACGGGCCGGATGGCGTACGTCAGCTCGTCCCCTTCGTCGACGTCGTGGTCCGTCCACGTGTAGCGCTGGAACGGCCATTCGTCGGACGGTCGATGGCTGTGCGGCGGCACGTCGTCACCCGCGAAACCGGTGAAGTTGTGCAGGTACCCGACGCACGGCGGCGAACCGGGCCGCACGCGTTCGCGCCAGATCGCAAAGCCCCAGCAGCCGGCCAGCTTCGGCATCGTCCATGCCAGGAAGCAGTCGTCACCATTGCACCTCACTCGGAAATCTGCCATCGCCGGCTCCCATCTGCGTCGCGATCTGCACAACCCCTGCACTGCTGAGAGTACGCACCACGGGCGTGGATACAAGCGCGTCCACACGCCCGCCGGCGAAACCGGGGCACGCGCCTCGGCGTGCGACTCGCCCGACTCGAAACGGGGCGCCGACAGTTCGGACTCGATGCCATACGATCGAAAGATGACGACCGTTCGGGAACAGCATCTCGTCGGTCTCGACTACCTGGACGGCGTGACGGCGCTCCTTCGACGGGTCCGCAACGCCCACCCCACCGCCGGCTTGTACCAGGCTGCCGAACTGCAGTGGTGGTGGCGGACATCGCGCTCGACGGATGAGCTTCCTCAGCTGTTCTGGTTCGACGATCACGGCCTCCCCACCGCGGCGATGATCGCGACCGACTTCGGCGACGGCTCGTCGGCCGTGTTCGAGGCGCCGACGCTCTCCCTGATCGTCCTGCCCGACGCCTCGCACGACTGGGTCGCACACGTCATCGAGCGCGGGCTGGCACACGCCGCCACGTGCGGATTCGGCACCGTCGACCTCGAAGTCGACCGTGTCGACGAACCGGTGCACGAGCTGCTGTCCGGCTGTGGCTTCGTACGCAAGGGAGACGGCCTCGCCGTGGGTTGGCTGGCCACGGACGAGCGACCCGACGTCAGCCCGCTGCCCGACGGGTATCGGCTGCAGACCCGCGCGGAGACGATGGAGCGTCCGCACCACTTCGGACGAAGATCCGGGCCACGTACAGAGGAGCGCCTGCTGCAGACGTCGCTCTATCGCTCCGATCTCGACCTCGTCGTCCACGACAGCCACGGCGATGTCGGCGCGTACGGGCTGTTCTGGTTCGATCCGGCAACCGCGACCGGAGTGGTCGAACCGATGCGCACGGAGGATGCCCACCAGCGCCGAGGGCTCGCCCGCCACATTCTCACCGCAGGCATCGACCGTCTCGCCGCGGCGGGCGCCGAGCGGATCTCGATCGGCTGGGAACCGGACAACCTCGCGTCGGGCCGCCTGTACCGCAGCGTCGGCTTCGAACCCGTGCTCTGGACCGAGGTCCTCAGCGGTTCGACGGCCCGACGCACCGCCTGAACAGGTGCCGCAATCGTCCCGGAGTCCGAGACGATGCAGCCCCGGAAGCGGAACTGGGACGATCCAGCCCCAGACGAGCCCGGACCGGCCGGCGGAGCCGAGGTGGGCGAGATCAGGACAACAGTTGGACGGCGCTTGGCTGCGTCCTTACCTCACACTTGCCTGCCGCGGCGCACCATGGCATTCGCCCGGTGAGCTCCCGCCACCGGCAGGTACCACAAGGAGACTTCATGTCCACGATCACCTCCCTCCGGCGTCGAGCCGCCCTGATGACGCTGGCGCTCGTCGGTTTCGCGCCGCTCGCCATCGCCACGACGGCCTCCGCACAGCAGGCCGCGCCAGCTCGCCCAGCGGTGGCCCGCAGCTTCTCCTGCACGGGCATCATCAGCCGGATCTACACGCGCCAGACGGTCACCGGCACGATCACCGGTCTGCGCCCCTCTGGTGTCAGCGTGCTGAACTACACCAACACCGTGGTGCACACCAAGGACGCCCCCGCCCGCACGAACAACTGGTGGGGCGGCACCTGGAAGACGGGCTACCAGATGAACCAGTGGAACCTCGGCAAGGCCACTGACGGCACGATCTACCACCTGATGCTGCCAGACACCGCGATGGGCGGGACGTTCGATGCGCTGCTCGTCAGCGAGTTCGGCGGCGGCGCCCAGGGCAACTGGCAGAACTGGATGACCTGCACGGCCGTCTGACCGTGTGCCCGAACCTACGCCGGGTGACCGCCCCCTCGTCCAGGTGAGCCGTCGCGCTCTACGGTTCGTTCATGGAACTGAACGAACGAGTGGTGGTGGTCACCGGCGCAGGGTCGGGAATCGGTGAGGCGTTGGCCGTGGCCGCCAAGGCGGCGGGGGCCAGGCACGTGGTGGTCGCCGACCTCGACGGAGCGCAGGCTGCTCGTGTGGCCGCGGTGGTGGATGGCACCGGCGTCGCCATCGACGTCCGCGACGAGGCCGCCATCCAGCTGCTGGTGGAGACGACGCAGCTGGCTCACGGTCCCATCGACCTGTTCGTGTCGAACGCCGGCTACGTCACGTCCGCCGGTTTGGAGGACCCGAACGAGTCGATCCAGAAGATGTGGGAGGTGCACTGCATGGCCCACATCTACGCGGCCCGGGCCGTGCTGCCCTCGATGATCGCCCGCGGCGAGGGCTACTTGCTGAACACGGCTTCGGCGGCGGGCCTGCTCACGCAGATCGGTTCGATGTCGTACTCGATCACCAAGGCCGCCGCCGTGTCGCTGGCCGAGTGGCTGGCAGTGACGCATCATCACCAGGGCATCCGCGTCTCGGTGCTGTGCCCGCAGGCGGTGCGCACGAACATCATCCTCAACAGCCCCGACTACCAGGGCGCCGACGCGGCAGCGGGCGAGTCCATCATCGAAGGCGGGGTGGCGGCGGGCGATGGCGTGCTCGAGCCTGCCGATGTCGCTGCGCTGTGCCTCGAGGCCATCCGCGACGAGCGCTTCCTGGTGCTGCCTCACCCCGAGGTCGCCACCTACGTGCAGCGCAAGGCCGTGGACCGCGACCGCTGGTTGGCGGGAATGCGCCGGTTCCAGAACGCCCTCCACCCTGACGGCAACCTTCCCGGCGATGTCATCGCCCGTCAGCGCTGAGGGATCGCGCGCACGCCGATGAGCACCTTCGAGTACGACGAGTTCGGCCTCTTCCACGAGAACGCCGCAGAGTTCGGGCTGCCGTTCCATGCTCCCCCGATCGTTCGACGTGAAGCGGTCGAGGTGCACCCTGGGTTCCGCCTGAGCGCACTGGTGTGGGGCGAGGGCGAACCGCAACTGGTGCTGCTGCACGGCGGCGGGCAGAACGCCCACACCTGGGACACGGTGGCCATGGCCCTGAGCCGGCCCCTCATCGCGATCGACCTGCCGGGGCACGGCCACTCCGACGGCACCATCCGCGGTTCGCTGTCGTTGGATGGCGTCGCGGCCGACATCGCTGTCGTCGTGCGCACGCTGGCACCCCATGCGACCGCCGTGGTGGGCATGTCGTTGGGTGGCCTGACGACGCTCGCGTTGAGCGCGGCGGCGCCCGAGCTCGTTCGCCGAGTCGTGCTCGTCGACGTGCTGCCCTCGCGCGACGATGCCGCCAGCGCCGTGATCGGGAAGTTCATCAACGGGCCGGCTTCGTTCGCCGACTTCGACGAGCTGCTTGCGCGCACGATCGAGTTCAACCCCACACGATCGGTGTCTTCGCTGCGCCGAGGCATCTTGCACAACGCCCTCCAACAACCCGACGGATCGTGGGTGTGGCGCCATGCCCGCCAGCGCGACGACGGGTCTGCTGAGCCGGAGCACAGTCCCGAGGAGCGTTCCGAGGCGCTGTGGCAGCACATCGAGCAGCTCTCGGTGCCGCTGCTGCTCGTGCGCGGCATGGAGCCCAGCTCCGTGCTGCGCGACGAGCACGAGGCCGAGCTGCGCCGCCGTTCCCCCTCCGCCTCGGTGGTGCACGTCGAAGGCGCCGGGCACAGCGTGCAGGGCGACCGACCGCTCCAGCTCGCCGCCCTCATCGATGGGTTCGTCGCCTAACCGAGGTGATCCACGCCTCGGTGTCAGTGGGTGTGGCGGTGATGGATGTCGGGGAGGTGCTCGTGTTCGTGGCTGATCGCGAGGTGGCGGTGCTGCTCCCCGGCCATGACCACGATGGCCCCTGGGCGATGATGGGGGTCGGACAGATCGATCGGATGCGTGTGCTCCACCAGTTGATGAGTGTGCGCATGGCTGTGGTGGCTGGTGGCCACCACCAGCACACCGACCAGTGACACGGCGAAGGCGACGACGGTGGTCGCGGTGAGACGGTCGCCGTTGATCGGCCACGACAGCAGGGCGCCCACGAAGGGGGCAAGGGCGAAGATGGCCTGACCCCGTGCCGCTCCGATGAGGCGGGCGCCGGTGATCCACATCGCGATCGAGAGCCCGTAGCCGAGTGCCCCGATGGCGAGCGCGGCGAACACGAACGACGCGGCCGGAGCACCGTCGAGCGCAAGGCCGAGACCGAGGTTGACCGAGCCGGCGACGGCTCCCTTCACGAACGTGATCTGCGATGGGCTGTAGCTGTCGAGGCTGGCGGTGATGGCGTTGTCGATCCCCCAGCACACGCACGTCGCGACGATCAGGAGGGCGCCCGCCGCCACACCCGAGCCGGCCGTTCCGGCCAGGATCACACCGCCGAGCACGACGATCACGATGCCGAGCCCAGCGCGGCGGCCGAGGTGCTCCTGCAGGAAGACCCGTGCGATGACAGCGGTCGCGACCAGCTCGAGGTTCAGGAACAACGACACGGTTCCCGCTGGTGTGCGGTCCAGCGCGAGGACGAGCAGGACGGGTGCGAGACCGCCACCGAAGCCGACGGCGACCAGCAGTCGAGAACGTTGGCGAAGGGTGGCATGCGACCGTCCCTCCCGCGACGCGAACGGCGCGACGGCAACGGCGGCGCCGAGGTACAGCAGGCCGGCCAGGGTGACAGCGCCCAGGCTGCCGACGACCAGCTTCGTCGCCGGTGTCGACGCGCCGAACAGCACGGCGGCCGCGGCGCACCAGACCCAACCATGTCGCTGACTCGCGTGAGACCGGACATCCTCCACGTTCCAAACGTAGACCGCTCGCCCAGGGGCGCGATGCCTGGACCGGCGTCGCTGTTCGATGATGCCACCCGAGGGAGCACACCGGGCGGCGCCCACGAACGAGCTGCACGGCTCGTTCCACCCCCTGGGACGTCACGGTTGACCGCGCGGCGGCCGGTCGGCCACAGTCGGGGCGGTCGTTGTCGCCGCGCCGCGACCGCAGCCTCGTGAAGCGGAGAGAGCAGGTGAGCGCCGTGGCGTTGTCTCGGCTGGAGATCGAAGCGTGGGCCACCCGTCTTGCCGCCGCGCGGCGCGAGTCGGCGACGTGCACGCCGCTGTCCTCCTCCATCGAGCTCGGCCTCGCCGATGCGTATGCCATCCAACGCGCCGGCATCGCCATCCGAGTCGGTCGTGGCGAGAAGGTGGTCGGGTGGAAGCTCGGGTACACGTCGCTCGCCATGCGCGCACAGATGGGCATCGATCAGCCCAACTACGCCCCGCTCACCGACGCCATGTTGATGGCGTCGGGCGAGACCGTGCGTTCACCACTGATCCAACCGCGGGTGGAGCCGGAGATCGGCCTGCGCGTCGCCCGTCCGCTGCGCGGACAGGTGAGCACCGGGGAGGTCATGGATGCAGTCGGAGAGGCGTTCGCGTGTCTCGAGATCGTCGACAGCGTCTTCCCCGGCTACCGGTTCCGGCTGGAGGACAACACCGCCGACGGCTCCTCTGCCGCGCTCGTCGTGGTCGGCCCGCGCCTGGATGGCCTTCGCGGATTGGAGCATGTCACGGTCACCCTTCGCCACAACGGCGAAGCAGTCGAGTCCGCGACCGGGGCAGCGGCATCCGGGCACCCGGCCGCCGGTGTCGTATGGCTCGTCGAGGAGCTGAGCCGCCACGGTCAGCACCTCCACGCCGGTGATCTCGTCATCACCGGTGGTCTGACGAGGGCGATTCCGTTCACCGCGGGCGACGAGGTCGACGCGATCTTCGACGGCGTCACTCTCGTCGCCACTCGCCGAGCTGCGCTGCCGGCCTGAGGTGCAGCTACCGGCCTCACTTGCCGGTCGGTTCGCTGCG
>JBAVTH010000055.1:0-14209 GCA_049696035.1 Ilumatobacteraceae bacterium
GCGCCAGCCGTCGTCAACCAGCGACGGCCGCGACCGGGCCAGCGGTACACGTGATAGGTCGACGTGGAGGCACCCGCTGCCTCGGCGACGATGGCAGCGACGGCGACTTCCTCGACCTCCGGCGAGGCCTCTGCCCACAGCGACGGGTCGGCCAGCATCGCCTCGATGTCGTCGAGCAGCAGCACTTCCTCGGCGGTCAGTTCGTCGTCGGACACGGTTCCACCCCCTTCCGCGCAGGCGCCAGTGATACGTCCACAGCCACGATACGGTTCACGACGCCACCTCCCGAAGGTGCGCCAGCGTCGCCGCCAGCGCCCGGTGCGCCCGAAACGAGCGGCTCTTGACGGTGCCCACGGCGATGCCCAGTTGCTCGGCGATCTGCTGATGAGTGAAGCCCTGCACGTGCTGCAGCCGAACGATGTTGCGCTCGTCGGTGGGCAGCGCATCGATCGCAAGGCGAACCTGGCCGGTCTCCCAAGCCTGCTCCTCCGACGGTGGCAACGTGACCAGCGAGCGATCGGTGGGGTCTGCATCGTCCAAGGCGGTGACCGGCCGCCGCGACTCGCGACGCTGCACGTCGATCGCTACTCGTCTCGCGATCGTGGCCAGCCAGGGCGCCAGATCGCGGCCCTCCTCGAAACCGGCAGCACTCCGCCAGGCTTGCAGGAACGCTTGCTGGACGGCCTCCTCGGCCAGGCCCCGGTCGCCGAGCACACGCATCGCGACAGCCATCACCAGGCCCGAGTACTGGCGATACACCGAGCGAACCGCTGTCTCGTCACCTCGACGGAAGGCCACCACCGTGGCATCGTCGAGCGTGACGGTGGCAGCCATGCCGTGAGGTTAGACCGCGGGTCGTCGGCGCCGTGACCGCGAACGCCCATCACCAGTCGGTGGGCCGGTAGTCCTTCAGGAACTGGCCCCACAGGTGGGTACCCGTGTTGATCCCGTCGATGATCGGGTCGACGATGCGTGCCGCGCCATCGACGATGTCGAGCGGCGGGTGGAAGTGGTGCTGTGCCGTCTTGCGCTGAGCGATGTGCACCGGATCCTCGTCGCTCACCCAACCGGTGTCGACGCTGTTCATGTGGATGCCATCGGCGTGGTAGTCGGCCGCTGACGTGCGGGTCATCATGTTCAGGGCCGCCTTGGCCATGTTCGTGTGCGGGTGACGAGTCGTCTTGAACCGTCGGTAGAACTGTCCTTCGACAGCTGACACGTTGACGATGTGCTTGTCTCGGTCGGGACTGCGCAGCATCAGCGGCTTCAGACGGGCATTGAGCACGAACGGCGCCACCGCATTGACCAGCTGAGTCTCCAGCAGTTCTACCGATGACACCTCCGCCAGGGTGAGCCGCCACGAGTTGCGATCGCGGAGATCCACCTGTTGCAGGTCCTGATCGAGGCGGCCTTCCGGGAACAGATCGCCGGAACCCGCGAGGTCCTCCCGCAGCAATGGCGCCTGCGACAGCTGCGCAGCGTGGGTGACGCCCATCGGCATCGCGCTCGTGACCACGTCGTCCACCCGCCCCGACGACAGCATGTCGTAGCCGCGCAGCCCCTCGTAGGCACCGAGCAGACCGGCCGCTGCCGGCGGCAGCGTGCACAGCGGGCCGGCCTCCAGCGCCATCATGTGCCGGTAGAACTCGGGCGGGCGACGAACGGTCTGGCAGGCGTTGTTGACGATGAAGTCGAGCCGCTCGCGAGTCTCCATCAGGTGATGGCAGAAGGCTTCGACGCTGGGCGTGTGGCGTAGATCGAGACCGAAGATCTGCAGCCGGTCAGCCCACTCCTCGAAGTCGTCCTCAGCGGCGTAGCGCATGGCCGAGTCACGAGGAAACCGGGTGGTGACGATGAGTTGGGCGCCGGCGCGCAGCAGCTTGATGCCCGCCTGGTACCCGATCTTCACCCGGCCGCCGGTGAGCAGTGCCACTCGCCCACGGAGGTCTGCCGTCTCGCTGCGTTTGGCGTGGTTGAAGGCTCCGCACGCGGGACACAGCTGGTCGTAGAACGGATGGATCTCGGTGTACTTTCGCTTGCAGACGTAGCAGTGCTGAGGTTGCACCGCCTCACGGTCGGCGACCAGGTCGTCGTTCATCGCGTCATCGATCTCGTCGGCGGCTCGTGCTGGAGCGAACACGTTGGGCGTGGTGAACACCGGCTTGGCGCGCAGCGAACGAATGCCGGTCTCGTTCAGCGAACCCTGGTCGCGCAGCACCTTGCGCTGCTTCTGCTGGCGGCGCTCGGCCTTGATCTGGCGACGCCGCTCCTCCACGTCCGGCTCGTACACGTTGCCGGCGGCGTTGAGCAGACGAGTGCGCTCCTCCAACCCCAGGGACTGCAGCAGCGAACGGTCGGCGACCACGGCTTCAAGGACCTCGGCAGCGGCACGGAGGCGGGCAGCAAGATCGTCGGACACGGTGGACGAGGGTACCGAGCGATCACCCCACTGCGGGTCGCCCGCAGGTCACCGATGGGGCTCGGTCCGGCCGGTGAAGTCCTCCATCGTGTGGTACACGCCGATGACGTGGTCGGCGATGAAGTCGCGCACTCCGGTCGGCACGACGCCCTTGAGCATCTCGCTGAGCATCACCGTCTTGGGCATCACGACGAACGGCCGGCCGGCCACCATCGCCGTCCATGCTTCCTCGACCACATCAGCTGGTTCGAGGAGCGGCAGCAGCGGCGCCGACCTGGCACCGTCGAACATGCCGGTGCGCACGTAGTAGGGGCACACGGTCGTCACCTTGACGTGGTCGAGCCCAGCCTGCTTCAACTCCAGGCGGACGGAGTCCGACCACCCGATCACCGCCCACTTCGACGCCGCGTACACGGCCATACGCGGGTTAGGGGTGAAGCCGGCCGCCGACGCCAGGTTGAGCATGCGGCACTCCCCCTTCGCGGCGATCATGGCCGGGAGGAACTCGTGGGCGACGTACATCGGCCCCAGGGTGTTGATGTCGATCGTGGACTTGGTGTCGCGTTCGAGGTCGGTCTCCCAGAAGTAGTTGTTGCCGCGAACGATTCCGGCGTTGTTGATCAGGACGTCGATCCCATCGAGATCGTCGAGGACCGCGGCGGCAGTACCGGCCACGGCTGCGGCGTCGCCGACATCGACGATGTACCCGCTGACCTCCGTCGGGCTGTCGGCCAACTCGGTGAGGGTGTCGTTGAGCGCGGATTCGTTGACATCCCAGAGCACGACTGCCGCCGCCCGCTCGGCGATGGCACGCTCGGCGAACAGCCGCCCCATGCCCATCGCCGCGCCGGTGACGAGGACGCGCTTGCCTTCAACGGTTTTCATGCCGGCTCCTTCGACTTCGTCGCGGTTTCGGCCTGCGCGGTTCGAGCAGCGAGCGCAGCGGAACGGACCCGGTCGAAGTCGTCGTCCGTGTAGGGCCCGTTGACCCCGGAGATCGTCGCCAGCTTCATGCCGTGCTTCAGCCCCAGCCGATAGATCTCCTTGACCTTCGGCCAGGTGATGCTGCGCCCGACCGTGAAGTTCTCGTAGCGCCCTTCGAGGGCGAGCACGATCGTCTCGGCAAGGCATGCGTAGGCGACGCGATCGGGCAGACCGATGCTCTTCATCCGCGGTTCGCCCGGCAGCTCCACCTCCCCCGACTCGATCACCAGCACGTCAGGGCGTTTGGCGATGTCCTCGGCCGACATGTCGAGCGGACGAGCGACGTCGGTGATCACGCAGCCCGGTTTGACGCGCATGATGTCGAGCACCTTGTGCCCGGCCGCCGAGGTCGCAGTGACGATCACGTCCACCTCCGAGAGCGCGGCCGACGGGTTCGTCGCGACGTGCACGGTGGCTCGCGGATGGTCGTGTTCGATGTCCTTCTTGAGTTGGAGCAGCTTGGCCGTCTCGGGTGACACGAGCCACAGCTCGTCGGAGGCGAGCGCGAGCAGCCGGGCGCATGCCGAGCCGATCGCCCCGGAAGCGCCCACGACCATCGCCTTTCCACGCAGTGTGCCGTCGTCGTCGACCTCGGCGATCCCGAGCCGGCGCACCGCCTCGTGCGCGGCCCACAACGCGCCCGAGGCGCTGTAGCTGTTGCCGGTGGTCACCGGCAGCGGCGCCTGCTTGGCGACAGTGACACCGGCGTCGCCGACGACCTTGGTGAACGCGCCGAGCCCCATGATCTGCGCACCGAGGCGCCGGGACAGCTCGGCGGCCTCGAGCAGGCGTGAGTAGGTGAACTCGGGCGGGTGGGCGAGCATCTGCTTCGGCGTCCCCCCGACCGAGATCAGCCAGCCTTCTGCCTCGTCACCTGTGGCCGAGACGATGCCGGTGACGTGGCTGTACACGAACGGCGGGATGTAGGCGACGGTCTTCTCGACGACCTGACTCATGCCGGGGATGCTCGTGATGTGCCCGAGTGGCTGGACGTTCTTGAAGTACTCGGTCGACAGCGGGTGGATGACGAACGCGAAGCGGCTCTTGCGGCGGCGGCCGTGGGGCCACAACAACCGCGATTCCAGCTCAGCGCCCTGGATGAACTGGGCGAGATCGTCGGTCGTGAGCTCATCGCCGGCCGCCAGGGTGGCGGCGACCATCGCCTCGTACATCGCCGGGACGACGACGAAGTCGAAAGGCTGCGGGGTGATGTCGACGACGAGATCGGCCCCGAGCTCGGCGAGTGTGGCAAGGCGGTCCTCGGAGACCGTGCTGGTGATCACCGCCTTGCCGGCGAGGCTCGGCAGGCCGAAGCGCATCAGCTCGGAGAACGAGCCGATGATGACGTCGGCGTCATCGACGGCGAAGTGGGCGACCTTGTCGCTCACCCAGCCGAATGGACCGTTGAGTTGATCCTTGACGAAACCCGGGACCTGTCGCCAGGCGAACTCCCCGATTCCGGCGGCCGTCGCGGTCACCGGGTTCGTCTTGAGCTGGCCGGGCAGGTGGAGGTCGTGGTGGGGATCGTCGAAGATGATGTTGTCGGTGAACTCGTGCAGCACGGCAATGGTGCGCTCGCGAGTGGTCCCGCCGACGATCACGACACGAGCGTTGGCGAAGTAGCCCGGCATCTCGGCCTCGACCCGGCGGATCGCCCACTCTTGCAGAACGTCCATGAGGAGGGAGCCATCTCGCACCGGGACCTGTGTCGTCGCCCCCGCGATCCGCTGCAGATCCTCGATCCGGCCGTCGAAGTGACCGGCGGCGCGCGCCTCGCGCAGCCCGCTGACCGCAATCGCATCGGCGTTCTGCGACCAGCGCGAGACATGCTCCTCGGCAGTGGCCACGTCGCCACGGGTGCCCACCCGGACGAGGCGGAAGCGTTGTCCACCGAGCGACACGCGCTCGTCGTAGTCCCGCTCGTCGCTCTGCAACGTGATGTTGACGACCGTCTTCGGCTTGTGTGGCGGCATGGCGCCTCCTCAGCTCGTCTTGCTCGACACCGCCAGCGCCCTGAGAGAGGCCCAGGCATTGATGCCAACCCTGGTCGGGTTGTCCTGGTCAGCAGCGTAGAACGATGCTGAGCCCTCCGCCAGCTGGGACGTCGCGGTGACGGTGGCGACGCCCAGCTGCTCGGCCCGGGCGGCGCCGGCGGGCGCTGCGGCGATGGACCGAGCCCAGCTCAGGAGGGCGCCCTGCCACGCAACCGAGCGATGTCTGGTGGGCGTGACGGGACTCGAACCCGGGACCTCCACGATGTCAACGTGGCGCTCTAACCAACTGAGCTACACGCCCGTGCAGCGGTCGTGAATCTATCAGTCAGTGCAGCCGCAACGACACCTCGTTCGCGAGAAGGCGGCCGGTACGAGTGAGCCGCACCCGGTCGCCAACGGCGATGACCAGCCCTTCCAGGCCATCGGTATCGAGAGCCGATGCGGGAACGCCGTCGCGCATTCGGATCGCCAACTGCAAGCCTTCCAGCCGACGGGTCGGCTCATCGAGCGTCTCGCCTGCCGACTCCGTCGAGGCGCCCGCCTCGACGGCGGCGATGTAGCGCTCGGGGGTGCGGACGTTCCACCAACGCCGCCCGCCGGCGTGGCTGTGAGCTGCGCAACCGAACCCCCGGTAGTCGCCCTGACGCCAGTAGAGGATGTTGTGGCGACACTCGTGTCCTGCCTGGGCCCAGTTGCTGACCTCGTAGTTGGCGAGACCTGCCGCGGTCAGGAGATCGTCGGCCAGTTCGTACTTGTCCGCCAGATCGTCGTCGTCGGGGTGGCGTTCTGGCTGCAGCGCCAACGGCGTGCCGGCCTCGACCGTCAGCGCGTAGGCGGAGATGTGGAACGGTTCGAGCTCGATCGCCCCTTCGAGCGTTCGGCGCCAGTCGGCCAGCGTCTCGCCGGCGCCGCCGTAGATGAGGTCGAGGTTGAAGGTCGGGATCCCTGCCTCGCGGACTGCTGCGACCGCGCGCCGAACGTTGTCGGGCAGGTGCGTGCGACCGAGCGCGGCGAGCACCGAAGGCACCATCGACTGCACGCCGATGCTGACCCGGTTGACGCCGGCCGCACGGAACGTGCGGTACATCTCGACGGTGACGTCATCGGGATTGCACTCCACCGTCACCTCCGCCCCGGCCGTGATGGGTACCGCTCGCAGCACCTCGGCGAGTGCCGCGGGATCGACCAGCGTCGGGGTGCCGCCGCCCACGAACACGCTCGTCACCGGCGGCAGGGCCCCTCGCTCGACGTCTCGTCGCAGCGCCGCGAGATACTGCTGCTGCAGATGCCCACGATCCGTCCAGGTGGCGAACGCGCAGTAGTCGCAGCGCTTCGAGCAGAACGGGATGTGGATGTAGACGCCGAAAGGTTCGGCTGGGGACGGCTCGCTCACAGGAAGCGAACGGTACCGCTCGCGATCAGCAGCCGCTCAGGGGCGGAACAGCAGATCGAGGGCATCGAGGCGCTGACCGACCTGGTCGACCGGCACATCGAGCATCGCTGCGATGGCGCGCGTGTCGTCGCCGCGAACCGTGATCACCTTGCCGTTGAAGTCCTGACGCTGCACCTGGATCATCTTCAGGAAGCGTGCCAGCATCTCGAAGGGCTGGCCGCTCAGCTGGGTGAGCTTGAGCAGGTCCACCGCAAGCTTCTTGTTGCTGGGGATCTCCGAATCGTTGGACGGTGTGACGTCCTCGCGCGGCAGCAGCTGGTCGACGGGAACGTTGTAGAACTTCGCCAGCCGCTCGAGCCGCGGCACCGAGATGGCGCGCTCGCCGCGCTCGTAGGCGCCGAGCACCGACGCCTTGAACTCCTCGTTCGAGGAAGCCTCGACCTCTTGCAGCGACAGGCGCTTCTGGCGTCGGATGACCCTCAGCCGCTCGCCGACCTTACGGCTGTACGGAGAGGAGACCACATCATCGTCATCGAACTCACGCATGTTCACTCTTCCCTCGATCTGTTGTCTGGTCCGCCCAGGCACGTTGCGTACATCATTGCACACGCCATGCGACAAAACAACGCATAGTGATCTCGGTTCACGCTGCGACGGAATTGACGATCGCTAGGTCAAGAACGCAACCGCTGCCACGATCGCCGCCGTCTCCACGCGCAGCACCGTGTCGCCAAGACGGATCATGGGGGCACCGGTGTTCAGCTCAGCCGCAGAAAACCCGCCTTCGGGCCCGATCACCACGACGGAAGGCGACGTCGGCAGTGCCGCCATCGGCTCACCGCCCGGCTCGGCGACCACTACGCCAGGCCTGGCCAGCACCGACAGACACGTCTGCGGACCGGTCACCAGCGGGAGCCGAACTCGGCGGCTCTGCATCGCCGCCTCCCGGGCGACGCGCTGCAACCTGGCCAACGGGCGCGTCGCCCGGTCGCCATCCCATCGCACGACGCTGCGGTCGCAGTGCAGCAGGACGATCTCGTCCACCCCGATCTCGGTGAGCTTCTGCACCATCCACTCGGCCCGGTCGCCCTTGGGAATGGCGCTGGCGATGGTGACGGTGCGTCGTGTGGGCTCGCTCACGATCTCGCCACTCACGACCAGCGACTGCCCCGCCACCTGGGTGAGGCGCCATGAGCCGGCCCCGTCGCTGGCGGTGACTGTTTCGCCGTCACGCAACCGCAGCACCCGAAACAGGTGATGGGCATCGTCGGGTTGCAGCTCGGGAGCGTCCAACGACACCACGAACACATGCGCCGCGCTGGAACGCAGCGCCGGGTTCACTGGAACGCCGACTTGATGCGGGCGAAGAGGCCGTGCTCCGAATGCAGCTCCTCGCCGCGGGCGTCGGCGAACTTCTTGAGCAGCTCCGCCTCGAAGTCGGTGAGCTTGGTGGGCACCTGGACGTCGACACGAACGCGCAGGTCGCCGCGGCCGCGCCCTTGCAGCCGAGGCACCCCGCGCTGGCGCAGCACGAACTCGCGGCCCGGCTGAGTGCCCGGCGGGACGTGGATCTCCTCGTCGCCGTCGAGTGTCGGCAGCACGAACCTGGCGCCGAGCGAGGCCTGCGCGATGGACACCGGCAGATCCGTGACCAGATCGTCGTTCTCGCGTCGGTAGCGCTCGTGTGCGGCGACGCGAATGTGCACGTAGAGGTCGCCGGCACCTCCACCCCGAGGCCCTGCGGCGCCGCGACCGGTGAGCCGCAACGTGGACCCGGTGTCGACGCCGGCGGGAACGTCGACCTGATAGGTCTTCTCGCTGACGACCCGACCCTCGCCGGAGCACTTCGGGCAGGGTGTGACGATCACCTGCCCGAGACCGGCGCACTTCGGGCAGGCCGAGGAGGTGACCATCTGGCCCAGCATGCTCTGGCGGACTCGCTGCACCTGGCCGCGGCCGTTGCACTCACTGCAGGTGACCGGTTTCGTGCCTTCCCCGGCGCCGCTGCCGCTGCAGTCCTCGCAGCGCAGCGCCGTGCGCAAGGTGACGGGCACGGTGGCGCCGAACACCGCCTGCTCGAAGGCGACGTCGGCGACCACCTCCAGGTCCTGACCTCGCGGAGGACCTGCCGGCCCCCTGCTGCCGCCACCGAAGGGGCTGCCGCCACCGCCGAAGAAGGCATCGAAGAGATCGCCGAGGCCGCCGCCGCCGAACATGTCGCCGACGTTGGGGCCTCCGGCACCGCCGACGCCCTGCTCTCCGAAGCGGTCGTAGCGGGCTCTGGTCTCCGGGTCGCTGAGCACTTCGTAGGCGTGCGCCACCTTCTTGAACTGCTCCTCGGCTGCGGCATCGCCGGGGTTCGCGTCGGGGTGCAGCTCGCGCGCCCGCTTCCGGTACGCCTTTTTCATCTCGTCGCTGCTGGCCGAGCGCGGCACGCCCAGCAGCTCGTAGTAGTCAGCCATTCGTGCTCCCACCGTCGCTGAGGCGCCTGCCCAATCGATCGCTCACCACTTCGACGGTAGCGAGGGCCTGCGGATAATCCATTCGGGTCGGGCCCAGAACGCCGACCGTACCGACCTGCTCGCCATCGACGACGACCGGCTTCACCACCACCGAACAGGCCGCCAGCGGTTCGACGCCGTGTTCGGCTCCGATGGCCACCGACAGGCCCCGATCGAGCACGTCGCGGACGAGCGTGACCATGACGTACTGCTGCTCGAGCGTGCGCAGCACCGACCTCACGGTGTCGACTGCGTCGAATGCGTGCGCCATCGAGGCCGCGCCTTGGACGAACACATGCTCCTCGGTGACGGAACCGGCGAGCGCTGCCAGCGCGGCATCGCACACCGCGTCGACCTCGCGATCGCCCGTGTGCGGCACTCGGGCACCGCTGTCGAGCGCGGCACCGACCATGTGCGCCTGCAGGTGGGCCGACACTGCCGCCAGCCGCACCTCGGACGTGTCGTCGGGCAGTTCCACCGATTCGTTCTCCACGACGCCGTTGGAGAGCACCGCGACCACCGTCGCGTGGCGGCCGACGAGGCCGACCACCTGCACCGAGCGCACGACCGCGGTCTCGGCACGAGGCCCGACCACTACGGCCGCATGGTGCGAAACCTGCGCGAGAAGGTTGGTGGTCTGGTGGAGCAACTCCTCCAGCCGGCCGTGGGCCGAGTCGAAGAACGCACCGACGCGTTGCGAGGCCTGCGAGTCGAGCCGGCCAGGCTGAGCCATGTGGTCGACGAAGAACCGGTACCCCTTGTCGGTGGGGATGCGCCCAGCCGAGGTGTGCGGCTGGGCGAGGTAGCCCTCTTGCTCGAGGACTGCCATCTCGTTGCGGACGGTGGCCGAGCTGACGCGCACACCGGGCGCATTTGCGATGTGCGTGGAGCCCACCGGCTGCGCGGTGGAGATGTACTCCTGCACCACTGCCCTCAAGATGGCTGTCTTGCGTTCGTCGAGCATGGCTCCCCTACGGCGCACGGATGCGATTGGCACTCCAGGCTACCGACTGCCAGCGGCCACCTGGCGATACCGGGCCATCGACTCCTCACGCTCGAGTGCGTGGTCGACCATTGGCGCGGGATACGAATCCGGTCGGCGTGGCCCCGGCTCGTGCACCGCTCCCCCGCTGATCCCGGCGAGCTCGGGCACCCAGTGCCGCACGTAGTCGCCATCGGGGTCGAAGCGCAGCGCCTGAGTGGTCGGGTTGAAGATGCGAAAGTACGGCGAGGCATCGGTGCCCGTGCCTGCCACCCACTGCCAGCCATGGCTGTTCGAGGCCAGATCGCCGTCGACGAGGTGCCGCATGAAGTGGCGCGCACCCCACTGCCACGGAAGGTGCAGATCCTTCACGAGGAAGCTGCCGACCAGCATCCGCACACGGTTGTGCATCCAGCCCGTGGCCAGCAGCTGACGCATGCCGGCGTCGATGATCGGGAAGCCGGTGCGTCCGGCCGCCCACTGCCGGAAGCGCTCGTCGGCCTCCTCACCCTCGTCGACCGTCATCGCATCCATCTTCGGGTTGAGGTTCCCCCAGGCGCTCTCGGGTTGGCGGAACAGCACGTCGGCGTAGAACTCGCGCCACGCCAGTTCACCGGCGAACGTGTCGGCTCCGGCGCTGGGCGGCAGGGCGGCGAGCAGTTGCCGAGGGTGCACGAGACCCCAGCGCAGTGCTGCCGACAGGCGGCTGGTCCCGTCGACCGCGGGAAGGTCGCGGCGGTTCCGGTACTCGGCGACGTCAGGCAGGTACGCATCCCACCGTTCGTGCGCCGCCGCCTCCGAGGCCAGCGGCAGCTCCGCTGCGCACGATGGTCGCGCCGGGGGCCCGTCACACGGAACGAGTGGGGCGCCGTGCCACTGCAGCTCGGGCACGCCGAGTGGAGCGTCCCACCCGACGGCCCTCCAGGCCTTCGAGAAGGGCGTGAACACGGCGTACGGGCTGCCGTCGGCCTTCTTCACGCTGCCCGGGGCCACGGCGTACGGCGAGCCGACCCCGTGCAGACGCGCCCCAGAGCCCTGCAGCGCCGCAGCGACTGCCACGTCGCGCCGGCGGCCGTAGGGGCCGTAGTCGCGGCTGATGTAGACGGCAGCAGCTCCGACCTCCGCCGCCAACGCGGGCACGACCACTGCCGGATCACCGTGGCGGTACACGAGGGCACCGCCCATCGACTCGTCGAGCGCCCGCAGCGCCTCTGCCATGAACACCTGCCGCGGCGCGCCGCTGCTCGCGAAGGCCGGGTCGACCACGAACAGCGGCACGACCCGACCGCCCTCGGCCGCGGCATGCAACGCCGGCAGATCGGCAAGCCGTAGGTCGCGGCGGAACCACATCACAGTCGTGGGCTTCATCGTGCCGACAGTGTCGCCTACCCTGTGCGGTCGTGCCACTTCCTGCGCCCCTGCCTGCTCTTGTCCTGCTGGTGCGTCACGGCGCCACCCGGTGGTCGGTCACCGGTCAGCACACCGGCCGCACCGACCTCTCGCTCACCGACGAGGGAGTTGCCCAAGCGGTTGCCGTCGGGCCGCTGATCGAGACGCTGTTGGAAGGTCGCGAGCCGGTGGTCTACACCAGCCCGCTCGAACGCGCCGTGCGCACAGCAGAGCTCGCGCTACCCGGCCGTCCGGCGGAGCCGGTGCCGGCGCTGATGGAGTTCGACTACGGGAAGTACGAGGGACTGACGAGCTCCCAGATCCTCGCGCAGGACCCGGACTGGGATCTGTTCTCGCAGGGCTGCCCGGGTGGCGAAAGCCTGGCGCAGGTGTCGGCCCGGTGCGATGCGTTCACGGCCAAGTTGGAGCGCACCGCCACCGACCGCGCCGTCGTGGCCTTCACCCATGGCCACCTGAGCCGCATTCTGACGGCTCGCCTGCTGAACCTGCCGGCGAGCGGCGGCGCCTCACTCTGGAACGACACCGCGACGGTCGGTGTGATCAACCAGCACCGGGGCAAGCTGGTACTCGTCGGATGGAACCTGCGCACGTACTGACCGACGGCGCAGGAGGTACCCGATGGTTACCGCCACCAGCGCGGTGACGCTGCCGTAGGCAAGGCTCCACTCGGCCGTGATGTGGTCGGCCACCCAGCCGGTGATGGGCGCGCCGACCGGCGTACTGCCCAGGAACGCGACCGCACCGAGTGCGAGCAGGCGGCCCCGCATGTCCGGTGGCGACTCCTGCTGCACGATGGCGTTTTGCGCAGCGATGAACGCTGCGCCGCCGAAGCCCACCGGCACGGCGAGCGCTGCGGCGAAGACCGCGTTCGGCGCCCATGCGAGTGCGAGTCCACTGACGCCGAGCAGCACACCGTTGCCGAAGAACCAGGTGGTCGTCACACGTTCGCGCGCTCCGGTGAACAGCGAGCCGACCATGCTGCCGAACCCGGTGAAAGCCAGCAGCACACCGAACATCGTTTCGCCGTGGCCGAGGTCGGCGTAGCGCACGTGCGAGATCTTCAGCAGCGACACGCTGTAGTTGAAGGCGAACGTGCCGACCATCGTGAACACGACGAACACGACGAGCAGACGGCGGTCGGTGACGATGAAGCGGACGGCATCGCGTACCGGCGTACCACCACGACTGGCCGGCGGGGCTGGGCGCAGCTTGCTGCGGTCGATGGCCAGCAGCGGCCAAAGGATCGCGACGAACGAAACGGCGTTGATGATGAACAGCCAACCGGCGCCGAGCGGACCCTTCAGCGCGACCGACAGCGCCGGGCCGACGATGCGCGAGCCAGTCATCACGGCGGTGTTCAGCGAGATGGCGTTGGTGATCTCCTGCGGCTCGACGAGCTCGATGACGAACCCGCGGCGGGCGGGATTGTCGAAGGCGCTGATGACACCGAGCACCAGGGAGAGCACGTACAGCACCGGCAAGGTCAGAAGATCCGCGAAGTAGAGGCCGCCGAGCACCGCCGCTTGCGTGGCCAGGAGGCCCTGCGTGAGGAACGCCATCTTGCGCTTGTCGACACGATCGGCCACTGCGCCGGCCCACACACCCAGCAGCAGCATCGGGAGGAACTGGAAGAAGAGGGTGATGCCCGCGTCGGCTGCTCTGCCGGTGAGCTGGTACACCACCAGGGAGATGGCAGTCATCTGCATCCAGGTGCCGATGTTGCTGATCAACAAGCCGATGAAGAACAAGCGCGCATTGCGGTGGCGCAACGAGCTGAACATCGGTGCGCGTGCCATTGCGGTCCTTTCTATCCCGTCACGAGCAGCTCCGTCGCCGCGGGCGTCGCCCCACACGCTCGTCGGGTTGCCAGGCGACCGGCAAGTATGAAGCGATGCCGCCCGTCGCCCTCGTCGAACCAGCGGTGTTGCAGGCTGCGCTGGCGGCCGCAGGTGTGCAGCGCGGTGCAATGATCGGGCTGGCGGCCGGACGCAACGTGGTCGGCGTGGCGACCTCGCATGGTCGCTTTGCCACGACTGGCCCTGGCGCGATCGCCGCAGTGGCCGAGGTGGATGCCACGCTGCGACCGCGGTGGGTCTGCTGGTCGGTGGAGACCGCGCACACGCTCGTGGCCGGCGGGGTGCGGCTTGCCACGGCGTGGGATGTCGCAGTCGCCCATCGCCTGCTGTTCGGTGGCTGGCGAGCGGATGCAGGGCGTGTGTGGGCCCTGCTGCACGGTCTCGACCATCGGCACCTGCCCGTGGTGGGGCAGCTTGACCTGCTCGGCGGAGGTGACGGAGGGGGTAACGACGATGAGCCGGTTCGCCCCGACGGTTACCTGCGGCCGGAGTGGTTGGCGGGCGCATGGGCGGACACTGCCGAGCGTGCGGCGAGCTGGGCGCACACCGCGCTCGCCACCGCAGGTCTCCAACGTGAGCGCATGGGCACGCTGCAGGTCACCGGCGACATCGAAGCGACCACCCGCGCCGAGTCCACCGCCGAGCTGCTCTGTGCCGAGCTCTCGGCCGA
>JBAVTH010000056.1:0-23733 GCA_049696035.1 Ilumatobacteraceae bacterium
ACGGTGATGGTGGCGATGTAGTGCGCCGGGCCGACGAGCGTGACGCGCCCGTGTGACGGCTGGTGCACTCGTACCCTTGCATCACCGCCGTCCATGTGCACGATGATTTCCTCTGCGGCCGTGGGCACCAGCCCCCACTCACGAGCCGCCCACGCACTCGCGCAGGCCCCGGTGCCGCACGCTTCGGTGATCCCCGCGCCGCGTTCGTGAACGCGCATCGTGATCGCATGCGACTCCGGCCCGGCCTCGATGACCTCGAGGTTGACGTAGGGCACCACGCCGCCGAGCCGCAGCAGATCGACGGCCGCGACCTCGTCGACCGCGACCACGCTGTGCGGGTTGCCGAGGCTGAGATGGAGCACGGGGCGCAGCGGGTCGACGCCGAGCGCGTGCCAGTCGGCAGGCTCCGCGAGCGGAGCGACCTCACCCATGTCGACCGCCGCATGCACGACGCCCGGCTCGTGCGAGCCACCGATGACGACGTGTCGCTCCCCCGCATCGGTGAGGATGCGTTGGTCGTCGTAGTCGCCGCGACGCATCGCCAACGCCTGTGCGAAGCAGCGGATGCCGTTGCCGCTCATCTCTGCTCTCGAACCGTCCGCGTTGAACAGCAGCATCCGAGCGGCGTAACCGTCGGCGCTCTCGCCGACCAGCAGACCATCGGCACCGAGGCCCCGCCGCCGATCGCACAACCGGCGAGCGAGGGCCGGCAGGTCGGCGACATGCGGGTGAAAGACGACCAGGAAGTCGTTGCCGAGACCATGGTGTTTGGTGAGGGTGAGCTGTGTCATGAGTGAAGAAGCACTGGCAGGACCTCCACCACGGGGTCCTGCTCGATGTGCACCCAGCGTATGCGAGGGTCGCGTCGGAACCATCGCTCCTGTCGTACGGCGAACTGCCGCGTTCGCAGGATGATCGTGCCGACCGCCTCATCGAGCGTCACCCGTCCTTGAAGGTGATCGATGAGCTCCTTGTAGCCGAGCGCCTGGCGAGCCGTGCGCGACATCGGCACCGACTCGCTCAGCAGGCGCTGCACCTCCCCCAGCAATCCGGCAGCCATCATGCGGTGCACCCGTTCGGCGATCCGCACCCTGAGCACATCGCGCGACCACTGCAAGCCGACCTGGACGAATGGCACCTTCGGGTAGCGATCCAGACCTGGACCGTACGAGCTGAACGCGCGACCGCTGCCCAACGTCACTTCCAACGCCCGCACCACCCGCCGTTCGTTGGACGGTTCCATACGCCCGGCAGCGACCGGATCGAGCGCCCGCAGTTCGCCGTGCAGGACGGCACAGCCCTCGTCCGCCGCTCGGCGTTCGAGGATCGCCTTCACCTCCGGCCACCGGCCGGGGATCTCCATCGGGTCGGTGACGCTGCGCAGATACAGGCCGGTGCCCGCGACCAGGACGGCGCGGCCACCACGAGCGTCGATGCCCGCGAGCGCCTGCCGAGCCGACTGCTCGAAGTCGGTCACCGCGAACTCGTCGCCCGGTTCGGCGAGATCGAGACCGTGGTGCGGCACCTTCGCCCGATCGGCGACCGAGGGCTTGGCGGTGCCGATGTCCATGCGCCGGTACACCTGCATCGCGTCGACTGCGACGATCTCGGCTCCCGGTCGACTGGCTGCATACGCCATCGCCACGTCGCTCTTCCCCGAAGCGGTCGGGCCGAGGATGACGAGGCGGGAGCTCACCCGGCGAGCAACGGGATGCGACGCTTGTGAACGGGTTCGGCCACCAGCTCCACGAAGCGACCCATCAGGTGATGCGGCGCGGCGGAGGTGACCTCGACCATGGCGTACGAGCCCGCGCGCAGCGGACGGGGCGGGCTGAAGTGCACCAGCTTGTTCTGCCTCGTGCGCCCCGAGAGAACGGACGGATCCTTCTTGCTGGGCCCCTCGACCACGACCTCTTCGACGCGGCCGATGCGCGCCCGATGCTGCTGCAGCGCGCTGTGCTCCACGACGATGCGGAGCCGCTGGAACCTTTCCGCCACCACTGCCGGGTCGACGAAGTGCTGCACCATCTCGGCGGCTTCTGTTCCTTCGCGGGGCGAGAACACGAAGGTGTAGGCGTAGTCGTACTCGGCGGCGGCCGCGACCTCGAGCGTGCGCTGCAGGTCTGCTTCGGTTTCGCCGGGGAAGCCGACGATGATGTCGGTGCTCACGGCCAGGTCGGGCACGGCCGCTCTCGCCTGTGCCAGACGCTCGAGGTAGCGCTCCGCCGTGTAGCCGCGGTGCATCAGCGACAGGACCCGGTCGCTGCCCGACTGCAGCGGGTAGTGCAGGTGCTCGCACATGGTCGGCGTCGCCGCCATGGCCGAGAACGTGTCGGGCCGCATGTCCTTGGGGTGCGGGCTGGTGAAACGCATCCGTCGCAGACCCGGCACACTGCCCACCGCGCTCAGCAGCTCGGCGAACAGAGGGCGCAGGCGGACATCGGTGTCGCCGGCCTGGCGCGCCGCCAGTTGCAGGTCGCGGCCGTAGCTGTTGACGTTCTGGCCCAGCAGGGTCACTTCCGTCACACCGTCGGCGACCAACGCGTGAACCTCGTCGACGATGTCGTCGAAAGGACGGCTGATCTCCACACCTCGCACCGCCGGCACGATGCAGAACGCACAATGGTTGTCGCAGCCGATCTGGATCGTGACCCACGCGTTGTAGCCGGTGTCGCGACGGGCGGGCAGGGCACTGGGGAACAGTGCGTGATCGTCGATCACCGCTGCCTCCAGGATCTCGGTGATCTGCCCGTGCTGCTGCGAGTGGTGCACGAGTTCGGCAGCGCGATGCACGTTGTGCGTACCAAGCACGACATCGACCCACGGAGCCTTCTCGGCCACGAGCTCACGATCCTTCTGGGCGAGGCAGCCCGAGACCACGATCTGCCGTCCTTCGCGCTCGTTCTTCCAGGTTCGCAGCCAGCCAAGGCTGCCATAGAGCTTGTTGTCGGCGTTCTCTCTGATGCAGCAGGTGTTGAGCACGACTACGTCGGCATCGTCTTGCGCCGAGACGGGCGTGAGACCGTCGGCTTCGAGCAGACCGGAGATGCGCTCCGAGTCGTGTTCGTTCATCTGACACCCGAAGGTGTGCACGATGTAGCTGCGGGACATAGGCGACCAGGCTACCGACCGGCCGGCGTGCTCAATCGGCGAGCACCCCGGACCCATCGGCGCGCAGAGGGAGGTACGGGTTGTGTGCGATCTCCCACAGATGCCCATCCGGGTCGGCCACGTAGGACGAGTAGCCGCCCCACTCCACGCGCTGTGGCGGCTTCACCGGGTCGGCCCCGTGCGCAACCCAACGAGCGAACTCGTCATCGACCTCGCTCTCGCCAGGCAGGTTCATGGCGATCGTGACGCCTCTGAACCCCAGTCCGCCGATGGGAGTGGACGGCACGTGTGCATCTTCGGCGAGCTGCTCGTCACCGAACACCGCGAGGATGACCGCCCCAGCACGGAAGAACGAGATCGAGGCTTCCGAGGCGCTGGACCTGTGAAAGCCCAGCGCCTCGTAGAACGCACTCGACGCCGCCACGTCGGCCACCCCGAGGGTGATGATCGTGACGTGCGCCGCCATCAGAGCTCGATCGGCTGCTCGTCGGCCTCGGAGAACACGGCTTCTGCCGGAGCATTCGCATCGACACCGATACCTGCTTGCACCCGGACCTTCTCTGACACCTCGACCATGATCTCGGGGTTGACCGACAGGAAGTTCTTGGCGTTCTCGCGCCCTTGACCGAGCTGCTCGCCGTCGTAGGTGAACCACGCGCCCGACTTCTTGATGATGCCCATGTCGACCGCCATGTCGAGCAGCGAGCCCTCACGGCTGATGCCCTTGCCATACATGATGTCGAACTCGGCCTGACGGAAGGGCGGAGCCACCTTGTTCTTGACGACCTTTACGCGAGTGCGGTTGCCCACGATCTCGGTGCCGTCCTTGATGCTCTCGATACGGCGGATGTCGAGCCGCACCGACGAGTAGAACTTCAGGGCGCGACCACCGGGGGTGGTCTCGGGCGAACCGAACATGACACCGATCTTCTCGCGCAGCTGGTTGATGAAGATCATGATCGTGTTGGTCTTGTTGAGGTTGGCGGTGAGCTTGCGCAGCGCCTGGCTCATCAAGCGAGCCTGCAGGCCGACATGCGTGTCGCCCATCTCGCCCTCGATCTCCGCTCGAGGGGTGAGCGCCGCAACCGAGTCGACCACGACCACGTCGATGGCGCCGGAACGCACCAACATGTCGGCGATCTCGAGCGCCTGCTCCCCCGTGTCGGGCTGGCTGATCAGCAACTGGTCGATGTCGACCCCGATGGCCCGGGCATACACGGGGTCCATCGCGTGCTCGGCGTCGATGTAGGCGCAGATGCCACCGTTGCGCTGCGCCTCCGCCACGACATGCATGGCGAGCGTCGACTTACCCGACGACTCGGGACCGAAGATCTCCACCACGCGGCCGCGGGGCAGACCGCCGACACCGAGCGCCACATCGAGCGCCAAGGCGCCCGTCTGAATGGCCTCGATGCCCATCGTGGTCTTCTCGCCCATCCGCATGATCGAGCCCTTGCCGAACTGCTTGTCGATGGCCGCCAGGGCCACATCCAGTGCCTTTTCGCGATCGTTGCTCACAACTGTCTCCGTTTCCTGCCGTGTACCCGTATGGGTGGCTCGTGGGTGAGGACCGTTGCCGGCCCCGATGGGTACCGCAGCGTCGTTGCCGGCGCTGCGGTGGTGAGGGCACCGTACGAAAGGGGTGTGACAGGGTTTCCGAGGAGACCGCTGCACCGTGCCCGCCGTGCGAGTGATGGTACGTGTGTTCGAACGACAGGAGTGTAACTACGAACAGTCGTTCGATCAAGCATCATCGACCGGAAAGCGAGACGAGCTCGCGAGCACGAGCCGGCGGGTCAGTCGGCGACGGAGGCGGCGGCCTCCGCGAGCTCACGATCGTCGGGTTTGTGCGAGAGCAGGTCAAAGGCCATCCACAGCGTGTTCGTGAACGGGAACGCGATCAACGGCACCACGACGGCGCCGACCACGAAGCCCAGCGTCAGCCAGCCGACCGGGAAGTTCGGCGACGTCGCGACGAAGGCGACCACCATGCTCACACCGAGTGTGAAGAACGTGATCACGATGTTGAGCGCGATCGGACCGAGCTCGAAACCGTGCTCGCGGTGCCAGTGGATGCCACAGGTCCGGCAGCGGTCGTAACGCAGCATCCACCGTCGGATGAACGTTCGCCGGCTGCCGCACAGCGGGCACTTCAGCAGGATCGCCCGGCGAAACATCTTCCCAGCGGATGGCAACGCGGATGGCAACGCACGATTCATACCCCCTATGGTATAGAAGTTCCTCCTTCGATCCGAAATACTCTTCCAGTGCGAAGAACCCTTGCCGGGCTGTTGTTCGGTCTTGCCTATGCCTGTGCGAGCTTGTCCATTGCGGGCTACCTCCTCCAACGAACTGCGTTCGACCCCGACAACTCCGCCGACGCCGCCGATGTGGTGCTGGGCGACAGCGAGCTGAAGAGCGAGCTGGTCACCTTCATCGCCGACAACGCGGTGCAGCAACTGCCAGGTGCAGCCACCGACCCGGCCATGGAGGCCACGATCCGGCACAACGTCGAGACAGTGGCCAGCCTGCCTGCGGGACAGAAGCTGCTCGCGAAGATCGTCCATGACGCCCACGCTCGGCTGATCGGCGACCAGGACGGCCCGGTGCAGATCACGCCTGCACAACTCGTCGAGATCGTACGCGACGAACGAGCTGGTGCGCTGCCGACGCTCACTCTGCCCGTCCCGAAGGTGACGGCACTGTCCGTGGCCAACCATGCGCTCGACTGGCTGCTGCCCATCGCCCTGATCGGCATGGCTGCGTTCGCCTTCCTCGGCTTCACCGCTCATCCCGAGAAGGGCGCGCTGATGCGCAGCCTCTCGCTGGGCCTGCTGCTGTTGGCCCTACTGGCCGCGATCCTCGGTTACCTCGTGCCTCGTTTGCTGATCCCCGCGCTCAGCGACAGCCCGTGGGCCAACATCCCTGCACGTTTGGCCGACGACTCGCTGCCGCTTCTGCTGGGCCTGGAGTTCGTGCTGATCGGCGGCGCCGGCGCGCTGTTCGTGGGCACCGGCATGATGCGCCGCCGGCGTCGGTGGAGCACGCCGGTGAGCACCTACCGGTACAACGAAGAGCGCCGCTGGAGCTGAGCCCCAGCGGCGCCTCCGCCTACCCCCTTCTGGTGCCGAGCAGGCTCAGGCGGTGAGCTCGGCGACGAACTCGCCGAACACGTTGGCATAACGCATCGCGTCGTCGTCGGTGTGCACCACCGAGATCAGCCATTGCTCGTCGAGACCGGGCGGCAACAGGATGCCGCGGTTGATGCCGTGCATCCACTGGGCGAACGCGAGGTCGAAGTCGGTTGCCTTGTAGTCGCGGTAGTTCTGGATGGGCGCCGGTGCCCACGTGACGCACCCCTTCGCGCCGAACTGCACCGTGTGCGCCGGCAGCCCGGCGGCGGCGATGATGCCGTCGCAGGCGTCGAGCAGCATCCGGTTGCGTGCAATCGCGATGTCGGTGGCCTCCGGGGTGCAGATCTCGGTGAGCACGGCCTTGGCCGCCGCCATGCACAGCGGGTTGCCGTTGTAGGTGCCGAGGTGCAGCACCTTGCCCGCCGTGATCTGATCCATGCACTCCTTGGTGCCGCCGAATGCACCCAGCGGCAGGCCGCCACCGATGCTCTTGGCCAGCGCGACGAGGTCGGGCTGCACGCCGACGACACCCGTGGCGCCACCCCACCCGGCGGTGATGCCGGTCTTGACCTCGTCGAAGATCAGCATCGTGCCGTACTTGCGGGTGATCTCGCGCACACCTTCGAGGTAGCCCGGCAGCGGCTTGCAGATGCCGATGTTCTCCATGATCGGCTCGACGATGAAGCAGGCGACGTCGCGACCCGACAGTGCACGGTCGAGCGCATCGAGGTTGTTGTAGGGGATGACGCCGGTGTCGCCCAGCACCGCCCGCGTGATGCCGGCTGTCGATGGGATCGCCCGCGGCGAGTCGGCGGGGCCGGCTTCGCTGATCGGTGGCTTCATCGAGATCATCACCTCGTCGTGGTGACCGTGATAGCCGCCCTCGACCTTGACGATCTTCTCGCGACCGGTGACACCACGGGCGACCCGGATGGCATCCATGGTGGCCTCGGTACCCGAGTTCGTGAACCGCCACATCGGCAGGTTGTAGCGGTCGCGCAGCAACCAGGCGACCTCCGTGTTCATCTCGCAGGGGGTGACGAACAGGGTGCCGTTGTCGAGCTGGGTCTCCACCGCACGGCGCACGGCCGGGTGGCAGTGCCCGGAGAACAGGGCGCCGTAGCCCATGTCGAAGTCGACGTAGCGATTGCCGTCGACGTCCTCCATCCATCCGTCCTGCGCGCGCCGCACCACGATGGGGTGCGGGTCGTAGGCCTGGAAGCTGCTGGGCACACCCAGCGGCAACACCTCGCGGGCTCGCTCGGTGGCGGCCTGCGACCCCTTGGTGCGGGCGACGTACACCTGCAGCTCGCGCTGCGTGATGGCCTTCGCTCGTTCGGCAAGTTCACGCGTGGGAATGCTTTCCGTTGCGCTCATGGCTTGTCTCCTCCGGATTTCGTTCCGGCAAGCCTAGCTCACCACGGAATCCGTCGTGAACGGAAGCCGAACAGGCGATGGCGCGCACGCGCTGCTGCACCGGCAGCCATCGAAACGCATGGTGGAATTCGGTGCCGCGTATGGCACACTGCATGCCTTCATGGTGGTCGTAGCTCAGCTGGTAGAGCATCAGTTTGTGGTACTGAGGGTCGCGGGTTCGAGCCCCGTCGATCACCCCAAGGCAAGCAGGTAGGGGGCGCACCTCGCTCCCCCTACACTGCTCGCCGCTGCGCCTCTAGCTCAACGGCAGAGCAACGGACTCTTAATCCGCAGGTTCTGGGTTCGAAACCCAGGGGGCGCACAGTTGCGAACGGCCAGGCTGCACGCCTGGCCGTTCGGCTATTCCTGGAGAGGGGGCCGGTCAGGGCACCAACACGCTCTTGCCGGTGACGTTGCGCGACAGTTGGTCGCGCAACGCGCTCGCCACGTCGCTCAGCGCGTAGGCACGGGGCTCCACGGGGTGCAGCTCGCCGCGGCCGATCGCCGCCAGCACGTCGCCGAGCAACCGCTCGTTCTCGGCCTGATGATCACCCACCCAGCCACCCCAGTCGACTCCGGTGACGCGGCGGTTGCGCAGCAGGATCTGGTTGGCGGGCAGCCGTGGTATCTCTCCGGCCGCGAACCCGACGACCAGCAACTGACCGTCGTCGCGCAGGCTGCGCAGGCCGGCTTCGGCCAGGGCTCCGCCGACGGGGTCGTAGACGGCGTGCACTCCCCCGCCGCTGAGCTCCTTGGCCCGCGCCTTCACATCCTCGGTCGCCGTGTCGATCACTGCCTCGGCGCCGTGCGCGATCGCGATCGATCGTTTCTCCTCGCTGGATGCGGCGGCGATCACGTGCAGTCCCATCATTCGCCCGACGTCGACCGCCGCCAAACCCACACCTCCGCCGGCACCGAGCACCAGCAGCCACTCCCCGGGCTGCAGCCCGGCCCGGTGCTGCAGCGCGAACCAGGCGGTGCCGTAGCTCTGCACGAACGTTGCGGCCTGGCCGTCGGTGAGGGCGTCGGGCGTGTGCAGCACGCGCCGCGCCGGCCACACCAGCTCGCTGGCGAAGCCACCCAGCCCGGTGCTGGCGAAGCAGCGGTCGCCCACCTGGAAGCCGGTCACGTCGGCGGCCACTTCACTGATCACACCGGCCACCTCCCCGCCTGGCACGAACGGCACCGGCGGCTTGATCTGGTACAGCCCCTGCACGAACAACCCGTCGACGAAGTTCACACCTGCGGCGGTGACCGAGATGCGCACTTGTCCCGGACCGATCGGCACGGAGGCACGCTCTTGCACCGTCAGGTTCTCGACGGGTCCGAAGCTGTTGCACGAAACGACACGCATGACGGGCGACCGTAGTGCGAAGCTGTCCGGCCATGCGGCTCCAACCGTTCACACTCACCGGCACGTACGTGCAGCTCGAACCCCTCACCAACGACCACGCGCCCGCGCTGCTGGCGGCCGGCAACCGAGATCGCAGCAGCTACGGGTACACACCCGTGCCCGCCGACGAGGTCGCGATGCAGGGTTACATCGACTGGCTCCGCGCCGATGCCCAACGCGATCTCGTCGTGCCGTTCGTCCAGCGGCGCCGTGCCGACGACACCCCGGTCGGCTGCACGCGCTTCCTCAACGTCACCTGGTACGCCGGGCGCGACACTCCGGCGGAGGTGGAGATCGGCGGCACCTGGCTGGCGGCCGACGCCCAGCGCAGCCCGATCAACACCGAGGCCAAGCTGCTGTTGCTGACGCAGGCGTTCGAACGGTGGGAGGTGTTCCGTGTGGCGATCTGCACGGACGCGCTCAACGAGCAGAGCCGCGCCGCGATCGAGCGACTGGGCGCCCGGTTCGAAGGCATCCTGCGCCAGCACCGCGCAGCGACCGGCCACCTCTCCACACCGGGTACGGCCCGCGACACCGCCGCGTACTCCATCCTGCCCGACGAGTGGCCCGCCATCCGTGCCCGCCTGAGGAGCCGCCTCGATGGCTGACCAACGCCCCGTCATGCTCATCACCGGCGCCGGTCGCGGCATCGGCGCGGCCGTCGCCCGCGCGGCCGCTGCACAGCGCTACCACCTCGTGCTGAACCACTCGGCTTCCGGTGAGGCCACAGAGGCCCTTGCGGCAGAGATCCGCGAAGTCGGTTGTCGAGCCGTCACCGTCCTGGCCGACGTCGCGAACGAGGCCGCCGTCGTCGACATGTTCGGCCACATCGACGAACGCTTCGGCCGTCTCGACGTACTCGTCAACAACGCAGGCATCGCCGGTGGGTACGGGCCGCTCGAGACGGTCACGGCAGAGATGCTCGCCCGGCTGTGGGCGGTCAACATCACCGGTCCGTTCCTGTGCGCCCGGGAGGCGACCGCTCGAATGCGCACCGATCGGGGCGGGCGCGGCGGCAGCATCGTCAACATCTCCTCCAAGGCCGCCGTGCTCGGCGGGCCCAACGAATGGGTGCACTACGCGGCTTCGAAGGGGGCGATCGACACGATGACCGTCGGGCTCGCCAAGGAGCTCGCCAACGTGGGCGTGCGAGTGAACGGTGTGCGACCAGGACTCATCGAGAGCGACTTCCACCTCCATGCGCCACCCGGCCGGGTCGAGCGGATGGCGCCGATGATCCCGATGGAACGCAGCGGCAGCGCTGCCGAGGTCGCGGGTGCGGTGCTGTGGCTCGCATCGGCGGAGGCCAGCTACGTGACGGGTGCCTTCATCGACGTCACCGGCGGTCGCTGAGCCCCAAGCAGCACCCGTCCGGCGCAAGCACCCACCATCGCGGTCAGGACGGCGAGGGTGGCAACGGTGATGGGCAGCGACTGCGGCCCGATGCCGTCGAACAACTGACCCACCACCCATGGCATCACCAGACCGCCGAGGCCGGACCCGGCCACGATGGCCGAGGTGTTGCGACCGCTGAGGGCGAGGTGCGACTCGGCGAACGCCATCATCGACGCGTACTGAGGAGCGACGGACACCGCGAACAGGAGCGTCACCACCCACAGCATCACCCCAGGGCCGTCGAACACGACGAACAGCGCGGACGAGAGCAGCGAGAGCACCGTCGCACCCGCCACGATCCATCCAGGCGAGAGTCGCCGCGCAACCCCGATCGCCAGCACACGCCCAACCGCGAAACCGATGCCGAACATGGACGTGACACCGGTGGCCGTGGCCGCTCCGCCGTAGTGGATCTGCTCGACGTAGGTGTGGATCCAGTTGGCGAAGCCCGTTTCCAGCGCGACGTAGCTGAAGAAGAACGCACAGATCACACCGACTTGCACCCCGCGAGCGCCGGCGGCGTGGCTGCGATCGACCGTCTCCAGTCGGGTGCGAGTCGGCGGCGGGTGCGGCAGCATGAGCGATGCGCCCATGATCGCGAGCGCCGCCATCGGGATCGCAACGCCCCACACCGACGACGTGAGATGCAGTGATCGATCGACGATGACGGGCGTGACCATCGCCCCGAGCGCGAAGCACAGGTGCAACGCGTTGAGCAGCGCGCCGGCGCCGTGGGGTCGACTCCACATGACGAGCGTGTTGCCGCTGACATCGCAGAGGCCGCAGGCGCCACCCAGCACCGCGAAGGCCGCGACCAGCACGACCAGCGACGGTGCGACCGCGATCAATCCGATGGCGGTCGTCCCCGTCGCCATCGCGGCGACCCATCGACGATGACCGCGACCATCGTCGAGCCCGTGCCCGGCGAAGATCGACCCGACGATGTAGCCGCCGGCCTGACCGACGAAGACCCAGGCGATCCCGCCGTCGGTGGTGTGCACCCGATCACGGAGATGCGAGAGGGCGGGACCGGCGAGGCTGAGCCCGATCCCGATGAGCACGAAACCCACCAGGTACGCCGAGACCGGCGTGTCACGCGACCAACGGCGAGTCGTCTCGGAAGGTGCCTGTTGCATCGCGCTGCCACTGTACGCGCCCGGCGACATGCTCCTCGTGGCCCCTCCCGGTCTCGGATCCCACATGTCGCCCAAGGGAGCGAAACGCAATCGGCCGACTATGGTCGACAACGCATGCAGGTCGTCGTCGTGCTCGCCCATCCCAACTCGGACAGCTTCAGCCACGCCCTTGCCGAGCGAGCGTGCGCCGGCCTGCGCGACGCCGGGCACGAGGTGCACCTGCTCGACCTCTACGCCCTTGGATTTCGCGCCGCGATGAGCAGCGAGGAGCACCTCGCCTACCACGGCGACCACCCGGCGCTCGACCCGATGGTCGCAGACCACGGCGCGCTCGTCGGCAGTGCGCAGGCGCTGGTGTTCGTCTATCCCACATGGTGGAGCTCGATGCCCGCCATCTTGAAGGGCTGGCTTGAACGCGTGATGGTGCCGGGCGTCGCGTTCGTCTTCAACGACGCCGGCAAGGTGCGGCCTGGGCTCAGCAACGTGCGACGCGTGGTGGGCATCAGCGTGTACGGCTCACCGCGCGCCTACGTCAAGCTCGTCAACGACAACGGCCGGCGAACCATCACACGCGCCCTGCGACTGAACACCGGCGTCCGCACCCGGTCCACCTGGCTGGGGCTGTATGCGATCGACACCGCCACCGCCGAGCAACGCGCCGGCTTCCTCGATCGCGTCGAGCAGAAGATGCGATCGCTGTGAAGGTCTACCTCGTCTACTGCCATCCGTCCGAGACGTCGATCACGGCCGCCGCCCGCGACCGGGCGTTGGCCGGGTTGCAGGCGGCCGGCCACGACGTGCGCGTCAACGACCTCTACGCGGAGGGCTTCGTTCCCGAGCTCTCCGCATGGGAACGCACGAACCATCTCGCCCCACCCGACACGAAACCCGAGATCGCGCCGTACGCCGCGAACCTCCGCTGGTGCGAGGCGCTGGTGATGGTGTACCCCACGTGGTGGGCCGGTCAGCCAGCGATGCTCAAGGGCTGGATCGATCGGGTGTGGGTGAGCGGAGTCGCCTACGAGCTGCCGGAAGGCGCCAACCGCATCCGTCCGAAGCTGCAGAACATCCGTCGCATCGTGGCCATCACCACTCACGGCTCCAGCAAGTTCGTCAACATCCTGGAGGGCGAGGGCGGCAAGCGCATCGTCACCCGATCGCTGCGCGTCCTGTGCAGCAAGCTGGCGCGCACGAAGTGGATCGCGCTGTACCGCATCGATCGCAGCACCGACGCCCAGCGCACCCAGTACCTCGACCGAGTCGAGCAGGCGATGCGCGAGCTTCACTGACGCGCGTGCGGCTACCGGCGATCGAAGCGGGTGACGACTTCCACGTGGGGCGTGTGCGGGAACAGGTCGAGCACGGTCGACCCGGCGTGGTCGTACCCGTGTGCCGCCAGCAGGGTCGAGTCGCGGGCCAGCGACACCGGGTCGCAACTCACCAGCACCAGGCGGCCGGCCCCTGTAGCCGCCAGGACCCCGCATGCCTCACGGCCGAGTCCGGCGCGCGCAGGGTCCGCCACCGCCAGCTGCACCGGCGTCGGCGTCCATCGCTCGAACGTCGACCGTACGACGGTGGCGCGGTCCCCGAGGTTCACCTCGGCGTCGGCGCACGATGATGCCGAGCTCTCGACCACGATCGAGTGAGGCGCTCCGAGCGTGGCGGCGAAGAGGCCGATGCCGCCGTACGCGTCGAGCAGAGGACCGGCCAGCCCCGACAGCACCTCACCGCACGCCTCCGTCACCGTGCGCACCAGCAGCTCTGCCGCCTCAGGACCGGACTGGAAGAACGAGCCGGCCGACACCTGCAGATCGATACCGGCGACGCGCTCGCGGAGCACCGCCTGCGACCCGACGGCTACCCGGGCCGGCAAGCCTTCGATGCGCGCCGCCGGAGACGGCGACCAGGCGGTCGCCTCACCGGTGAGGAGGCTGACCCGGAGCGAGATCTCCTCCGCATCGATCACTCTCGCCGCCGCCACTAACTCGGCCAGCAGCGGGTGCGCGACCATGCACGTGTCGAGCGGGACCACGCGGTGACTGGACGCCGCCCGCAGACCGAGCCGCCCACCGTCGCCCACGGCCAGGCGCATGCTCGTCCGATAGGCCCACGGGCCGACGGAGGCGCCGGCGCGAACATCGGCCGACGGAAGCTTCGCCGTGCGGCGCAGCGCATCAGCCACGATCTCGGTCTTCCACCCCAGTTGCGCGTCGGGCGCCCCGTGCTGCCAGCCGCACCCGCCGCAACCCTTCGCCAGTTCGGGGCACGGCGGCGCCTGCCGGTACGGCGAGGGGCGAACCACTTCTGCGACCGAGCCTCTGGCGAAGTCGCGCTTGTTGGTGGTGATCGCAACCCTGACCTCCTCACCCGGCAGAGCGCCCCGGATGAACACGACACGGCCGTCGGCAAGCCGAGCGATCGCGTCGCCGCCTGCCGCCATCTTCTCGACGTGCACCACCTCGTCGTTCAGCCGCTCGTCTGCGTGTGCCATCGGCGAGAGCCTACGGACGTCGCCCGCCGCACACCCCGCGCACTACTCTCGCCGCGATGCCACGGATCGAGATCGCCCCCAGCGTGCTGCCCGCCGACTTCGCCCGACTGGGAGAGGAGGTCGCTGCCCTCGAGGCCGCGGGCGTCGACCGCATCCAGTGGGATGTCATGGACGGCCAGTTCGTGCCCAACCTCACGTTCGGTCCCGATGTCATCGCTGCCGCCCGCTCGCACACCACCCTGCCGTTCGAGGCGCACCTGATGGTGCTCACCCCCGACAACATGGCAGCAGAGTACGTGTCGGCAGGATGCGAGCGCCTGATCGTCCACGCCGAGGCCTGTCCACACCTCCACCGCACGCTGGGGAACATCGCAGCGCTCGGGGCCAAGGCCTCCGTCGCCCTCAACCCTTCCACGCCCCTGTCGGCGGTGGCCCATGTCCTCGATCTGGTCGACATGGTGCTGATCATGACCGTCAACCCCGGCTTCGGTGGCCAGCAGTACATCGCCACGATGGAGCCCAAGATCCGCGATCTGCGGGCGATGCTCACCGCTGCCGGCCTCGCCGACGCGGTCGACATCGAGGTCGACGGTGGCATCGGCCCGGCGACGATCGCCGCGGCGGCGAGCGCCGGCGCCAACATCCTGGTGGCCGGCAGCGCGTTGTACCGCGATCCGGAAGGTCTCGCCCACGCCGTGGCCGACCTTCGCTCCCGCGCCGAAGCCGCCTTCCTCGGCTGATCGCCGTCCGGCAGCTGCCACCGCCGGAGTGCTGCCACCCAGCGGCGTCGCCGACGAATGCGTCGGATCCGGCGACTGTCGCGCACCCCCTTCGTAGAGTGCTCGGTGATGGCGTTGCACCGGCTCACCACCCCCTACGGCCAGCCCGCGTTCCGCGCCCTGCGCGCCGCGGTCGACGGCGTGCAGGGTGGCGACCCGCTGGTGGCAGTCACCGTGCTGGTGCATTCGAACGCGGTCGGTGTCGCCGCCCGCCGCTGGTTGGCGGCCAACGGCGGAGTAGCCGCCGCCCAGTTCGTCACCGCCTTCCGCTTCGCCGAACTGCTCGCTGGTCAGGCACTGGCCGGGAGCGGCCGCCGACCCGTGTCCGCACCCGTGGTCGACGTGGCCGTGCGGCAGGCACTGGCAGCGTCCTCCGGTGTGTTCGGGCCGATTGCCCAGCACCAGGCCACCATCACTGCATTGCGCAACAGCTACCGCGATCTGCGGCATCTGCCGGCATCCGTCCGCCACCGTCTGGCGGTTCACGGCTCTTCGAGGGGCCGCGAGGTGGTTCGCCTGTGCGCCGACGTGCACCGGGCGCTGCGTCGGAACTGGTACGACGAAGCCGACCTGCTGGCGGCCGCGTGCGCCTCGGCGTCGCTCGCGCCGGCTCGCACGGTGGTCTTCCTCCCCCAGCGCATGCGACCCACCGAGCAGGCACTGCTCGATGCACTCGCTCAGCACGGCGACGTCGTGGTGATCGAGGGCGAGCACCGCACCCCCACTGCCGTGGAGCTCGAAGTGGTCGATGCGTCCGACGCCGACGAGGAGGCCCGCGAGGCCGTCCGCTGCGTCGTCGGGGCAGTGCACGAGGGGACACCGCTGCACCGCATCGGCATCGTCTGGCCGCGCAACGAACCGTACGCCCGACTGGTCGGCGAGCATCTCCACGCTGCGGGCATCCCGTGGAACGGGCGGCCGGGCATCGCACTGCACGAGCGGCTCGCCGCCCGCCTGGTGCTCGATCTGCTGCGCCTCGACCGCCGCGGCATCCGGCGGGCCGATCTGTTCGCCCTGCTCGCCCACGTGCCTGCTCGGCTGGCCGACGGCACCCAGGTGCCGCGTCAGCAATGGGAACGCCTCTCTCGCGTCGCAGGCCTGGCGGGCGACGCCGATTGGGGAGAGCGCCTCACCGCCTTCAGTTCACGCCTGCGGGCCCTCGGTGGCGACCACGGCACCCGCGATGCGGAGGCTGCGCTGCAACTGCAGGCGTTCGTCGCCGATCTGCGCGCGCAGCTCGGCGCGCCCGATGCTGCGTTGCCATGGCAGCACTGGGCCGACTTCGGTCATCGCTTCCTGCACCGGTGGCTGGGGGGCAACCGTGGCATCAACGGGCTCCCACCCGATGAGTTCGAAGCCTTCTCCGCCGTCCAGGCAGCACTCGACCGGCTCGGCCGGCTCGATGCGCTCGCCGATCCTGTCACTCGCACGGTGTTCGCGCACACGCTCGAGTCCGAGCTCGACAGCGCCCCAGGCCGCGTCGGCCACATCGGTGTCGGCGTCCACATCGGCCCGTTGGCCTTCGCTGTCGGCCAACCGTTTCAACTCCTGCTCGTCGTCGGCGCGTGCGAGGGCCTGCTCCCCGCTCCTCCACCTGCGGAGGCGCTGCTGGGCGACAACGACCGGGCGCTCACCGACGGCGCACTGCCGGTCAACGCCGAGCTCGCCGCCGAGCAGCAACGTCAGCTCTGGGCCGCCCTCGCAGGAACCGAGCGAGCGGTGCTCCTCGCTCCTCGCGGCGACCTTCGTGCCACCGCGTCACGCCAGTCATCGCGCTGGGTCGCCGACCTCGCGCGGGCACTGCCCACCCGCACTCGCTCCGTGCAGTCATTCGCCGCCGGCCTCGCCGACGCAGCGTTTCCCGCAACGGTCTCGCAGCACCGCATTCGCGCCCTCACCCACGCATCGCGAGCCGGTACGGCGGTGGCGGATCATCCACTTGCGCAGTCGCTCGCGCCGCTCCGCCTCGGCGTCGCCATGATGACGGCGCGAGCGCTGCCGCTGCTCACCGAGTACGACGGCGACCTCAGCGGCGTGCGTATCGACGCCCTCGGCGACAAGCCGGTCTCACCCACCCGGCTGGAGGCGTGGGTCAGCTGCCCTCACGGTTGGTTCATGCGCTACGTGCTCGGCCTGCAGCCCGTCGAACAGCCCGACGAACAGATGCAGATCACTCCTCGCGATCGCGGCACGCTCGTGCATGCCGCGCTCGATCACTTCCATCGTCAGGTCATCGAGGGCGTGCTGCCACAACCCGGCCCGAACGGTTGGGAACCGATGCACCTGGAGGCTCTGTTGGCCGGGTTCGAGAGCCTGGCCGGGCGACTGGAGCGGGAGGGCGCAACCGGCCGCCTGGCCTTTTGGCGCAGCGAGCAGACTCGCCAGCGCTACGAGCTGGCCACATGGATGCAGCACGACAGCGAGCACATCTCGCGACGCGGTTCGCAGGTGGTGGCCTCCGAGCACCGGTTCGGGATGGACGGCGCGGAGCCGGCCACGATCCTGCTGGCTGACGGCACCCCAGTGCACCTGCGCGGGTCGGTCGACCGCATCGATCGCTGCGCGGACGGCACGCTGGTCGTCACCGATCACAAGACCGGCCGCGCCAACGACTACCGCGACATCACCGACCTCGACCCCACCGCAGGTGGCACGAAGCTGCAGCTCCCCGCATATGCCGCGGCGGCGCTCGCACTGGCGGGCCCGGGCAGCACCCACACCGTGATCGCCGAGTACGGGTTCCTCGCCAAGGCCGAGTTCAGGCGGGTCACGTGCACGATCGGCCCCCAGGCCTGGCCGCAGATCACCGCGGCCTTGCGTCACATCCTCGATGGCATCCGCTCGGGTGTGTTCGTCGCGCGGCCGGAGAAGTCGCAGTTCCGCCTCAGCTTCACGCCCTGCGAGTTCTGCGATCCCGATCATCTCGGCACCGCCGAGCGGTGGTCGCAGTTCGAGCGCAAGCTCGCCGACCCACGCGTCGCCGGGCTGCTCGGCCTCCAGGTCCATGATGCGGCCGCTCCAGAGGTCACCGATGGCTGATCAACTGGATCTGTTCGCCGTCGACGAGCACGACGACCGGCCAGGAACCGAGTCGGCAGCGGCCGTGCCCGCACACGCAGCCGACACCATGCTCCCTCGCGCCCCCGACCAGGCGGACCGCGATCTCGTCACGGGGGCGCTGGGCACCACCCTGTTCGTCGAGGCGGGAGCCGGCAGCGGCAAGACCACCGCGCTCGTGCAGCGCGTCGTCAACCTCATCCGCAGCGGTGTACCGGTCGGCTCCATCGCTGCGATCACGTTCACCGAGAAGGCCGCGGCCGAGCTGCGCCACAAGATCCGCACCGCGTTGGCTGCCGCTTCCACCGGCTCAGTCAGCTCGTTGGCCCAGGCCGCACTCGACGACCTCGATCAGGCGCCCATCGGCACGCTGCACGCGTTCGCCCGACGCCTGCTGGGCGAGTTCCCGGTGGAAGCCGAGCTCCCGCCACAGTTCGGCGTCCTCGACGAGGTGCAGAGCGCCACCGCATTCCACGAACGATTCACCGACTTCCTCGAGACGCTGCTCGACGACCCGGAGTCGGTGCGCCTGGTCGAGCTGTGCCAGCACGACGGCTTCGGCGTCGAGAAGGGCGTGCGCCTGATGGCCGAGGACTTCCAGGCCAACTGGGATCTCGTCGCCGAGCGGGTGTCCCCGCAATCACCCTCACGCGTGGACGACGCGCCGCTCCAACGGCGGCTCGCCGACCTCTGCCACGAGGTGGCCGCATTCCAGCCTCCGCCGGGCGACAGTCAGGAGCAGTTGTGTCGCGAGATCGCTGCCCATGCCCGGGTGCTTGCCGGCGAACTGCCCTTCGGTGAACTGCTGCGCCTACTGAGTGTGCTGGCGGGCCTCAAGCCGAAGGGCAACGCAGCCAACTGGAAGCGGCATCATCGCTCCGACGACGTGCTCCCGGCCTACAAAGCCGCGGTGGTCGCAGTCGCCTCGACCGCCAAGGATGCTGTGCAGCAACTCAACGAGGAACGCCGGCTGACACTGGGGGCACTGCTGCGCGAGTTCACGCTCGAGTCCGTACGGCTTCGCCGCCGAGACGGCGAGCTGGAGTTCCACGACCTGCTGGTACTGGCCCGCCAGCTCGTCGCCGAGGACGACGGAGTCCGCGCTCAGTTGCACCAGCGCTACACCCACCTGCTGCTCGACGAGTTCCAGGACACCGATCCCATCCAGCTGGAACTGGCCGTGCGGATCACTGCCGAGCCCGCCGGCCAACCCGCCGATTGGATGCAACTGCGGCCCTTGGCCGGCCGGCTCACGGTGGTGGGCGATCCGAAGCAGAGCATCTACCGCTTCCGGCGGGCCGACATCTCCCAGTTCCTCCGCGCGAGGGAGCAGATCGGCGCCGACCGAGCCGCCTTGTCGGCCAACTTCCGCAGCACGGCCCCGGTGATCGAGTGGGTCAACACCACGATGGGCAGGCTGATCGAGTTCACCCCCGACGTGCAACCAGATTACGAGCCGCTCGTGGCCGCCCGCCTGGCGGGCCACGACCACGGAACTGTCACGGTGCTCGGCGCCCTCGCGCACACCGATCTTCCCGCCGCTCACGCGGAGATGCTGCGCGAGGCCGAGGCCACCGACGTCGCAGCGACGGTCGTGCAGGCCCTCGCCGAGGGGTGGCCGGTCTGGCGCGACGACTCGTTGCAGCCCTGCCGGCCGGGCGACATCACCATCCTGTTGCCGTCGCGTCTGTCACTGCCCGCGCTGCAGGTGGCCCTCGCCGCCCGCGACGTGCCATATCGAGCGGAGAACAGCTCGCTGGTCTACGGCGCCCCGGAAGTCCGCGCCCTGATGCTGGCACTGCGTGCCGCCGACGACCCCACCGACGAGCTGGCCATCGTCTCGGCCCTGCGAACACCGCTCTTCGGTTGCAGCGATCGACACCTCTACGAGTGGAAGGTCACCCACGGGCGGCGCTGGCAGTTCACCAACCTCGCCGACCTGCCCGTCGACCTGCGCGACCACCCGGTGGCCGCCGGTCTCGCCTGCCTCGGCGAGGTCGCCCTCCGCATTCCTTACAGCACACCCTCGCAGCTGCTGGCCTGGCTGGTGGAGGAACGTTGCGTGATGGAGCTCGCTCTCGCGCAACGCGACAGCCGCGACGTGTGGCGACGAGTGCGATTCGTCGTCGATCAGGCCCGGGCCTGGAGCGAGGCGGGTGGCCACGGCGTACGCCGCTACCTGCTCTGGACCAGGCTCCAGGGCGATGAAGGCCGCTTCGTGGCGGAGACCGTCCTGCCCGAGACCGACCACGACGTGGTCCGGATCATGACCGTGCACGCGGCGAAGGGCCTGGAGTTCCCGATCACGATCGTCTCCGGTCTCACCGCCCAGCCGCGCGTGTCTCGCGGCCGCAGAGTGGTGTGGCCGCCCGGCACCTGGGCGCTGAGCACCATCGACGACCCCACCTACGAGCAGTTCGCGCCGGTCGACGAGCAGATGGGCGAGGCCGAGCGGAAGCGATTGCTCTACGTCGCCTGCACGCGGGCCATGGACCATCTCGTCGTCTCGCTGCATCGTGCTGAGCGATCCAACGGCTCAGCGGCTCACCAGCTGGCGGTGGCGAGCGAGGGTGCCCCTCATCGCAGCTTCTCCGCGACCGACTTGTCGCTGCCGGCACGGCACCTCTCGCCCGCCGAGCTGCCCTGGGCCGACGAAGGGGCGTGGTTCGACAGGTGGCAGTCCGACCTCGCAGCCGCCAGCAGGCCCGCCGCGCTCGGCGCCACCACTCTCGCCAGGCGTCTTGCCCGCCCGGCTGCACCGGCCACCGACGACGACGGACTCCAGAAGGATGCCGTCGACCTCGACCTGCCACCGTGGCAGCGTGGTCGCTACGGCACTGCCGTCGGCCGCGCGGTGCATGCGGTGCTGCAGTGCGGGAACCTTCGTACCGGCGCCGACTTCCCCGCACTGGCGGCGGCACAGGCGGCGGCCGAGGGTGTGTTGGGCCATGAGCGCACCATCGAACGACTCGCCCGCTCGGCGCTCCTCGCTCCCGCCGTCGCAGAGGGCATCGCCGGGCCCCATTGGCGCGAGCTCTTCGTCGCCACCGAGATCGGCGGCACGGTGGTGGAGGGCTACATCGACCTGCTCGTGCGCCGCCCCACCGGCGGCCTGCTGGTGGTGGACTACAAGACCGATCAGGTCACCGAGGGGCCGGAGAAGGCGCAGCGCATCGAACGGTACGGCACGCAGCTCGCGGCCTATGGGTTGGCCCTCGAGCAACTGCTGGGCGAGCCCGTCGCCGCCGGAGTGCTGGTGATGTGCCGGCCCAGCGGCGCAGCCGAGCAGGTGGAGATACCCGACTGGCCTTCGCTCCAGAGGTCGCTACACGCCCGCCTGATCGACGGGTGAGACCGGTCGGTGCTGACGAGTCTGGCGAACCCTTGGTGGAAGCGGTTCGGCGCGGGCTACGTCGCGCAGCGACCGCCCCACGGCGAACAGCAGCAGCTTCACCAGCGTCAGCAGCACCAGCACTGCGAACGCAATCGCCAGGGGCTTGAGCACCGCCGCCAGCAATGCCGGACCCTCACCGTGCAGCGGTGTCAGCACTCCGGTGTCAACCGGCGACCCGTCCGCCTGCAGGGTTCGTACGGGGTCTTCGATCCTCGGACAGTCGACGTCGCTGTCGTTGGCGCCGATCACGGCATCGCCGCCGAACAGCGGCGCCGCTTCGCGAACGGTGCTGACCAGCAGACCGGTGGTCGGGTCGACGGCCACTCCGACGATGTAGTGCGACCCGAGCTGGAGGAAGTGCGTCTCGGCGCCGTAGTGCACATCCACCAGGTTGCCGCCGGCGTAGCCCTGCAGATCCCCGGCAAGGATCCGCTCCAGCCGGAACCGCGCAGTCGTGGGTGGCAGGTCGGTGTTCGCCAACTGACCGACGAAGACCGCTCGCGCCGCTGCCGGGACGACGCAACCCGTGGGCACCACCACCAACGGCCCGAGCGCCGGTGGCAGCTCACCGAGGGCCAGGGTGGTCGCGGTCGCCACCGTATCGGTGGGCGCGTTGGGGTCGACCGGGTCAGTGGGTGGCGTCGCCAAGGCGCGGCCGGTGCAGCACAGCACGGCCAGCAGGGTCAGGCTCATCCAACGCAGATGTCGCATCCGCCGACACGCTACTGATCAGGCGTTGCACCGAGGTGGCAGGGCCGAAGATCGTCGGACGCCTGCTCAGCGTCCCTGGAAGCGAGGCGCGCGCTTCTCGACGAAGGCCATGATCGCCTCCGGGGTGTCGCTGGTACCGAAGTTCACCGTCTGAGCCATGCCCTCGTCGTCGAGCGCTTCCTCGAGGGTGACGTTCATCGAGTTGTCCAGCAGCCGCTTGGTCATCGCCACCGCGATCGGCGGACCCGCCGCCAGCCGAGCGGCCCAATCGGCGACGAACGCGTCGAGCTCGGCATCGGGCACGACTCGATTGACCAGGCCGATGCGCTCGGCCTCGCCGGCTCCGATGATGTCGGCGAAGAAGGCCAGCTCCTTCGCTCGATGCAACCCGACCCGGCGCGGCAGCAGCCACGAGCCGCCGAAGTCGACGCTGAGGCCGCGCCTGGCGAAGATCTCCGAGAAGCGGGCCGTGTCGCCCGCCACCACCAGGTCGCAGCCCAGTGCCAGGTTGCAGCCGGCGCCGACTGCCACGCCGCGCACCTTGGCGATGGTGGGTTGCGGCAGGCGGTGCAGTGCGAGCGCGACGTCGCCGACGTGGCGCATCGCCGCCAGCTGATGCCGGTTGCCGGATCGTCCGGTGAGGTCGGCGCCGCTGCAGAACTCGCCGGCCGCACCGGTGATCACCACCACCCTGTCGTCAGCGGAGTCGGCGATCTCGCGAAACGTGGCGAGCAGTTCGCCCCACATCGCGTCGTTCATCGCATTCTTCTTCGCCGGTCGATCGAGGACGATCGTGACGATGCCTTTCGAGCGGGTGACTTGCAGCGTTTCCATGCGAGCGGACGATACTGACGGCATGGGTCTCAACCCGCACCGCAAGCACGTGCCCCGAAAGTCCGACTACCTGTTCGTCGGCGCGGCTGCGGTCGCCTGCGTGGCGTTGATGGTGTGGGCGCTACTCGGTTGAGCCTGCGCCCGGCGGGACGAACCGCACCCTGGTGAGCGCGAGCTCCGTCACGCGTCGAGGCGCTTCACCGAGCCAGTAGGTGGGCGACTGCCGCCGGGGCACGCGCACGTGCCGGCGCTCGCGCTGGACGGCCCTGACCGTGCGCTTCGCGAGCAAGGCCGGGGTCTTCTTCGGGATGAGGTGCAGCGCGTTGAGCCTGCGCAACATCGGCTCGAAGTCGCTCTGATCCTCGAGCACGTCCCACATGCGGGTATCGACCGGCCCGGCCGCGACGAGGGCGAGGTGCACGGCGGTGTCGCGCAGCTCCAGGCGCAGCGAGGCGACGAAGTTGTTGACGCCGGCTTTGGTGGCGGCGTACACGGCCAGCCCGGGAAACCCCGCCGACCCGGCCAACGACGAGGTGTAGACGAGGCTGCCACCGCCGCGTGACAGCATCCCGGGCAGCACCGCCCGAGTCAAGATGATCGGAGCCTCCAGGTTGAGGGTGATCGCTTCCCGCAGGCGTGACGGCTCATCGAGGTGCAACCACTGGCTGGTCTCGACACCGGCATTGTTGACCAGCACGTCGATGGGCCCTGCGGCGTCCTCGATGCGCGGCACCAGTGCGTCGACCGCGGCCGCATCCAGGAGATCGGCCGCGAACGCCTTCCCGTTCAGCTCGCCCGCCAAGGCGTCCAGCGAGTCGGCCGACCGCGCCACCAACGAGACCCGTGCCCCCTTCGCTGCGAAGCGGCGGGCCATGGCCTCAC
>JBAVTH010000057.1:0-9859 GCA_049696035.1 Ilumatobacteraceae bacterium
CGATCACGGCCGGGTTGGACGAGATCTGATCGGGGGTGCCCTCGGCGATGATCAGGCCCTCGGCCATCACGATCACCCAATCGGAGATGTCGTGCACCATGTCCATGTCGTGCTCCACGAAGAGCACGGTCATGCCTTCGTCGCGCAGCCCCTTGATGTGCTGGTTCAGGCTCTGCTTCAGGGCCGGGTTGACGCCGGCCATGGGCTCGTCGAGCATCACCAGCTGCGGGTTGGTCATCAACGCGCGTGACATCTCCAGCAGCTTGCGCTGGCCACCCGACAGCGTGCCCGCGTACTCGTTGCGCATGTGATCGAGCTTGAAACGGGCGAGCAGCTCGTCGGCACGGGCCTCGATCTCCTTCTCCTGCGCCTTCCACGTGAACGGCAGCAGGCCGTTCCACCACTTCTCACCCGTCTGGCCGGTGGCGCCGAGCTTCATGTTCTCGATGACCGACATCTTCGTCAGGCTCTTGGTGAGCTGGAACGTGCGCACCATGCCCATGCCGGCGGTCTTGTGCGCCGCCACCTTCTCCAGCGACTTGCCGTTGAACGCCCACGTGCCGGTGTCGGGTGTGTCGAACCCGGTCATCAGGTTGAAGAAGGTCGTCTTGCCGGCCCCGTTGGGGCCGATCAGTGCCGTGATCGAGCCTCGCTGGATCTCGACCCGGTCGACATCGACGGCGGTGATGCCACCGAAGGATCGCCGCACGCCCGATGCCGACATGATCGGGTCGGGCTTGGCCACGCCCGGTTCGGGGGCGACATCGGCCAATGCGGCTCGAGCCACGCGGGCCGTCTCACTGAGCTCTCCCGTGATGGTTTCACGGTGGATCATCTCATCGTCCATCGAGGGCCATCTCCTTCCGGTTGCCGAACAGGCCCTGTGGTCGGAACACCATCAGGATGACCAGCATCAAGCCGATCATGCCCTGCACGATCATGCCGACCTGACTGGAGTTGCTCACGAACTTCCAGCCGAAGATGCCGATCTGGTTGCCCCACTCCTTGAACAGCGAGTTGAGGAACACATCGGCGAACGACAGGATGCCCCAGAACAGCATCGGGCCGACGATCGACCCCGACACCTTCGCCGCACCGCCGAGCACGAGCGCGGTGAGCACGTAGAACGTGACGTCGCGGCTGTAGTTGTCGGGCTGCACCGAACCACGGTCGAGCGAGAACATCATGCCGGAGAAGGTGGCGATGACGCCGCCGAGGATGAGCGCCTGCATCTTGTACGAGTAGACGCTCTTACCAAGGCTGCGCACGGCCTCCTCGTCCTCACGGATGCCCTTCAGCACCCGGCCCCACGGGCTGCGCATGAGCTGGTACACGAACAGGCCGAGCAGGGCGACGAGGATCCAGCCGACGACGATCGCCTTGAACGAGAGGCCGGCGTATTCGACATAGGTGGAGATCACCAGCAGCGCACCCAAGGTGACCACCGATGCGGCCGCCCAGGATGCCCGCTTGTTCCACCCCTCGCGGCCGAAGCGGTCGATGATCATTCGCCCGGCCAGCACGCTGAGCACCGCGAAGACCACCAGCAGCAGAACGGCACCGCCGACTCCGTTCGACGCATCGAACGGGTACAGCTTGTAGCGCTTCGCATCGTCGAAGGGGGTGACCTTGCGGAAGGTCTCTGCGAATCCGTTGATGCCGTCGCTGCCACCGAACTTCTTCTTGAACGTCACCGAACGCACGAGCAGGCGGATCACTTCGGCCAGCGCGATGGTGACGATGGCCAGGTAGTCGGCGCGCAGGCGCAACGTGGGTATGCCCATGATGAGACCGAACACCACCGCGTAGGTGATGGCGATGGGGATGCCCCACCAGAAGCTGATGTGGTAGTAGTGCGTCGTCATTCCAACCGCGTACGCGCCGCAGGCCATGAAGCCGGCCTGACCGAAGTTGAGCAGGCCGGCATAGCCGAACTGCACGTTGAGGCCGATGGCGGCGATCGCGAAGTACATCGCGTTGACACCGAAGAAGGCGCTGAGCGTCGCCTTCACGATGTCGTTGAAGGGAAGGTCGAGGATGTTGGCAAACATGTCGGTCGTCCTCTCAGCCCACGCGCTCACGACGGCCCAGGATGCCCTGGGGTCTCACCAGCAGCACCACGATCATGATCAGGTACGCAGGCATGTTCTTCAGCTCCGTCGGCACACCGTTGTGGATCCAGTTGAAAGGATCCGGCCAGTCCTTACCAGGGAAGATGGGCACGCCGAGCGTGGTGACCTCGACGAAGATGCCGATCACGAAGCCGCCGACGAGGGCGCCGAAGGCAGAGCCCAGACCGCCCAACGTGATGCCGGCGAACATGAGGAACAGCAGATCGGCGCCCATCGTGGGCGATACACCCTCGTCGAGACCACGGAAGATGCCACCGGTTGCTGCCAGCATGCCGCCCAGGATCCACACGATGCGGATGATCTTCTGCGAGTCGATACCGGTGGACGAAGCCAGATCGGGGTTGTCGCTGACCGCTCGCGTGGCCTTGCCGAGACGGGTCTTCTGCAGCGCGAACGCCACCACGACCAGCAGCACCAGGGAGATCGCCGAGGTGGTGAGGTCGCGACGGGTGATGCACACGGGGCCCAACGAGGTGCACTCCTGGTTGTTGAAGTCGCCGAACTGCTTGACGCGACCGCCCAGCTTCCACAGGAAGGCGTTCTTCAGGATGATGGCGAGGCCGACGGTGACCACCATCTGCGAGACGAGCCCGATCTTGCGTTTCCGCAGCGGGCCGAAGACGATGCCGTCGAAGGCGACGCCGAACAACCCGCCGGCGACGATGGCGATCGGAGCGGCGATCAGGAGATGCATCCCGACTTCGATGTTGAGGATGTAGGCGATCATCGCACCGAACGTGACCATCTCGCCGTGGGCGAAGTTGGTGAGGCCGGTGGTGCCGAAGATCAGCGACAGGCCCACCGAACACATGGCGAGGATGAGCCCCAGCCGGGCGCCGTCCGCCAGGCGCTGAGCGAACTGCGACCACCAGCCGGTGGTGGCGCGTTCCGTCTTGCCGGTGAAGTAGTTCACCGTCACGTTGCTGGTCACGAACGTGGACTCGAGCACCTGCCGTTCCGGGGCGCCGTCGGTGAGCACGAAACCCTCCGGCAGGGTCGACAGGTCGAGCTTCACCGTGTAGTCGGCCTTCGCCGGCACCGGGATGGTGGCCAAGCCCTTGGCGTCGGTGACACCTTCGCCGACGACGGCGCCTCCGGCATCGAGCACCTCGATCTTGGCGCCGGCGATGGGCTCCTTCTTCGTCTTCCCCGTGGTCGCATCCTTGACCTGGTTCTGCACGCGCACCTTGATGGCGGCATCACCGTCGGCCGCGGGTGACGCGTGGGCTGGAGCGGCGAACATGCCGAAGACGGCCAGCCCTGCGAGCAGGAGGGCTGCGAGATGTCGTAGTCGTGTCTTCAACTGGTCCCCTGGTAGTCCCGCCGGACAGCCTGTCCGGATTGGCGGCGTATTTGATCCTGCGCGAGCACCCGGCGTCAATACTGTGCGCACGATGTTCACAATTCCCCGGCGGCAGCTTGCCACATTCGCGGTGCTCACCTCGGCGGTGCTGTTCGGCACGACCGGCACCGTACTGGTGAACGCCCCGGCCGCTGCCGACGCCTACTCGGTCGGCTCGCTCCGGCTGCTCGTCGGCGGCGCCACGCTCCTCCTCGTCGCCGCCCGACGTCGCGGAAGGATCTGGCAGTCGTGGACGATGCGGCTGACGGCACTGGGCGCCGTCGGCGTGGCCGTCTTCCAGCTCTGCTACTTCCTGGCGGTGGAACGCACGGGTGTGGCCGTCGGCACCGTCACCACCATCGGGTCCGGCCCGGTGCTCAGCGGGTTGCTGCATGCCCTCGTCGATCGACGGTCACCGGGTGGGGCGTGGACGGCAGGAACCAGCGTGAGCATCGTCGGCGTCGCCCTGCTGGGCCTGGCAGGGCGCTCTGCCGCTGCCGAGCCGGCCGGCATCCTGCTGGCCGTCTGCGCCGGGCTCGGCTGGGCGGTGTTCGCCATGGTCGGCAAGCGCCAGATCGATGCCGGCGTGGACAGCACCGCCGCCATGGCCGCGATGTTCAGTGGGGGCGCGCTGCTGCTGAGCCCTCTGCTGCTCCTCCACTCCCCCGGCTGGGTCCACCAGGGCAAGGGTCCGTTGGTGGCTCTGTACCTCGGAGTGGTCACCGTCGGCGCCGCCTACACGCTGTACGGGTTAGCGCTCCGCCACCTACCTGCCCCGACCGTGATCACGCTCACCCTGATGGAACCGATCACGGCGGCAGTACTCGGTGCAGCCGTGGTCCATGAAGCCATCCGACCCGCCGGCTGGATCGGAATCGGCATGGTGCTCATCGGCCTGGTGGTGACGGCCCGCGGCGCACGGCAGGAGGGCGATCCGCTGCCGATGTGAGCACCACCGCCGTCTACCTTGGCGACGTGACGAACCTCGACAGCACGCAGGCAGTCCCGCAACCCACGCTTCGCGCTCCCCAACCCGACGAGTGCGAAGTGCTGCTCATTCGCCACGGTCGATCGGCCGACGTGGTGCCTGGCAGCCCGGAGTCGGCAGATCCGGTGCTGCACGACCTGGGGGTGCAGCAGGCCGAGCAACTGGCGACCCGGCTCGCCGGCAAGCAGATCGAGGCGGTGTACAGCTCGCACTTGGCACGAGCGCGGCAGACCGCCAAGCCCCTCGCCGATGCTCGCGGCCTCCCCGTGGTCGAGCACATCGACCTCGAGGAGGTGCGCTTGGGCGAGTGGGGCAACGGCGAGTTCCGACGTCGCGCTGCCACCGCCGACCCGGACTGGGAGGCGTGGAGCCGTACCGGCCGCTGGGACGGCATTCCGGGTGGCGAGGGCGACGACGCGTTCCGCACCCGTGTCGCCAACGTGATCAACGCCTTGGCGCAACAGCATCGCGGGCAGTGCATCGCCGTGGTGGCGCACGGCGGTTCGATCAACGCCTACATCGCGGATCTGCTCGGCGTGCACCGCTCCCTGCTGTTCGCCTGCGAGAACACCTCCATCACCGCAGTCCGCATCGGAGCCGTCGGCCCCACGATCGTGACGGTGAACGACTGTCATCACCTCTACGATCCGGTGCTGCCATGAACGACGCACCCGCACCCGTCCGCACCCGTGTCACCGAACTGCTCGGTGTCGACTACCCGATCGTCCAGGCCCCGATGGGGTGGATCGCCCGCAGCCAGCTCGCCTCGGCGGTCAGCAATGCCGGGGGCCTGGGCATCATCGAAACCTCCAGCGGCGACCTCGACGCCGTACGCGACGAGATCGCCAAGATGGCCGACCTCACCGACCGGCCGTTCGGCGTCAACATCGCCCAAGCCTTCGTGCGCGACCCGGGCATCGCCCAGTTCGTCATCGACCAGGGCGTCCGCTTCGTCACCACCTCCGCCGGCGATCCCACCAAGTACACGGCCCAGCTGAAGGCGGCCGGCCTCACCGTCTTCCACGTCGTACCCACGCTGGCCGCCGGCCTGAAGGCGATCGCCGCCGGCGTCGACGGGCTGGTGGTGGAAGGCGGCGAGGGAGGCGGTTTCAAGAACCCCCGCGATGTGGCCAGCATGGTCCTGCTGCCGCTCGTGGCCAGCAAGGTGCAGGTGCCGATCATCGCCGCCGGCGGCATCACCGACGGCGTCAGCATGGCCGCCGCGTTCGCCCTGGGTGCCGAGGGCGTGCAGATGGGCACACGGATGGTGAGCGCCGCCGAGTCACCCGTGCACGCCAACTGGAAGCAGGCGATCGTCGCCGCGGCCGAAACCGACACCGTCTTCCTCAACCGCTTCTCGAAGCCGGGTCTCCGGGCGCTGCGCACCGAGCGCACCACCCGCCTCGAGCACCAGGACCACGTCGAGATGTCGGAGATGAGCCGAGCACTCGACCTGTACTTCGGTGGCGACATGGAGGCGTCGATCGCGCTCACGGGGCAGGTCGCTGGGCGCATCGAGTCGGTCGAGCCCGTGCGCGCCATCCTCCACGACACGGTGATCCAGTTTCGCGCGACGGTCCAGCGCCTCCACGATCTGCTGTAGGTCCGCCCTCAACCGCCTCACTGGGGTTACACTTCTTGCTGGGTGGAGACCTACCGAGCTCAGCTCGGCTATTCCGGAGGTCCACCTTGGCAAGCATCTTGAATCAAGTCAAAGCTGCCGCCCGCATCGCGATGTACCTCATGATCGCCTACTTCGCGATCAAGCTGTGGCAGAACCCGTCCGGCTCCGCCGACGCGACGGTCAACTTCATCGGCGCCGTCGGGCGCTTCTTCGCCTCGCTGATCGACAAGATCGGCCAGTTCGTGCAGGGCCTCGGCAGCTGAGGCAACCACCGGCGCCGGGCTACGCCGTGGCCGTGTCGAGCATCTCCGAAGCGGGCGCGGAGACCTTGCTGGTCGCGCACCACAGCCAGGCGGTACATCCGGTCAGTACCGTCGCGCCGCCGAGGTGCACCGCGACCAGACCGACCGGTAGGCCGTTCGCGTACTGCAGGTAGCCGACCGCTCCCTGCACCAGCGCCGTGACCAACCAGGCCGTGAGCGGAGCATCGAGCACCTCGCGATCGTGGCGCAGCCGGCGCAGGCGCCACAGCAACGAGAGTGCGATGGCCACGGTGATCCAGACGATCACGCCGTGGATGCGCGTGACCCAGACGAGAGCGTCGCCGTTGATGTCGCACTCCTTACCGAAGAAGCGCCTGGCCGCGCCAGCGGTGCAGGCCACGCCGTTGTCGCCCACTGCATCACCGGCATGCGGGCCGGTGTTGGTGACCACCGTGCCGGCCAGCACCGCCAACATCGACCAGCCGGCCAGCAGGCGCACACGGCGACGGATGCGCGGCACCACTGCGCTCACGCGGCGCCCACGATCGGGGTCGCGCGATCGCATCAGCATCATGACGGCGGCCCAGATCAAGACCATCGAGAGCACGAAGTGCAGTTGCACCATCGCCGGGTGCAGCTTGCTCCAGACCACGACGGCGCCGACGATGCCCTGGGCAGGAACGCCGACGAGCATGATCATGCCCAACACGACCAGATCGCGCCGGCGTGGCCGGCGGTACCAGGCGGCCATCGCCGCCGCCGCAACGCCGATGCACACGACGAACGTGAACAGCCGGTTGATGTTCTCGATCGCGGCGTGCTTGTTGGAGACGTCGACGACCTTCGCCTTGTTGCAGTTCGGCCAGTCGTTGCAGCCCAACCCCGAACCCGTCAGCCGCACCAGACCGCCACTGACCACGATGATGCCGAGCAGTGCCAGAGCCGCCACGCAGATCGAGCGGAACTCCCTGGTGGTGAAGCCCTCGGCGCGTACCCGGCGCCAAGCCGTTTGCAGTCGAGCCATGCTCCGCAGGCTAGGGCCACGCAGCGTCGTAGGACCAAACCCTTCGCTGGCTACCGTGCAGGGCGTGCTGACCAGCTTCGACGATTTCCCCATCCACCAGGCCTCGGTGCCGGTGGCCCACAGCGCCACCGGCGACATCAACCAGTACGACCGCTACTTCTTCAACGGCTACAGCCGAGACGGCGCCCTGTACTTCGGCGCAGCGATGGGCCTCTACCCGAACCGCCACGTCGCCGATGCCGCGTTCTGCGTGGTGAACGACGGCGTGCAGCACAGCGTGTTCCACAGCCAGCGGGCGCCGTTGGACCGCCGCGACGCAACCTCGCTGGGGCCGATCGTGGTCGATGTCCTGGTCCCGCTGCAGACCCTCCGCATCACCGTCGACGCTCCGGAGCAGGGCCTGCGAGCGGAGCTCACGTTCGACGGCCGCTCCGCCGCCATCGAGGAGGCGCACTTCTTCGAACGGGTGGGACTGCGCACGTTCTTCGACTACACCCGGCTCACTCAGTTCGGCGCCTGGAGCGGTTGGCTGGAGGTCGACGGCGTGCGCCACGAGATCGACCCTGTCGATGTCTGGGGTTCCCGTGACCGCTCGTGGGGCATCCGGCCCGTCGGCGAACCCGCGCCATCGGGGGCGCCGGTGCAGGTGCCCCAGTTCTTCTGGCTGTGGGCGCCGGTCAACTTCCCGTCCCTCTCCACCCACTTCGACGTCAACGAGTACGGCGACGGCCGCCGCTGGCACGAGACGGGCGCCGTCGCCCGTCTCGGCGAGGGAGCACGGATGATGCGCTCGGTGGATTGGCGCGTGCAGTGGCGGCCGGGCACCCGCTTCGCCGACTCGTTCGAATACGACCTCGTCGACTGGGATGGCTCGCGGCACACCGTGCGACTGCAGCCGCGCTACGAGTTCCAGATGCGCGGCATCGGCTACGGCCACCCGGAGTTCGGGCACGGCTGCTGGAAGGGCGAGTCCGTCACGGGGGGCGAGCGCCTGCGCCTGCCGGTTGACAACCCGTTGGCGCGCGAGCACGTGCACGTGCAGGCGCTGTGCGACGCGACGCTCACGATGGCCGACGGCACGATCGAGCACGGCATCGGCATCCTCGAACAGTTGGCCATCGGCCCGCACCCGAGCGGCCTCACCGGGATACTCGACGGCTTCGCGGGCTGATCCGGTGTCGTCGTTGCTACGGTGTGCGAATGCGGCGGGCGACGAAGTGGGCAGGGCTGATCCTGGTGGCGGCAGCGGTGGCAGCCGCATGCTCCGAAGCAGGAGCCACCACCTCCCCCACCACCGACAACGCTCCTGCCCCTGACGTCACCGCAGCGCCCGACACGGCAGCACCCACCACGCTCGTCCCGCAGACCACCGTCTCCGTCTCCACCACCACCACGCTCGTCGAGCTCCCCACCCGCGCGGGCGCGGTCACGCTGCACCTGAAGACCGGGCCGTTCGACATCCAGCCCGGGCAGAACAACATCGAGAACAAGGGCAGCATCCCGCAGCCGGAGATCGACGGTTACATCGTCGGCATCCGCCCCAACCTCACGTACGACGACGGCACCATTCCCGGAGTCGACGTCGTGCACCTGCACCACGGCGTCTGGTTGAACGTAGGAACCGCCGACGCGACCTCACCCCTACCGCAACGGTTCTTCGCCTCCGGCGAGGAGAAGACCGCGATGGCGCTGCCCGCGCCCTACGGCTACGCCTACAAGACCTCGGATCACTGGGTGCTGAACTACATGCTGCACAACCTCACGCCGGAGGCGACTCAGGTGTGGGTGACCTACGACATCGACCTCATCCCCGCCGACGCGCCGGAAGCGGCCGGCATGCTGACCGCTCGCCCGATCTGGATGGACGTGCAGAACGGCAAGGCGTATCCGGTCTTCGATGCACTGCGTGGCGCGGGTGATGGCGTGACGTTCACCTACCCCGATCAGGCCACCGACCCCTACGCGGGCGGTCCGCGTCTCAACGAATGGGTCGCCGACGCCGACGGCACGCTCATCGCCACGGCCGGCCACCTGCACCCTGGCGGCCTGCACACCGACCTGTGGGTCGCACGCGATGGCCAGACGGCGCACGCCTTCCAGTCGGAGGCCATGTACTACGAGCCTGCGGGTGCGGTGTCGTGGGACGTCTCGATGACGGCCACCATGCCCGACTGGCACGTCGCCGTGAAGAAAGGCGACATGCTCTCCACCACCGCCACCTACGACAGCGGCCTGGCGTCGTGGTACGAGTCGATGGGGATCATGGTCGTGTGGATGGGCGAGCCCGGCGGCGACGCCGACGACCCGTTCACCACCCCCGTGGACAAGCCGGGCATGCTCACTCATGGCCACCTCGCCGAGAACGACAACCACGGTGGGGAGACCGACACTCGCTACCTCGACCTCACCGCGCTGCCATCGGCGCCGGCCAGCGCCACCATTCCGATCCAGGACTGGGTGTACACCGAAGGCGACATGAACTTCAC
>JBAVTH010000058.1:0-2526 GCA_049696035.1 Ilumatobacteraceae bacterium
TCAGCGCACCGGGGTCTTCCAGGTGTTCAGGTACGTGACCTCGGCGGCGGGTCGCCGCGGCGCCGGGGCGAACGTGTCGCCGGTGTAGTAGCCGACGGCGAGGAGGCACACCTGCGTGACCGTGCCGGGAATGCCGAGCAGTGCCGCGATCTCTGCCTCGTGCTCGAGGTGGAAGGTGGTCCACGCGGAGCCGATGCCCCGCGCCCGTGCCGCGAGCTGGAAGCTCCACACCCCGGGCAGCACCGAGCCGTAGTAGGCGGCCACCTGCCCTTGCGATGCGGTCATCGGCGGACGGTCGAGCCGCATCGACAGCACCAACGCCGGCACCTCCGTGAGGTGGTCCACCAGAAAACTCGCCGAGTCGATCACCCGCTGGCTGCGCTCATCGCCACGCACCGTCGAGCTGGCTGCGAGGTACGGGCGGCCGACTTCGGCGAAGCGGGTGGCGATGGCCGCCTTCGTCGCCGGGTCGTCGATGATCATCCACCGATTGCGTTCGAGGTTGCCGCCCATCGGCGCGTGGCCGGCCAGCTCGATGCACTCCAGCAGCACACCATGGGGCACGGGACGGGTGAGGTCCAGCCGCCGGCGCACCTGCTTGGTGGTCATGAGGAGACGATCGACCTCATCGAGGTCGAACCCTGTTCGCGGATCGTGCATCATCGTGTCCCCTTGCCAGGTCGGTCGGTCGTGCTCATTGTGGCCCATCCGGCGCCCCGGGTTTCGCGTTCGACCGCAACGGCCGAACGCGCGAGCCTGATGCCATGAGCGAGCAGTCGCACGGCGAGCACGCCGAGGTCGAGCAACGGAGCCCGCTGCCGATCGGGCATGTGGAGCTGCAGCTGGTGGTCGGCGACATCACCCTGCAGGACACCGACGCGATCGTGAACGCGGCGAACTCGTCGCTGCTCGGCGGAGGCGGCGTCGACGGGGCCATCCATCGCGCGGCCGGCCCGGAGTTGGTGCAGCGCTGCCGCCAGCTCGGTGGCTGCAGGACGGGCGATGCGAAGGTGACACCCGGGTTTCGCCTGCCCGCTCGGTGGGTGATCCACACCGTCGGCCCCGTGTGGCGTGGCGGAGAGCACGGCGAAGCGAAGCTGCTCGCCTCCTGCTATCGCCAGGCACTGGCTTGCGCCGACGAAGTAGGCGCGACGAGCGTGTCGTTCCCTGCGATCTCCACCGGCATCTACGGCTACCCGGCGGCGCCGGCAGCGGCGATCGCGGTGCAGACGGTGCGCACCACGCCGACGTCGGTCCGGGCCGTGAGGTTCGTCTGCTTCGATCGGCCCACGGAGCGGGCCTACGCGGCTGCGCTCGCCGAGAACGGCGGCTGAACCGCGCCCGAAGTCACAACCGGCGATCACGGCGCGGATGATGCGGGAGCACCGCGACAGACCTCAAGCAAACGCGTCGAAGAGCTCGTTGAAGGCTTTCGCCTGGCCGCCCGACGTGGACGACGGCACCACGATCGGGGCGCTGACACCGGCGTCGAACCAGGCTTCGATGCCCTCGCGCACACGGGCCACGGAGCCGGAGAGGGTGCAGTCGTCGAGCCAGCGGTCGCTCATCGCGGCCAGCACGCCATCGCGGTCGCGCGCGGCGAGCGCGGCGATCACGGCAGTCATCTCGGCTTCGTAGCCGGCTTCCATCCAGTAGTTGCGGTAGTTCGGCAGCGCCACGTAGCCCTGCAGGGTCTTGCGGTTGCGGGCACGCGCGGCGGCCAGGTCGTCGTCGATGACAGTGGGGATCATGTTGCCGATCCAGAAGCCGTCCGTGGTGCGGTCGGCGGGCACGAGCGCCAGCGAGTGCGCCATCCGGCTGCGTGACGCGTTCGCCCACACCGCGCCGTCGCCGACCTCCACCGCGAGCTCGACCATCTTGTCGCGCAGGGTGGCCAGCACCACCGGCGGGAGGCCGCCCAGCTGCTCGGCCGCCGCACGCATCGTGCCGACGTATTCGCGCATGTCGCTGAGCGGCTTGCCGGTCTCCACGCCGAGCCGCTCGATGACCGGGCCGTGGGTGACGCCAACACCCAGGCGGAAGCGGTCGCCCGCGATCTCGTGGAGGTAACTCGCCGACGTGGCGAGCGCGACCGGGTGCTGCAGGTAGATCGGCTGGATCGACGTACCGAACTCGATGGTCGTGGTCGCATGGGCGATGGACAGGCACAGCCCCATCGCGTCACCGAAGCTCGGGCAGTAGATGCCGGAGAACCCCCTCCGCTCGATCTCCACGGCCAGTTCCACGGTCTGGGCCCGCTTCCCGGGGACAGCAGCAAGTGAGAGGGCGGGCATCCGTGCAGTCATGCCCGGAACCTAGCGGCCACCGGCACCAGCTCGTGTACGGATCAGATTGACTCCAATTATTGACTCTGTCCAGATTATTGGGTAGAGTCAGGGCATGCCGGATGAAGCCGTACAGCTGTTGCGCCAACACGGGGTGCAGGTCACCGCCCAGCGAGTGGCCATCCTGCAGGCGGTCGCCGACCACGCCCATGCCACCGCCGACGATGTCACCGACGCCGTC
>JBAVTH010000059.1:0-5628 GCA_049696035.1 Ilumatobacteraceae bacterium
CGGCACGTCCGTCCGGGCGGCCGTCGTCGAGCCCCCGCGGCGGTGGCCGCCGGTCCTCAGCCACCCGCTGACGCCTGCGACTCACCCCAGCGAGCGTTGGTGCGCCTGGCTGATCCAGGCCAGCAGCTCTGCATCCACGTCCGAGGCCGCTGACAGCTGCACACGATGCGCCATCATCGTGTTCCAGCTGCCTGCGGCCTCGAGCCGTTCGGTGAACGGTTCACCCGGCAGCTTCAGGCCGACGTCGAAGCGCGTCGGCGTGGACGGCTGCAGCATCACGAATTGAACCTTCGTGCCGAACCCGACGAGTGTCTGTTTCGGCAGCACCTTCACCTCACCCAGTGACTCGATCCCCGCTGCCAGCTGGTCGTAGACAGGCCGCCAGTGGGCCTTCTTGGCCGTGAACGGCTTGGCGACGAGGTCGTCGGCCGAGCCACGCTGGGTGCCCTCGTTCAGGAAGTGATGCGTGATGGCAGCTGCGTGGCCGTGACCGAAGCGGTGTTCCGCCTTGAGCCAGTCGACGAGTTGCTTGTTGGTCTGCAGACCGCTCGCCCGCATCGCCTCCTTCCACTCCGCGATCGGGCGGCCGTAGTTGCGCTCGATCGAGGGGAAGTACGACGCCGGGCCGGTGACCTTCTCGCTCATACGTCCTGCTGCACCAGTCGGAAGTGGTTCCCGAACGGGTCGCGGAACGCCGCATCGATGCCGTAGGGCACGACGGTGGGCTCCATCACGAACTCGACACCGCGTGCCCGCAGCGCCTCGTAGTCGCCGCGGCAGTCGTCAGTGGCGAGGAAGAACGCACCGCCGGCACCTTTGGCGACAAGATCACGCAGGGCCGCTGCTGTCGCTTCGTCGTACACCGGGGGCCCTGGCACCGTCATCAGCACGAACGCCACGTCGTCCTGGCCGGGTACGCCGACGGTGAGCCAGCGGAAGTTGCCCATCTCCGCGACGGTCACGTCGGAGCGCACTTCCAAGCCGACCTTGTCCGTGTAGAACGCCAGCGCTTCGTCCTGGTCGGTGACCCACAGGTTCACCGTGGGAACTCCCTTGATCATGTGTGCTCCTCTGCGTAGGGGGGTCGGTGTCGTGGACGATAGCGATGTCGTCGGCAGCCGTCTTCTCCAAACGTGCTCACTTGCGATCGACGGGCGCGGCGACGATCGGTCGCCCGTAGGCCTGCGCGACGCACATCGGGATGTGCACATGGCGCGCTGCCGGCGGATGCGCGGTGCGATAGGCCAGCGGGCTGCGGCCGAACGCCTTCCCGAAGCTGGTGGTGAACGAACCGACGCTCGTCAGTCCGACGGACATGCAGATCTCGGCGACAGCCCGATCCGTGTTCCGCAGAAGGAACGCCGCACGCTCGAGGCGCCGGCTGAGCAGGTACTGGTGCGGCGGCTCTCCGAAGGTGCGGCGGAACTCGCGACTGAAGTGAGCACGTGACAGCTTGGCCTCGCGAGCCATGTCGTTCACGTCCAGCGAGTCGGCAAAGCGACGATCCACGAGGTCCTTGGCACGCAGGAGGTGCCGAGCAGCGGGAACAGGTGCCATCGGCTGCAAGTATCGCAGCCATGCGCATTCGCCAGCCCCGCATCCAGCCCACCACCGCCAACGACTGGACCGACGACTCACGCCCCGTCATGGAGGCCAACTCACGCAGTGGCCCGCCACTCAACGTCTTCGCCACCATCGCCCGCCACCCCAAGCTGCTCAAGCGTTGGGTAGTGTTCGCGAACCACGTGCTCAACGGTTCTACGCTGCCACCGCGCGAACGCGAGCTCGTGATCCTGCGCACCGGCTTCGTGTGCCACTCGGGGTACGAATGGGCGCAGCACGCCGCCATCGGACGCATCGCCGGCCTCACCGACGACGAGATCGTCCGCATCACGGTGGGGTCGGCCGCCGGCGAGTGGGGCGACAGCGACCGGCTGCTGTTGCAGGCGACGGAGCAGCTCGTCGCAGATCACTTCATCGACGACGCGACGTGGGCCGCGCTGGCGGCGATCTGGTCCGAACAGCAGCTGATGGACATCGTGTTCGCCGTCGGCCAGTACACGCTCGTGTCGATGGCACTGAACAGCTTCGGCGTGCAGCTGGAGGACACCACCGAACGTTTCCCGGCGGATCTCTTCGGCGACGGCCTGTTCCCCCACGAGGGCTGACGTTCCACCGCCGGGGTCCTTCGCCCCTGGCGACCCGACGGCACGCCGCCCACCATCGCAGTGTGCACCCCGATCGCACACCAAGGCTCGCGTCGTGATCGCTCCCCTGCTCGCGGGGGGTATTGCGCTGCTCGTGTCGTTGTTCGGCACTGCCATCGCCACTCGCTACCTGGCCGCCCACGGTCGCAGCCAACCGATCCTCGTGAAGGACGACGCCAACATCGCCGTGCCCCCGCACGCCCACAAGGCGGGCACGCCCACCATGGGTGGTGTCGCCATCGTGTTCGCCGCGCTCGTCGGCTACCTGCTCAGCCACATTCGCCGCGGCGTGGTGTTCTCCGATCAGACGCTGGTGATCATCGGCGGTGTGCTGGCAATGGCGCTCATCGGCCTGGTCGACGACCTGATCAAGGTTCGCACCGGCCACAACCGAGGCGTGCTGTGGAAGCACAAGGGTTGGATCACGCTCGCCACCGCCTTCGGGATCGCGATCGCGCTGGTGCTCACGACCGACATCGACACGCGGCTGTCGCTCACCCGCGGCTCGCTTCCGGGGTGGGAGATGGGCAAGGTGGTCTGGGTGTTCTGGGCCGCGCTGCTCATTTTCTCCACCACCAATGCAGTCAACGTCACCGACGGCCTCGACGGTCTCGCCAGCGGGTCGGCGCTCCTCGGGTTCGTGGCGTTCACCGGCATCGCGTACTGGGGGTTCCGCAACCCCGACCTCTACGGCACGATCGTCAACCCGTACGACCTGACGGTGTTCGCGGCCTCGTTCGCCGGAGCGTGCGCCGGTTTCCTGTGGTGGAACGCAGCACCGGCCACGATCTTCATGGGTGACGTGGGCGCCCTCGCGATCGGTGCCGCGCTCGCGCTGCTCGCGCTCACCACCAACACGCAGCTGCTGCTGGTGATGATCTGCGGGTTGAACGTCGTCGAGATCGGATCGGTGGCGTTGCAGATGATCGTGTTCCGGGCGTCCGGGCGACGACGGCGGTTGTTCCGCCTCTCTCCCATCCACCACCACTTCGAGATGGTGGGCTGGCCCGAGACCAAGGTGATCGTGCGCTTCTGGTTGATCGCCGGCCTCTCCGTCGGTGGCGCGCTGGCGGTGTACATCGCCGACTTCACCGGCCACGCCGCCCCGTGAGACGAGCCCGTCGCTGGTAGCAACAGCACCCTCCTCAGCAGACCAAAGGGCGACGGGCCGGACGGTGTCCGAACTACCGTGCAGTCGCCATGTCGTACCAATTCGCCACCCGCACCGACGGGCTCCGCTCATCGGCCATCCGCGACCTGCTCAAGGTCACCGAGATGGCCGACATGCTCTCGCTCGCCGGCGGCCTGCCCACTCCTGACAGCTTCCCCCTGCCCGACTTGCGTCGCGAGGCCGATCGCCTGCTCGGCGAGTACGGGCCGCGGGTCGTGCAGTACAGCGCCACCGATGGCGTGATCGAGCTCCGGCGGTGGATCGCGGATCTGTACACGACGCAGTTCGGCCGCCCGGTGGCCGTCGAGGGCGAGATCCTCGTCACCCACGGTTCACAGCAGGCGCTCGACCTACTTGCCAAGGTGCTGATCGATCCCGGCGATGTGGTGGTCTCCGAGTCACCCGCCTACCTCGGGGCGGTGCAGGCCTTGGAGCTGTTCCAGCCGCGGTTCGAGGTCGTCCCCGGCGACGAGCACGGCATGCAGGTGGAACTCCTGGCCGAACGGCTCGCCGCCGGCCTGCGGCCGAAGCTGATCTACGTCGTGCCCAACTTCCACAACCCATCCGGGGCGACGATGTCACTCGAACGCCGCCGGCACCTGGCGGCGCTGGCCGACCGGTACGAACTGCTCATCGTGGAGGACGACCCGTACGGTGCCATCCGCTTCGCCGGCACGCCCCTGCCCCCCGTGGCCAGCTTCACCGAGCGAGTCGTGCACCTCAGCACGTTCTCCAAGATCGTCGCCCCTGGTTTCCGCGTCGGCTGGATGATCGGGCCGCCGGAGGTGATGTCGTGGGTCGCACGCGCCAAGCAGGCCGCCGACCTGCACACCTCCACCTTCGCCCAGTTCCTGCTGGCCAACGTCGTCGGCCAGCCGGGCTGGCTGGATGCGCAGAAGGCGCGCATCGTGCCCATGTACCGGGAGCGCTGTCATGCCTTGTCCGACGCGCTCGAGGCAACCCTCGGCGACCGGCTGACGTTCCACCGCCCAGACGGCGGGATGTTCCTGTGGACGGAGTTCACCGGCATCGCCGACACGACCAAGCTCCTTGCGCACGCGGTGCAACAGGGCGTCGCGTTCGTGCCGGGCAACGCGTTCACCATCGATCAGGTTCCGGACTCCAAGGCGCGCTTCTCCTACTCCACGCTGTCGCCCGAGCAGCTCGTGACGGCCGTCGAACGGTTGGGGCGAGCGGTCGCCGCATTGGGCTGACGGCTCGCCGCGTTCCACTCTGCGACGCGCAGTGCTGCCCCGCCCGGGCAGTCGAACCGCGTCTCAGCCGATGGCCACCCCGAGCCCCGGTTTCGCAGCGGCGGCGCTGGTCCACCCTGGTCACCGACTGACCTCGGCCGAGGACCGAGATGCCCTAGGGCGTGACAGCCGATTTCCATCGCAGGATCGCGTCGAGGTGCTCCTGCGGCGACTCGAACCCGCCTCCGGCGGTGATCACTCGCACATGGGTGGCGCCGAGCACCCGGAAGCGTTCCGTCTCCGCGATCCAACGATCCGGTGAATCGCCCCGCTGAATCGTGATCGGGCAGTCCATGCCCAAGCCGGAACGATCGCGGCCGGCAGCGTCGACATAGCCCCAGAAGCGCTCGGCGACGGCGCGGAACTCGTCGTCGGCAGAGAACTGCGGTAGCCAGCCATCAGCAATCCGAGCCGTCCGCTGCAGCACCTTCTCGACCACGGCGCCTCGGAACGAGCCCATCCAGATCGGGATCGGCCGGCGCACCGGTGCGGGGTTCAAACCGATGCGGTCGAGGTGGTGCCACTCGCCCTCGAACGTGACGTAGTCCTCCGTCCACAGGCGGCGCAGCACGGTGACTTGTTCCTCCAATCGCCGTCCGCGCGTGCGGAAGTCCTCGTTCAGCGCTTCGTACTCCATCCAGTTGCGGCCCACGCCGACGCCGAGGCAGGCTCGACCGCCGGACAGCACGTCGAGCTCCGCCGCTTGCTTGGCCACCAACGCCGTCTGCCGCTGCGGCAGCACGAGCACCGCGGTCATCAGCTCGATGTGCGAGGTGACGGCGGCCATGAACCCGAACAGGACGAACGGCTCGTGGTACGGCACCGTGTTGGTGTGCACCACCTGCCCATCCGCCCTGTCGGGGTGGCCACCGACGACGTGTTCGGCCGCGTACAGGCGATCGAAACCGGCGCCATCGACGGCCTGCGCGAAGTCGCGGATGACGATCGGGTCGTTGCCGATGTCGGAGTGCGAGAACCACGCGCCGTACTTCATGTC
>JBAVTH010000060.1:0-3156 GCA_049696035.1 Ilumatobacteraceae bacterium
ATCCTCGTCGTGCACGCCGACAACGGCGCCTCGCAGGAGGGCGGTCCCTTCGGCGTCATGCACGAGATGAAGTTCTTCAACGGCATCATCGAGATGCCCGACGAAGCCGTGGAGCGCATCGACACGATCGGTGGCCCGAACAGCCACACCAACTACCCGTGGGGTTGGGCGCAGGCCGGCAACACCCCGTTCCGCTGGTACAAGCAGAACACCCATGAGGGTGGTGTGCACGTGCCGATGATCTTCCACTGGCCTCAGGGCGTGCCCGCCGACCAGCGCGGCACCAAGCGCGGGCAGTTCGTCTTCGTTGCCGACATCGTGCCAACCATCTACGACCTCATCGGCGTGCAGCCGCCTGCCGTGCGCAAGGGGCTCGAGCAGCTGCCGGTCACCGGCCACCCGTTCTCCGCAGCGCTGGCGAACCCCGACGCGCCGGCCACGAACACGGTGCAGTACTTCGAGAACGGCGGCAGCCTGGCGCTCGTCGCCGGCGAGTGGAAGGCGGTGCTCAAGCACACGCCCGGGGTTGACTGGGCCACGGAGGCATGGGAGCTGTACCACCTCGCTCAGGACCGGTCGGAGTGCAACGACCTGGCGGCGACCCACCCCGACAAGCTGGCCGAGCTGATCGCACTGTGGGACGCCGAGGCCGAGCGCCACGGGGTGTTCCCGCTCGACGATCGTGGCGTCGCGCTGTTCGGTGCCCGCTTCCGTGCGCGCTCGCCGCACCCGGAGAACCGCCGATACGTGTACCGCCCGCCGATGTCGCCGATGCCCTCCCAGGCTTCGGCCGCGATCGGCGGCCGCCACGTCGATCTCACCGCCAAGGTCACCCTCGCGCCCGGGGACGAGGGCGTGCTGTTCGCGACCGGCACTCAGAACTCGGGCATCTCGATGTTCGTGCAGGACGGTCGATTCGTGCTCGACTACAACGCGTTCAGCGCACACACGATCATCGAGTCCGGGCCGCTGCCCACCGGCGATGTCGAGCTGGAAGTGCGGCTGCGACGCGGTGAGGGCATGCACGGCCGGGCAGAGATCCTGGTCGACGGCGAGGTCGCCGGCAGCGCCGAGCTCAACCTGTTCATGCGGATGATCTCGTCGATCGGCCCGAGCGTGGGCAGCGACCACGGCTCGCCGGTGTCCGAGCGCTACACGGCGCCGTTCGCGTTCACCGGCGTGCTGCACGAGATCGTGGTGCAGGCCAGCCCGGAGAAGTACGCCGACAACGCCGACGCTGCCGCCCGCGCCGAGATGTCGCGGCAGTAGCACCCGGGCCATCGAGCGCCCGAGTGCACGCCACGATCACCCGCATGCGCCAGGCTGTGTGACGTCCACCACTCAACCCGGAGCCGAACCGTGACAGCCAGCACTCCTCCGCACAGCGCCCCTGCATCGCTGGCGACGCGCTACCTCATGACGATCCGCGTCCAAGCACCGATGCCTCGCACCCTCGGGACGTTTCCGCAGGGTGAGCGCCGCCAGGTGGCGTTCACCGCCGGCACCTTCGAGGGCGCGGACGGCACCGACCTGCGCGGCACGCTCGCGGCCGGTGGCGTCGATTGGCAGACCGTGCGCAGCGACGGCGCCGTCGAGCTGCGAGCGCACTACCTGCTGCTCACCGATCGGGACGAGGCCATCGAAGTGCAGTCCGATGGCATCCGCATCGTCCCCGGCGATGTGGCCGCCCGTCTTGCCCAGGGCGACCCTGTCGACCCCACCGAGTACTACTTCCGGACGCACATCCGTCTCAGCACCGGTGCGCTCAGGCTCGCCCACTTGAACGACCGCATCGCGGTGTCGACCGGAGAGCGCCGCCCTGACGCGGTGCACGTACACGTGCACGAGGTGTTGTGACGGGCTCCGGGCTCCCCTTCGTCGTCATCGGCGGTGGCATCGGTGGTCTCGCGACCGCCCTCAGCCTGCACGCCATCGGGGCAGACGTGCACGTGTACGAATCCGCGGAGGAGGTGCGGCCGCTCGGCGTCGGCATCAACCTGTTGCCCCATGCGGTGCGCGAGCTCGATGCCCTCGGCCTGCTCGACGTGTTGGCAGCCGAGTCGGTCGCGTGCACGCGACTCGCCTACTTCTCGAAGCACGGCAAGAAGATCTGGGACGAGCCTCGCGGGCGCGCGGCCGGGTATCGCTGGCCACAGCTGTCCATCCACCGCGGCACCCTGCAGCGCATCCTGCTCGAGGCGGTCACCGAACGACTCGGCGACGACCATGTGCACACCGGGCATCTGCTCGTCGCGTTCGACGGCGAGTCCGACGTCACGGCTGCGTCCGCAACCTTTCTCGATCGACGCACCGGCAGTGAGGTCGCGGTGCGGGGCACGGCGCTCGTCGCCGCCGACGGCATCCACTCCGCAGCACGACAGCAGCTGCACCCCGACCAGGGCATGCCGATCTGGAACGGCGCTCAACTCTGGCGTGGCGCGCTCGAGCACGAACCGATCCTCGACGGCCGCACGCTCGTGTGGGCCGGCGGGCCCCGCCAGAAGTTCGTCGGCTACCCCATCCTCGATCTTCCCAACGGCAACCAGCTGTTCAACTTCATCGCCGAACTGCGTGTCGACGACCGGCAACTGGCCGAACGAGAGGACTGGAACCGCCCCGGCACTCTCGACGACTACCTGCCCGCGTTCGAGTCGTGGCGGTTCGACTGGCTGGACGTGCCGGCGTTGCTGCGCCGGGCACCGGGCACCGGGCACGTTCGTGTTCCCGATGGTGGACCGCGACCCGCTCGACCGATGGACGCACGGCCGAATGACACTGCTCGGCGACGCCGCCCACCCGATGTACCCGGTGGGCAGCAATGGTGCCTCGCAGGCGGTCCTCGACGCCGCCACGCTCGCCGGCTGCCTGAAGTGCCACGCCGGCGACGTGCCCGAGGCGCTACGTCGCTACGACTCCGTGCGCCGGCCCGCGACCGCAGCCATCGTGCTCGCCAACCGCGGCCTGGGCCCCGAGCTGCCGATGCACCTCGTCGAGGAACGTGCGCCCGACGGCTTCGACGACATCACCGACGTCATCACCCCCGAGGAGATCCTCCAGGTCACCGAGGGCTACCGCCGCACCGCCGGCTTCGCGCTCGAAGCGCTCGCCACTGGCACCTCGCTCGCCGACGAGCAGTACTGAGCGCGGCGCCGAGCG
>JBAVTH010000061.1:0-5061 GCA_049696035.1 Ilumatobacteraceae bacterium
CTTCGGCTTCGGCGATGGGCGGGGTGTTCGGCAAGTGGGACGAAGCCGTCGGCGCGGCGGTGGCGCTGCACGTGCAACCGGTGAAGCTCGACGGCACCACGTTGGTGGTGAAGGTCGACGACCCGGCGTGGGCCACGCAGTTGAAGTTCCTCGAGGGAACCCTGAAGCAGCGACTGCTGGAGGTGGCCGGTGCCACCATCGAGCGCATCGAGGTGCGCGTCGCGCGCTGAGAACGGCCGTCAGCCGGGCACGCGCGTTCGTGCCGTTGCGGGTGCCGCGCGAGGCCTCACCCTCCACCTCTTTGCGACACCCCTCGGGTAGGCTGTGAGCCAGTTGCGACGACGGCTGTGGTGCAGGAGCCAGCCCATGTGTCGCCCATGAAACCGCAGGTCAAACCTGTATTCCCCCGAATCAGATCGAGGTGCGCGTGTCGTCCGACACCAATCAAGCCAGCGCTAGTTACAGCGCCAAGGACATCCAGGTGCTGGAGGGTCTCGACCCCGTCAGAAAACGCCCTGGCATGTACATCGGGTCCACCGGTCTGGCCGGTCTCCATCACCTCATCTGGGAGGTCGTCGACAACGCGGTCGACGAGGCGATGGCCGGCTTCGCGACGCGCATCAACGTCACCTTGTTGGCCGATGGAGGCTGCCGCGTCGAGGACAACGGTCGCGGTTTCCCGGTCGATCCCTACCCCTCGGGCCCGCACAAGGGCAAGAGCGCCGCCGAGGTCGTGCTCACCGTGCTGCACGCCGGCGGCAAGTTCGGCGGTGAGGGCTACAAGGTCTCCGGTGGTCTCCACGGCGTGGGTGTCAGCGTGGTCAACGCGCTCAGCGAGCGCCTGCTGCTCGAGGTCGACAAGGGCGGTCGCCGCTACCAGCAGGAGTACGCCAAGGGCGGCAAGCCGCAGGGCAAGATCGCCGATGTCGGGCCCACCCCGGCACGCGGTCGCACCACCGGCAGCACCGTCAGCTTCTGGCCCGATCCCACCGTGTTCGTGGCCGAAGGCACCGAGTTCGTCACCCGTACCGTGCTCGAGCGGCTGCAGACGATGGCGTTCCTCAACCGTGGGCTAGAGATCGTCTTCAAGGACGAGCGCGAGGGCAAGGAACAAGACGTCACGTTCCAGTACAAGGGCGGCATCGTCGACTTCGTCAAGCACCTCAACCAGTCGAAGGAGGCGCTGTTCAGCAAGGTCGCCCACTACGAGGACGAAGACACCGACGGCGGGCAAACCCTCGACATCGCGATCCAGTGGAACACCGGCTACTACGAGGGCATCCACGGCTACGCCAACGGCATCTCCACCATCGAGGGCGGCATGCACGTCGAGGGGTTCAAGACCGCCCTCACCAGCGTGGTCAACAAGTACGCCCGTTCCAAGAACCTGTTGAAGGAGAAGGACGACAACCTCCTCGGTGAAGACATCCGTGAGGGCATCACCGCCATCGTGTCGGTGAAGCTGCGCGAGCCGCAGTTCGAGGGCCAGACCAAGGCCAAGCTGGGCAACGTGCCCATGCGCAGCTTCGTGCAGAAGGCCACCAACGAGCGTCTTGCCGAGTGGTTGGAAGAGAACCCCACCGAGGCCAACAAGCTGGTCAAGAAGGGCCTCGCCGCCGCGCAGGCACGTGTGGCCGCCAAGAACGCCCGCAACGCGATCCGGCGCAAGACCGCGCTGGCCGGCGCCGGCATGCCCGACAAGCTGAAGGACTGCAGCAGCGGCAACCCCGAGGAGAGCGAGATCTTCATCGTCGAGGGCGACTCGGCTGGCGGCTCGGCGCTCAACGCCCGCGACCCGCGCACTCAGGCGCTGCTGCCCATCCGCGGCAAGATCCTCAACGTCGAGCGTTCACGCCTCGACAAGATGCTGAAGAACAACGAGATCCAGGCACTGATCACCGCCATCGGTGGCGGCGTCGGCGACGAGTTCGATGCCGCCAAGGCCCGCTACCACAAGGTGATCATCCTGTGCGATGCCGATGTCGACGGCAGCCACATCCGCACACTGCTGCTCACGTTCTTCTTCCGCCAGATGCGCACGATGGTGGAGGCCGGGTACGTGTACATCGCCCAGCCGCCGCTGTTCTCCACGCTCGTCGGCAAGGAGAAGATCTACCTGAAGGACGAGCACGCCAAGAACCGCTTCCTGGCGGCACACCCCAACCACAAGAACGACTTCAACCGGTTGAAGGGTCTCGGCGAGATGGACTGGCAGGAGCTCAAGCCCACCACGATGGACGTCTCCACCCGCACCCTGTTGCAGATCACCGTCGAGGAGGCCGCCCTCGCCGACGAGATCACCAGCGTGCTGATGGGCGACGACGTCGACCTGCGCAAGCAGTTCATCACCACCAACGCCCGCGACGTACGGAACCTGGACTTCTGAGATGAGCGACACCCCTACACCCCCCACGCCTCCCGCCGACGACGACGGCACCAGCCACGACCTGATCGAGCCGATCCAGCTGCAGGACGAGATGGAACGCAGCTTCCTCGACTACGCGATGTCGGTCATCATGTCGCGTGCTCTGCCCGACGTGCGCGACGGCCTCAAGCCGGTGCACCGCCGCATCATCTGGGACATGGAGCAGCAGGGTTTCCGCCCCAACCGCCCACACGTGAAGAGCGCCCGCGTCACCGGCGACACGATGGCGAAGTACCACCCTCACGGCGACAGCGCCATCTACGACGCATTGGTCCGCATGGCCCAGCCGTTCAGCCTGCGCCACCCGCTCATCGACTTCCACGGCAACTACGGCAGCCCCGACTTCGGCGCCGCCGCCTCGCGCTACACGGAATGCCGGCTCGACCCGTTGGCGATGCAGATGTTGGCCGACATCGACGAGGAAACCGTCGACATGCGGCCCAACTACGACAACACCACGGAAGAGCCGTCGGTGTTGCCGTCGCGCTTCCCGAACCTGTTGGTCAACGGCAGCCAGGGCATCGCCGTGGGCATGGCCACCAGCATCCCGCCGCACAACCTCGGCGAGGTCATCGATGCCACCATCCACCTGATCGATCACCCCGAGGCCACCCCCGACGACCTCATGCAGTTCGTGAAGGGCCCCGACTTCCCCACGGGCGGCACCATCCTGGGCCGCGCCGGCATCATCGATGCGTACCGCACCGGGCGCGGCAGCATCAAGATGCGCGCCAAGGCCACCATCGAGGAGGGCAAGCGCGGCCAGATGCAGGTGCTGGTCACCGAGCTGCCGTACCAGACCAGCTGCAACTCGATCGCCAGCCGCATTCAGGAACTGGTCGACTCGGGCGAGCTCGACGGCATCGCCGACGTCAACGATGCGTCGGCGGCGGCGAAGACCAGCCTGGTGATCACGCTCAAGCGCGACGCCAACGCCAACGTGGTGCTCAACAACCTGTTCAAGCTCACGTCGTTGCAGACCAGCTTCCCGGTCAACATGGTGGCCCTGGTCGATGGCGTGCCGCGCACGCTCAACCTGGTGCAGGCGCTCGAGGGCTACGTCCGCCACCAGGTCGATGTCATCACTCGCCGCACCGAGTTCCGTCTCGGGAAGGCCAAGCGTCGCGAGCACATCCTCGAAGGCCGCATCAAGGCGCTCAACGTCATCGATGCGATCATCGCCCTCATCCGCGCCAGCGACGACGCGTCGGCGGCCAAGGCCGGCCTGATGGCCGCGCCCTTCGAGTTCACCGAGATCCAAGCCACCGACATCCTCGAGATGCGCCTCTCGCAGCTCACTCGCCTGAGCCGCATCGACCTGCAGACCGAGCTCGACGACGTGCAGGCGCGCATCATCGAACTGCAGAGCATCCTCGATTCGCCCGAGAAGCTGCGTGGCGTGATCAAGACCGAGATGCTGGCCATCAAGGAAGAGTTCGCCACGCCGCGGGTGTGCCCCATCACTTACGACTCGGGCGAGATGAGCATCGAGGATCTCGTCGACGACAAGGAACTGGTCGTCGTGATGACCGAGGCACAGTACGTGAAGGCCGTGCCGGCCGGCTCGTTCAAGACCCAGGGCCGCGGCGGCCGTGGCGTCAGCGGCGCCAAGTTGAAGAGCGACGACATCGTGCGCCATGTCATCTTCACCACCGCGCATGCGTTCCTGCTGTTCTTCAGCAACCGCGGCAAGGTGTACCGCCTGCGGGCGATGGATCTGCCCGAGCGCGAGCGTCAGGCGAAGGGCATGCCCATCGTCAACCTGCTGCCGCTGCAGGCCGGCGAGACCATCCAGGCCATCATCGACACCCGCGACTTCGCGGCCGAGCGCTACCTGTTCTTCGCCACCCGTCAGGGCGTGGTGAAGAAGACCGCCTTCGACGAGTACGACAACGGCCGCCGCGACGGGCTGATCGCGCTCAACCTGCGCGAGGGCGACGAACTGGTGAAGGTCATCGAGACCAGTGGTACCGACGACATCTTCATGGTCGGCAAGGGTGGCATGACGATCCGGTTCAACGAGAGCGAGGTGCGGCCGATGGGTCGTGCCGCCTCCGGTGTGCGCGGCATGAAGTTGAAGGCCGGCGACACCGTGGTCAGCTGCGACTTGGCGAAGGACGACACCTCGATCCTGATGATCAGCGAGCTCGGCTTCGGTAAGCGGGTGCAGCTCGACAAGTTCAACGTGCAGGGCCGCGGCGGCCAAGGCGTGAAGGGCATGAAGTTCGTGCGCAACAAGGGCACTGCGGTGGTGGCCGCGTTCATGGTCGGCGACGACGACGAGATCGTGGCCGTCGCCTCCGGCGGCACCACCATCCGCACGCCGGTGCGCGGCATCCGCCACATCGGCCGCGACGCCACCGGTGTCACGATCATGGGTGTGCCCGATGGCGAGGTGGTCGCCTCGGTGGCGCTCATCCTGGCCAGCGACGACGAGTAGCACACAGCCTCGCGCCACGGCGCCATCTTGCGGCCACCGCCGCCACAACCGATCCCTTCTCCGAGAAGTGCAGGTGTGTGATGCGCGTTCGTGTGCGTGATGCCGGCCAGGCCACCGTGCTGCTGTTGGCACTGTTCGCCCTGGTCGTGGTGATGATGATGGCAACGGCGCGTTTTGCGGCCCGCGTGGCTACCCG
>JBAVTH010000062.1:0-5419 GCA_049696035.1 Ilumatobacteraceae bacterium
AGACCACCCGTACATCCACATCCCCGAGGTGGTGCCCGAGCTGTCGACCGGGCGAGTGCTCACGACGGAGCTCGTGAACGGTCACACCTGGGAAGAGCTGCTCACGTGGGATCAACGCGAGCGCGACCTCGCCGGCGAGACGATCTTCCGGTTCGTGTTCCGCAGCCTCTACCGGATGCGAGCGTTCAACGGCGACCCGCACCCGGGCAACTACCTGTTCCACCGCGACGGCAGGGTCACGTTCCTCGACTTCGGTCTGGTCAAGCACTTCGACGACGAGGAGATGGGCACGTTCATCGCGATGGTCAAGGCCGCGGCGTTCGACCACGATGCCGCCGCCTTTCGAGCCGTCGTCGAACGTGCCGGCATGTTGCGTCCCGGCTGCCCCAGCCACGATGCCGAGGTGGGCGAGTACTTCAGCCAGTTCTACGAGAGCGTCCGCGACGACCGAGTCGTCACCTGGAGCTCCGAGTACGCCAGCCGAATAGTGCGCCACACCTTCGACCGCACCAGCCCGATCGCCCAGTACGCGACTGTGCCGAAGGCTTTCGTGTTCATCCAGCGCATCAACCTGGGCTTGTACGCCCTGCTCGGCGAGTTGCAGGCGCGAGGCAACTACCGGCGCATCGCCGAGGAGCTGTGGCCTTTCGTCAACGGCCCAGCCAGCACCGCGCTGGCCATGTCGGAGCAGCCATGGTTGCGCGCCCTGGGCAGCCGCGACCGCCACGCCGGCTGACCCGCCGGTAGCGTCGTGCGAATGCGCACCATGCGACCACTCGCCGCCAGCCTCGCTCTCGTGATGCTCGCGGCGTGCGGCGGCGCCGACGGCGCGGCCGGCTCGACGTCGTCCACCTCAGCCGGCACGCCGGTGGACGCGGACGGGCCCAGCGACTCCGCTCCGACGACGCCGTCCAGCCCGGATCCCGTCACCAAGCCGTCGGTGTCGGTGCCCGCCCAGCTGCCCACCGAACTGGTCATCACCGATCTCGTCCCGGGAACTGGGCCGACCGCTGCCCCCGGCGACACCGTCATCGTGCACTACGTCGGCGTGAGGTCAGCCGATGGCGCCGAATTCGACAACAGCTACGACCGCGGCGAGCCCTTCGAGGTGGCGTTGGGCCAGAATCGGGTCATCCAGGGCTGGGAGCAGGGCCTCGTCGGGACGCAGCAGGGTGGCCGTCGCCAACTCGACATCCCGGCCGATCTCGCCTACGGCGATTCACCACCAGGTGGTGGCATCATCCAGGCCGGCGACGCGCTCAGCTTCGTCATCGACATCGTGGCCGTGCTGCCCACCTCCGACGCAGCGGACGAACCCAAGGTGACGCTCGAACCGGCCGGCAACATCGATGTGCTGCAGTCCACCGACCTTGTCGTCGGCGACGGCGCAACTCCCGCCGACGGCCAACATGTCGCCATCCACATCGTGTCGTTGCGTGCCGACACCGCCGAACAGCTCGCCTCCGACTGGGGCGGGCCACCACTGACGTTCGAGTACTCGGCATCCACCAACGTGTACCCGGGTCTCCTGGCAGCAGTGAAGGGGATGCAGGTCGGAGGGCGCCGGCAGGTGCAGATCCCGTACGCGTTGATGTTCGATGGGCAAGGCAGCGACGGCCTCGGCCTTCCGCCCGCCATCGACCTCGTGGTCGTCATCGATCTCGTCGCCATCTACTGACCGCGCGGGCCCCTCCTCGACGACCGCCCGCAGGCGTTCGACAGCCCTCATGACGCGGGCGTCAACACGACGTACTCAGGGTCGTTCTCGAAGCGGATCGCCGTCACCCCGACCTCGCCGACGAGCAGGTCCACCACACGAGCGCGTCGACGCGGAACGAACTCTCCGGGCCGTGCCCATCGCCCGCCACCCAGGAACCGCCACTCGACGGTCACCAGTGCCGCGGCGTCGAAGGCGAGCACCTCACGAGCATCGGGTTGCCGGAGCAGGCTCTCACGATCGTCGTCTTCGGCGAGGAAGCACACTCGGGCGGCCATCGGGTCGCCGGCTGCGAGACCGTCCGGATCGATCACCTCCAGCCCGTACAAGCGGCAACCGCGCACGCAGAAACCGACGGACTCGTGGAGCCGGAGCTCGAACCAGCGGACCAGCAGGACGGGGAGGAGTTCGGCAGCGCTCACACCCTCTCTGGGCATGCCGAGTTGCGCAAGACGGCAAAATTGCTCAAGGCGACAGCGCGGCGGCGACGGCGGCAGCGGCCACCTCGACATCTCTGCCGAATCGTTCCACCGGACGTCGTGTCAGCCGCTCGATGGGCCCACTGAGGCTGACCGCAGCGACCAGCGCGCCTTGACGGTCGCGGACGGCAGCGCTGACCGATGCGACCCCTGGCTCTCGCTCCTCCACGCTGTCGGCGACACGTGGGCCACCATCCGCCAACACGCGACCGGCAGACCCGCGCCCGAGCGGCAGCAAGGCACCCTCGGGCACGATCCAGCGCAGGGCGTGGCTGGACTGCAGAGAGACGACACAACGCCGGTTCCCCTCCTCGCGTACGTACAGCTGCACGCTCTCTCCGGTGCGGTCGCGCAGGTCGGTGAGCGCAGGTGTGGCGATCTCCGCCAGCGGGAACGCATCCGTGGCCGCGCGGCCCAGGTGGATCAGCTCGAAGCCGAGACAGAAGCGGCCCTGCGGATCGCGGCGAACCAGGTGGTGTTGCTCCAAGGCGACTGCCAAGCGGTGCGCGGTGGCCCGCGGCAGCCCGCTCACCTCCTGCAGTTGGGCCAGATCGAGCGGCCCGGCAACGAGTGCGTGCAGAATCGACATGCCCTTGTCCAGCACTCCGACGCCACTCACCTCCATGGCGGGAACTGTATCCCAAGAGCTGAGAACTTCCCGCTGTGCGACGGCGCGCCCACGATGCGTCGCCGGGCACAGTACTGTCGACCGCGTGCGCGCTCGGGGAGGACTCACACCATCGTGATCAACAGCGCGCTCGGTCGGGCCTACCAACGCCTGTGGACTGCCAACGCACTCTCCGCAGTGGGCACCGGCATGACCACCGCCGCGCTGCCGCTGCTGGCCTCGATCCGGCCCCCGAGCGAACTGGTGCTCGGCGCCATCGCTGCTGCCGGCCTGCTTCCCGGCGTGCTCCTGGCGGTTCCCGCAGGCCTCGTAGCCGATCGCTATGACCGGGCGAAGGTGCTGGTGGCGGCCGACCTCGGACGCGCCGTCGTCGTGATCGCCGCCGCAGTCGCCTTGCTCGTGGGCAGCCTGCCGGGCCTGGTGCTCGCGGGGATCACGTTCCTGATCGGCGCCGGCGAGACCGTGTTCGTCACCGCCTCGCAAAGTGCGATCCCTTCGTTCGTGGCCGCACACGATCTCGACGACGCCAACGGACGCCTGCAGGCAGCCGACGACGTAGGGCGCGAGTTCATCGGGCCTCCGCTCGGTTCGCTCGTCTTCCGAGTGGCAACCTGGATCCCATTCGTGGCCGATGCCGTGTCGTACCTCGTGTCGGCGGCCTTGCTGATGCAGTTGCCGAACGCACCGCGCACCGCACACACCGAGCCACATCAGCGCCCCACGATGGCACCGGCGTGGGCGTTCTTCCGCGGCAACCGCACGCTCGTCGTGCTCGGTTCAGCGATGTTCACGCTGTCGCTGTGTGGCTCCGCCGTCCTCGCCATGCTGGTGCTGCTGGTTCGCAACCGGTACTCCCTCGATGCCGGATGGTTCGGCCCCGCGCTCACGCTCATCGCCGTCGGCGCCACGCTCGCGGGTGTGCTCGCCGGCAGGCTGCGGGCCAGGCTGTCGGCCCGCCCAGCGATGAGCGGAGCCATCGCCGTGAACGCGGCGGCATACGTGGCACTGGGTACCACACATCTCTGGCCGGTGGCAGCGGCCTCGCTGTTCCTGTGGGGCGCCGCCGTCACGTTCGGGAACATCACATCCGTCGGCATCCGCCAACGCTTGATTCCGCGCGATCTCATCGGCCGCATCATGGGCATCTTCCGGGCCACCCTCGGTGCCGGCGGCGTGATCGGAGCGCTCGGCAGCGGCGTGCTGGCCAGCGCTACCTCGGTGGGCACCGTCGCAGTCGCGGCCGGCCTGCTGCAACTGCCCGTCGCCGCGGCCGTGGCCGTCGGCTTGCCCAAGGGCGCCGGTGACGCTCAGCCGGCAGCCACGGATGACACGCCGGATCGAATCATCTGACCGAGCCGATCGAGCTCGGCGCCAAGCGCGGTCAAGCCCTCGTCGATCCATTGGTCGCCGTCGAAGCCGAGCAGCGCGGTGAACTCGTCGGCCTCGATCCCGCCGGCCAGGATCGCCGCAGCGATGGCCCCCTCGGCATCGTTGCTGTGCCGAGAGCTGATCGCGAGCGCAAGGACCGTCGCCCACACGTACGACATGGCGTGCCCAGGCTCTGCCGCGAGCGAGGGCAGGCGGGCCCAGCCGGAACCCACGTGTTCGGGCACTGCGACGGCGTCGCCGAACACCTGGCGATGCGCATCCAACCACGCTGCGTTCAGCATCGGGCCAGTGACCTCGTCGCCGGAGCCGACGAGGCGATACACGGAATCTTCGAAGGCGCTCACCGCTGCCGACACGAAGAGCTCCTCGACCAAGGTGTCGCCGAGCGCGAGGGCGAGCGCAGCCGAACGCGGAGCACTGCCGCTCGTGTGAAACCTTCCGGTGACGAGCGACGCCCAACAGGCGACGGTCTCGCCCACGAGCGCCCCGGGTGGCTCCGGGCTCTGGGCCTCGAGTGCGTGCAGCGCGTGCCCGATCTCGTGAGCGACCATCAGCGAACCGCGTGGCGTCGGCCGGTGCGCCACCGTCACCGAGATGCGGCCATCGGCTTCGATGACCACCTGGTTGTCGGCGCCGGGCGTGATGCGCGCCGAGGCCACCCTCACCCCATCGGCAAGTCGCGGAACTGCGGCAGCGAGCGCCACGGCCGCCTGGTGGGCGTGCTCGACCAGCGTCGCCGGCGGTGCAGCCAGCCCCACGCGGCGATCGCAGTACTCACTGCCCACCACTGTCGAGCGCAGACGCCACCACTGCGCGGTGAGCCCGACGGCGGCCCCAGTTGCATCGCGCAGGCGGGCCAGCGTCTGGGGGGTCGTACCCTGCACGAACGCGAAGCGGGTGCGCCAGTCGTTGATGCCGCGTAGGCGGTCGTCGGCCAGATGGCAATCGGCCAGCACGGCGAGCACCACGGCCGAGACAGGCGCCCGCCGATCGGTGACCCGGTGGGCCAGGACATCCGCGGTGAGCCGGCGGTCGGCCCTCGCGTCGTCGAGGTCGCGGAGTGCGGCATCGGCTGCTGCAAGGTCCGTCACCGGGACGTCGTCGAGCCGCCGCAGGTTCGCCAGCTGCTCGCCGACCAGGGCGCGGTTGCGAACAGCAAGGGCCTCCTCCTCGCGATCGCTCAACAGGTAGGGCGCGAACTTCGAC
>JBAVTH010000063.1:0-1552 GCA_049696035.1 Ilumatobacteraceae bacterium
CGTCGTCCTGACGCACGACGAGCGTTGTCTTGGCGTGGGTCTTGAGCCCCACCAGGCCGTAGACCACGTGCACGCCGGCGCGTTCCAGCGCCTTCGCCCAGCCCACGTTGGTGGCCTCGTCGAAGCGAGCCTTCAGCTCCACCAGCACGGCCACCTGCACTCCACGCTCGGCGGCACGCATCAGGCTGCGGGCGATCGGGCTGTCGCCACCGGCGCGATACAGCGTCATCTTGATGCTCTGCACACGCGGGTCGTCAGCTGCCTGGGCGATGAAGTTCTCGACGCTGCCGGCAAAGCTCTCGTAGGGGTGGTGCACCATCAGGGCCCGCTCGCGGATGACGGAGAAGATGCTGCGATCCTGTGCCTCGGCGCGAGCGATGCGCCCGGCGGTGACCGGCGGCCAGGCAGGATCCTTGAGGGCAGGAAGATCGAGCGCGTGCAGTTGGAACAGGCAGGTCAGGTCGACGGGGTTGCGGTGCACGGTGACGTCGGCCATCTCCAGGTCGAGCTCGCGCACCAGCAGCTCCAGCATCTCCTCGCTGATGCCCTGTTGCACCTCGAGGCGCACGGCCCTGCCGAAGCGACGACGACGAAGCTCCATCTCCACCTTGGCCAGCAGGTCGTCTGCCTCCTCCTCCTCGAGGGTGAGGTCGGCGTTGCGGGTGACACGGAAGACTGCATGCTCCTCCACCACCATGCCCACGAACATCGAGTGCAGCTGGGCGGCGATGATCTGCTCGACCGGCACGAATCGCTTGCCGTCGGGCAGCGCGACCAATCGCGGGAACACACTGGGCACCTTCACGCGGGCAAAGCGGCGCTCGCCCGTGTCGGGGTCGCTCACCATCGCCGCCAGGTTGAGGGCCAGGTTGGAGATGTAAGGGAACGGGTGCGCCGGATCGACGGCCAGCGGCGTCAGCACCGGGAACATCCGCTGCTCGAACGCCTCGATGAGCGGTCGGTGATCTGCGGTGCTGAGCGACGACCAGTCGACGAGCTGCACCCCCTGACCCGCCAGCTCCTCCAGCAGCCGATCGAGCATCAGCTCCTGGTCGACCACGAACCGGTCGGCAGTGGTGGCGATGTCGGAGAGCTGGGCCTGCGGCGACATCCCGTCGTAGGCGGGCGCGGTGACCCCGGCCGCCACCTGGTCCTTCAGGGCGGCCACCCGCACCTGGAAGAACTCGTCGAGGTTTGACGAGCAGATCGCGCAGAACTTGAGGCGCTCGAGCAGGGGGATGCCACCCTCCTCGGCCAATGAGAGCACACGCCGATTGAACGCGAGCCAGCTCAGTTCACGATTGAGCAGGCGTTGCGACATGCGAGGAGATTACCGACCAGCCCGGAGATTCAGGGGTACACGACGAACGAACAGCAGTGGACGGCCTCGCGGGCCGGCCGCGTCAGCTCTCGATGCCGTTGCCCAGATCCCATTCGAGGCTGATTCGCTCGCGCTCGGCGTCGCGCACGATGCGCTCGCGGTTGCGACGGAACTGGGGGTCGTCGCGGGGCAGCAGCACCAGGCGGGCGAGCGCACGGGCACGGAACTCGT
>JBAVTH010000064.1:0-4692 GCA_049696035.1 Ilumatobacteraceae bacterium
CTTCCACAACACATCGAGGTGACCGGTGAAGTAGTCCATCGCACTGTCGCTCACCAGCATGTTGCCCACGAACAGGACCACCTGCGGGAGGAACGAGAACGCGAACAAGATGGTGGTGATCGCACCCACCTTGGCGAGGACGTAGTCGGTGCCGACCAACGGTCGAGCGAACATCAGCGGCAGCACGCGCTGGCGGCGATCGGGGCACATCACGTCAGGTGCGACAAGCGCGACGAACAGCAGCAGCGCCGACGACACCCCCACGTAGTCCCGATAGGTGATCAGCTCGATGCGATCCCCCACGGCCTGGCCGCGGGTGATGTACCCGACGCCGACGTTGACGATCGCGGGGATGGTGACCACGCCGAGCAGCAGGAACGGCGCGACCTTCTGCCGCCACGCGCGGCGCAGGCCCAGCGCCCGCCGCATCGAGGCCTTGTACAACGCGAACGTGGCGGCGCCACGCAATCCGCGCGGGCCGTCGTACGGTCGATAGCCGCGGTCGTAGACCGCACCGCGACCTGCCCCGGACGGCTCGGGTGCAACGGACGGCACGCTCATGAGGATGCCTCCGTGCCGCGCACGAACACCTCGTCCAGCGACGTCAGCCGCGTGGACAGGCGGAAGAGCGGCAGACCGCCATCGGCGAGCACGTCGCGGATGACGTCCATGTCCGCATCACCGTCGACCGTGACCTCCACCAGGTCGTCGCGCAGCTCGGCGGTGAGGCCGCGCCGTGCCAGGCCGGCCACCAGTGCGTCGCCGTGCCGGCCGACATCCACGGTGACCACTCCGGTGCGTTCCAGCAGCGAGTCGGTGGCGCCGGAGACGACCAGCTTGCCGGCGTCGATCATCACCACGTGATCGCAGACCTGCTGCACGTCATCGAGCAGGTGCGTGGCCATCAGCACCGAGATGCCGAACGAACCGAGCCGGGACACCAGCGCGAGCATCTCCTCGCGACCGAGCGGGTCGAGCCCGGCTGTGGGCTCGTCGAGCAGCACCAGCTCTGGATCACCCACCAACGCCTGCGCCAGCTTCGTCCGCTGTCGCATGCCGGTGGAGAACCCGCTGATCGGGCGGAAGCGAGCTTCGTCGAGGCCCACCAGATCGAGGATGTCGGAGGCACGCTGGCGAGCGGCCCGCGCCGGCAGACCGCTCAGCTCTCCGAACGTCGCCACGACATCGGCGGCGGTCTGGTCGAGCGGCAGGCATTCGTGCTCGGGCATGTACCCCAGCCGGGAGCGCACCGCGATCGGGTCCTTGGCGACATCGATCCCGCACACCTCCAGCTGTCCCTCGGTCGGGTGGGCGAGACCGAGCAGCAGGCGGAACAGGGTCGACTTGCCAGCCCCATTCGCGCCGACCAGGCCCGTGCGCCCGCGAGGCACCTCCAGCGTGAGCTCGTCGAGCGCGGTCACGCTCGGATAGCGCTTGGTGAGGCCCGAGATGCGGATGAGCGGGCCGGTGTGCACGAGGTGAGTCTTCCAGACTCGTCGATGGTGCCGCGCTCGGCACCCGCGGCGGGCGCGGACGTCAGGGTTTCGGTACGACGATGTCGGGCGCCACCTGGCCGAGCACAACAGCGGCGGTCGGCTGACGGGTTCACGGGATAGCGTCAGCTCTGCACCCGACCCAATGAAGGAACGATCGTGACCATCACCTACCGCGCCGCCGAGATCCCCGCTTCCGATCTGGCCGAGAAGCCGCTCGGCCAGCCCTCCGCCGAGCCGCTCACCGGCGAGATCACGACGCGCGCGAAGGTCTTCTTCGACGCGGAGAAGATCACCGCCGGCACGTGGGAGTGCGAGCCGGGGGCCTCGCGGTGGGAGTTCCTCACCCGTGGCGAGATCATCCACGTGCTGTCGGGTCGCATGACAGTGCAGCGCGACGGCGAGGACGCCGTCGAGCTGACCCCCGGCTCCAGCGCCGTGTTCGAGCTGGGCTGGCAGGGCACGTGGACCGTCCACGAGACCCTGCGCAAGGTCTTCGTCGTCTACCGCCCCTGAGCGCGTCGGCGCAGCACGGCTCGACCTTCCTGAGCCGCAATGCCGACTCCCGTCGGCACTCCACCGGGGAGTCCTCGGTCAGGGCATGACATGAACGGCACAGCGGTGTGGGTGATCAAGGGCGGGAGCGCCGAAGATCACTCGGGTCGGGCGTCGGGCGTCGGCCGGCGGCGCAGGCGCGGGATCAGCGAGACGCCGATGGCCAGCGCAACGAGCGGCAGCCACACGCCGCCGTTGAACGTCAGCGGACCATCGCCGCCGAGCATCACGTGCACGGCAACGGCGCAGACGAGCAGGCCCAGCATTGCGGAGAGTACGTCGAAGGGATGACGGTTCATCTCAGGCTCCAGTGGTGGTCGTCGTGATCGGCAGGACGCCGGGGGTGGTGTTGGGCACGACGGTGGTGGGTTCCGCACCGTCCAAGGGTGGCTCGGTTTCCGGCGAGAAGGTGGTCGCCGAGCTCAGCGTGGCCCGCACGGCCTGCAGGTCGACGATCTCGCCGAGCGGCGTGATCAGCAGACCGTCTGACAGCAGGCGGAACTCGCCGAACGAGGTGGTGATGCTGGAGATGTCGTTGCTCTGCGGAAGCTCCTCGCCGGCGATGACTCGATCGTTCTCGTCGATCACGGCCTCGCCGTTGGCGAGCACGAAGCGCCCGTCCGCGGTGACAGCAACCATCACCGCGACATTGGTGAGCCCGCCGTCAATGCCAGGAACGATCGTCACCGCTGACCCGTCGCCAGGTAGCGGCTCGATGAGTTGCGAGTAGTGAGTAACCACGATGTCGCCACGCCCGGTCCAGGCGTTGACCACGACGTCCGGTCGCGCCCCGTCGCCGATGGTGACGGTTCCATCCGGCCGGACCACACCGTCCACCCGCACCACGCCTGAGTCGGTGCGCGTGTGCACCTCGACGGTGACTCCGTCCCAGACGTTGATGCGCACCGCACCGAACGCCGACCGAGCATCCAACGTGGACTGCGCAGTCGGAGCGCCATTGACCTCGACGGACACGTCGCCGAGCAGGGCACGGCGGCTGCTGACGAACCCCGGTTGACTGGGGCCGATCCAGATCGATTCCCCTCTGATGCGATCGCTGCCGATCCCCATCCGGGCGGCCTCGCCACCGAGCAGCCCGGCAACGCCGAAGGCCAGCGCCGGTAGCACCAGCCAGCGACCGCGGCCGCGGAAGGCACCGACGACGAGACCGAGGCCGCACACCAGCGCGCCGGCGCCGAGCCACTGCTCCGGATGCATCCGTCCACCGTTGGCCTGGTCGATGAGCGCACCGACGGCGCTGACCACCGTCGCCATCCCGAGCGTGGCCCGTCCCAGCGGCGAGGGGGCTCGCCGCGGCACGGTCGACCGCACGGCGGCGGCGAACTGATCCGGAGGCACACCCATCACCGCCGGCGGTGGGTTCCCGGCGGCCGCGTACCTGGGCTGCCAGAGGGCGAGTGCGATACCGGCGAGCAGCAGCACCACCGCTGCGGGGCCGTCCACGAAACCCCCTCCTGCGGCCGAGATGGCGACGGGCACGGATGCGGCGGCGATGAGGCCGCCGAGCCAGGTGACGAGCCGCGACGACATGGCGGGACCGGCGATCAGCAGCAGCCACAGCCCGGCGTAGACCGCGAGGCCGACGCCGGCGGCGAGGCCGAGCACGACGAACGCGAGGCGGATCCACAGCGGGTCCAGCCCCAGCCGGTCGCCGAGGTGAGCGGCGACACCTCCGAGCACCCGCCGGGTACCGAACGTGCTCGATGCCGGCTCGATGCTCGGGGAGGGAGGGGCGGGAGGGGCTGATGACAGGCTCACGAGGATCACGGTACGGAAACCCGCCGACACCGCCATCGGGGATCACCCTGAGAAGACCCTCGCCACGCCCGGGATCCACCGGATGCGCCGGAAGGGGCATGTGTGCGACCATCAGTCGGTGACACACCTGCCGCAGCTGCCCCGGGCCCGCGCAGCAACGACCGTGTCGTCGCCGGCGTCGCAGGCGGATGGGCGACCCGCTGGGGTGTCGAGCCCACCGTGGTACGGGCGGCGCTGGGCCTGTTGACCCTCGTCGGCGGGCTCGGTGTCGTGCTCTACGCGCTGCTGGCGCTGGCCTCCGCGCCGCCGGAGAACACTCGGACGGTGGGTGGTCCACCCGCCGTGGATCGCCGGCGCGAGCTCGCGATCGGCGCTGCGGTCGCCGCGGTGCTGTTGGCGGCGCGCGCATTGGGCCTGTGGCCCGGCGACGAGATCATGGCTCCCGCCGCTGCGGTGGCCGTCGGCGTCGCCTTGACGTGGACGCGGCTGGACCCCGCCACGCACGGTCTCGCCGGTCAGCTCTTCGCTCGAATCCTGCAGGTGCTCGCCGGCATCGCGCTGCTCGGCGCCGGCGTCATCTCGCTGGCCGATCGCACCGGCGGCCTTGCCAACGTCGGCGCCTCCGCGAGTGCGATCGCCGTCGTCATCGGCGGGCTGGCGATCTTCGTTGCACCGGCGCTCGGGCGCTTGCTGCGGGCACTGGACGAAGAGCGCGGCATGCGCATCCGTGAGGACGAGCGGGCCGCCGTCGCCGCCCACCTCCACGACTCGGTGCTGCAGTCGCTGGTGCTCATCCAGCGCAGCGACGACCCGCGGCGGATGAACACACTCGCCCGCAGACAGGAGCGTGAGCTGCGCGCCTGGC
>JBAVTH010000065.1:0-1848 GCA_049696035.1 Ilumatobacteraceae bacterium
GCGATCCAAGAGGATCAGCGCGTGACTGCCCGATCGGTGTGCTCGACATCAGGGAGTTCGATCGTGCAATCTGAATTCCTAACCGGAGTCAAGCGCGTATTGTTGGTGTTGAGCGGGCCAGCGCGGAGCGATTCGTCGACTCCTGTTTCGTTGGCTCGCTCATCGCAGCTGGCTTTCGGCGTCGGACTTCGGTGGGGATGCTGTAGCGCTCGGCGATGATCGCTTTTGCTTGTTCTCGATCAACGGGTTGACCGTCGATGTCTCGCACGATGTAGAGCTGGTCGTTGCGCCAGCAGGCACCGATGCGAGTGAGCAGAGTCGTGGCGATGTGGCACACCGCCGAGAAGTGATGCAGGCGTCGCTCGACGACGAGGCGGTGATACTTGGCTGCGAGTTGCGGGTCTTGATGGCGGGCGAGATCGGCGGCGAACCACAGGTCGCGACGCAGACCCGGATCGCCTTGTTTGGTGATCGAGGGGCTGGTCTCGCTGAAGCCGGATTGATTGACGCCGGGCACCATCCCGGAGAACGAACGGATCGCGGCGAGGTTGGCGAAGCGGTTGGCGTCGCCGAGGCGCCCGAGAATCCCACCCGCGAGAACGTCACCGATGCCCGGTGCTGAACGGATGATTCCTTTCGGATCGGCTCGGTCATAGAGGCCGGTGATTCGGGTGTCGAGCCGCGCGATCTCGTCATCGAGTTGACGCAGCACACGCACCTCGGAAGCGAGGTCCCAGGCCAGTTCATCGAAGTCGATGCCGCCACCAGCCCACAACGTGATCGCTTCGTGTGCTGCCGCGAGCAATCGTTCGGCGTGGCCCTCGTTCCAGTGGCCGCCGCTGGTGCGCTTGACGACGTCAGTGAGCCGGCGGAGCCCCAATCTGCGGATGCTGTAAGGGTTTCCGTAGTGCTCGAGGACGTGCAGCGCGGTCTTCGTGGCACGAACACCGAGGACTTCGGCGTAGCGCGGTCCAAGCAGATCCAACATCGCGTCGAGACGTTGCCGGCACGCCAGATGCGACTCGACAAGCTTCACGCGTCGCCGAACCGCGCGTTTCAACGCGTCGGCAGGACCAAGATCGGACACCGGTGACAGCCCCTCGGGATGCAGCAACGGCATCCGGGCCAACATCAACGAATCCAGCCGGTCGTTCTTGGTGTGCTTCGTGAAGTAGCGGCGCAGATCCGACGATTGCTCCGGAGCGACGAGCACGACCTTCGCGCCGATCGCCCGGAAATGCGCGGCCACGATCACCCACGCGTTCCGGGTCGGTTCCATCACCACCGTCAACTCCTCGGGCGGCCCCGCAGCGTCGCTCACCGCGACCAGTTCATCGTGCAAGTTGTGGAACCGTCGCCGCGTCCACACCACCCGACCTTGGTCGTCCGTCAGGGTGGCCACGTGCGCAGCGCGCACGGCCAGATCGATGCCCATCGTTGTCATGGATCTCCTCGAGCTCGTAGTTGACGCTGGTCCTCCAACGACACAAACCAGAGCGCAACATCCCGACCATCCGAGCTAACAGGGCTCCAGAAAACACTGGTCCCGAATTCCTCAACAGGGCCACCACGCTCCAACCGAGCCGACCATCTCGTCCGTCTTTCAGACATCAGGAGTCGTCGATCGACGCTCCAGCGCGGAAATCAGACGAGACCAGATGGACCAACCCGATCACCCTACGAAACCGGATCCGGCACCACAGGGCGACCTACATAGTGTTAGATGCTCGGGTGACGGACTCGCCGCGGCCGCCCTTCATCCGTCATTCCGATGGCTCAACCAGTGAAGGACGCAGGACTGCGCCACAGCCGAATGTGCTGGACCGGGTTGGCGGTCTTGACCTGAGC
>JBAVTH010000066.1:0-2514 GCA_049696035.1 Ilumatobacteraceae bacterium
CGTACAGGCCGCGTTCGCTGTCGTGCCGGGCGAGGTCGATCGCTCGGTTGGCGTCGTCGAGGGTGATGCGTGTGTGGCCGTCGGAGGTTTGCCACGCGTAGTCGCCGAACAGTTGCACGAAGTACGGGTAGCCGCCGGTGGCGTCGGCTAGCACGGCGAGCGCGTCGCCGTCGAAGGGCCGGCCCGCGGAGTCGGCGGGGCCGGCGAGTGCTTGCAGGGTGGCGTCGTTGTCGAGGTTGTCGATCGGGTGGAACGCCATTCGTTCGCCATAGGTGACGGCGTCGGTGACGAGCCCGGGTGTGTCGGGCAGCCCGCCGAACACAATCATCGCGGTGAGTTCGGGTCGGCGGCTGAGGTCTTGCATGATCGGTCCGAACACCGAGAGTTCGTCGGGATGCACTTCTTGGACCTCGTCGACGAGGATCATCAGACCGCGCCGGTCCTTCGTGCAGTGCTCGCCGACAGCCAGTACAGCGCTGGCGAACTGTTGGGAGATCGGGATCGCGTCGCGCCGTTCCCGTTTGGACTCTCGTCGGTAGACGCCGAGGTTGAGCGTCTGGGATTCCTCGCCCCACCGTTCGCGCAGCTCGACAAGTTCGCGGCTCATCTTCTGGGTCAGCCCCGTGCAGTCGTGGAGCTGTTCGACGATCGCGCCGATCGGGTCACCGGGTGAGCGGGCCTCGTGACGCACAACCGCCCACTTGCGTTCCATCGCGATCGCCGCGTACCGGTCGAGGAGCACGGTCTTGCCGACCCCACGCGGCCCGTACAGGACTTGGAACGACTGGCGCCGGTTGCCACTGGTCCGGACTGCAGTCTCGACGAGTTGCACGAGGTGCTGGCGGCCAGCCAGCAGCGGCGGTTGGGTCGCGAATCCTGGCCGATACGGGCTCGGTGTCGACATCCTTCCTCCTCTCGATACGAAACGATAACACAACCTGTTTATAAGAAGCTATCGACAATCGCACTCGCTGATGTCGCGCTGCTGGCCGGGCAGGGGTGGGGAGTGTCGCTGATGAAGGACTCGTCGATCGCGCTAGGTCAGCCGGTTCGTTCGTCGCGCCTCCAGACGCTCGCGACGGTTGAGCTCCCGAGAAATCGCCGCAGCGACGAGGTCTTGCACGCTGATGTCGTCCTGGCGGGCCCGAACCCTCAGCCGCTTGATCAGCGAACGCGGGAGCTTCGTTGCGAGCGGGTCGATTGGTTCGTCTCGTTCGATACGAGGGCGCGGCACAGCGCGAGAATACGACTGCTCGCAGACGGCTCGTTCACACGGACGCAGACGGCGCGCCCGCATACCGGCTTACTTGTATGCCCCACCCGCGAAAATCGAGTTCGGCGGCGGTGATACCGTGGAGCGTTCGGGGGTAGCCATGCTCCACACCACGCCAACTCAAGCGGCGGTGGATGACCTGGAACAGCGCGGCCCCGGAGCAGGAACCATCGGTGCTGGCCTCGCAATTGCGACCCTGCTCGCCGTTGTGTACGTCGGCCGGGCAGAGGTTCTGCTGATGCCGGCGCTCGGGATGATCGCCGTCACTGCGGCCGTCGTCGACGCTCGCACACTTCGAATTCCGAACTGGCTGACCGGCACGGATGCCTTCGTCCTTGCTGTTCTCAGTGTCCACCTTGTTGTTGTGGAGAACACTGCGTGGCAGCCGCTCGCCGCGGGAGCGGCGATCATGGGCGGGCCGCTCCTTGCTGCGCATCTCGTCAGCAAGTCGCGTACACCCGGGCTCGGCGATGTCAAGCTCGCAACTGTTCTCGGCGCGCCACTCGGCGCAATCTCACCAGCCGCCGCGTATTGGGCACTGCTCATGGCGCTGTCGATCGGTGCCGGGTTCGGACTCATCTACCAGCGGGCGACGAAGCGCCGGGCGTTCCCCCTTGGCCCAGCGATCTCGCTAGCATTCGTCTTGACGGCGTTCGCATTCGGTCTCACCGACTCGAATGGGGTGTGGACGCTGTGATCGCGATCGCGACCGATCGCCTCCTGCCGACCTTCGGCTGCGCACCTGCGCATCGCCGAGAGGAGTTGTCATGAAGCGATCCCACCCAGCCTTCTCGTTCATCGTCGTTGCCGCGCTCGCGCTCGGTGCCTGCTCGAGCGGCGACAGTTCGAACGGCGACCCGACCGTGCCAATCCCAACCGCCGCTACGTCACTGACCAGCACGACGTCGGCGGACTCGACGACAACCTCCACCAGTTCGGCCACAAGCGATGCGCCAACCTCAACGGCGACAACGACAAGTGGGCCGCCGACCACACTGATCCGACCGGCCGATCTGGTGACCGACCCCAACGACCCGAACAACCTGCACGCCAGCCTGCCCGAGCATCAGCCGATCATCGACGCGTATCTCGCCGGTGTGTACGCCCAACTCATCACCTACTCACGATGGCCGCTTGACCCGACGAGCCCAGAATTGGCTGCTGCACCGATCACGGAGTGAGTTCTGCAGGCGAACAACGACGGCATGGTCGAGCGCACCCAGAAGAATCAGGTGCTCGAC
>JBAVTH010000067.1:0-10448 GCA_049696035.1 Ilumatobacteraceae bacterium
TGTCGCTGCCGATCAGCTGGCGGTAGGGCTGAGGGCGCCGCCGCGCCGGCGGGTCAGCCGAACACGTTGCTGAGCCGCTCGATCGAGAGGCGCAGCACGACGATGTCGTCGTCCTGCCACACCCCGCGCAGCTCGGCGTTGCGCGGGCCCGGCTCGTAGCGGTCGATCATCCGATGGGTGCGCTGCTGGCCCGGATCCTCCTCGATGGTGATCGTGCCGCGGACGAGGATGGCGTGGCTGTCGCCGGTCGCGCCGCCGACGCTCACCGCCGCACGCGGGTCGGCGACCGCATTGCGCACCTTGGCCGAGCCGCGGTCGCTGATGAACCAGAACGTCTGCCTGCCGTCGTCTGTCGCTTCCACGTCGAACCAGATCGGCACGGTGTGCGGGTAGCCGTCGCGGCCGTTGGTGGACAGGCGGGCGAAGACGGGCTGGGCGAGGAAGGCGAGCAGGTCGGCGTCGAGCATGCCCGATGTTCTCACGCGCCGGTGGCGTGGCGCAGGACGATCTCCAGGCAGTCGTTGGTGGCGTCCTCCTGCGGGAAGTGGCCGGCGCCGGCGATCCGGTCGAGCGTGCTGCCCGGCAGCTGGGCCTGCCACTGCTGCGCCCACTCCCACGTGAACACGCCGTCGGCGTCGCCGAAGGCGACGTGGATCGGCAGGCCGAGCGTGGGCAGCATGTCGAAGCACCACTGCTGGCTGGCGGCGTTGCCGGCCTCGGGCTCGCCGAAGGGGATGCAGAACGGGAAACGGCGGGCGCCGGCCTTCGACTCGATGCCGTCGTACGGCGCGTCGTAGGCGGCGGCCACCGCGGCACGATCGTGGCCGTCGCGCCGCAGGCTGCCGGCGACGATGCGGCCGGTGGGCATGTCGCCACCCAGTGCCTGCGGGTCGAGGGCCATCTGCCGCCACATGCGAATGCCATCGCCGTACTCGTAGCCCTCGTGGTGCAACCAGGTGTTGAGGATGATGACCCGCTCGAACCGATCGGGTTGGTCGCACACCTGGCGCAGGCCGATCGGGCCGCCCCAGTCCTGCACGACGATTGTGATGTGCTGCAGATCGAGCGTGTCGATCAGGTGGCGGAGGCGCTCGCAGTGCCGCTCGATGACGTACCACTCGTCGTCGGTCGGCTTGTCGCTGCGCCCGAACCCGACGTGGTCGGGTGCGATCACCCGGAAGCCGGCGGCCGCCAGCGGTGCCACCCAGTTGCGGTACAGGTAGCTCCAGGTGGGTTCGCCGTGCAGCAGCAGCATCACCGGCCCGTCGGCAGGGCCCTCGTCGAGGTGGTGGACGCGCAGCCCGCTCCACTCCAGGTAGTGGGGCTGGAACGTGTAGTCGGGCAGTGCGTCGAACGCGGCGTCGGGGGTGCGGAAGGCGTCCATGGCGGTCACATCGTGAACGCGAGGTGGCGAGCGGCGTGGGCGCCGAGGTCGGGGTCGCCCGACCAGGCGATGCGCCCGTCGGCGATGGCGGCCTCCGGGTCGATGCGGCCGCAGGCGAGCTGCATGAACGTCAGCGAATCGGTGGTGAGCGTGACATCGCGGTCGGCGAGTTCGTCCACGCGTGCGGCCCGCCCGTCGACCTTGGCCAGCAGGGTGCGGTGCACCGGGCCGGTGAGCTCGATCGCGATGCCCTTGCCCTCGGCCAGCCCGATCTTCTTGCCGACGATGAAACCGAGCGACCCGTGCACCTCGTCGAGCGCGAGCTCGGCGGCCGCGCCACCGTCGTCGCCGGCCAGCCCGAGCGGCACGCGGATGTCGCGCTCGTGCACCCACACGTCGAACGCACGGATCGCCATGAACCGCCCGTAGGTGCCGGGGCCGACAGGGGTGACCGACGGGCTGTCGAAGTCGTCGTCGGTCATCGTCGCCAGCTCTTCCAGCCGCGCTGTCGTCACCTCGTGGTAGCGGGCGAGCAGCTGCGCGGGGGAGTGGCCCGCCAGCTCGGTGGCGATCGCCGGCACCTTGCCGAACGGGTTGTCGTCGCCCGGCCGCCAGCCGAGCAGGGCGAGCTCGATCATCGTGACGTGCTCGACGACGCCTCGCATCGTCCACGCCGGGCACAGCGACTGAGCCGACCAGCCCACGTCGTCGAGCCCGTCGGCGACCGTGCCGAAGGCGGTGAAGTCCTGCTGCAGGACGTCGATCAGATGAGAGCGGGACGGTGCCATCGCGTGAAGGTAACTGCTGTCAGTCGATCCGTCAATTGATGGCTCGACTGCTCCGCTGCGGTTGGCTATCGTTCGATAGGTGACGACGAACGAGAGTCTTCGGTTGCCGCAACGCGCGCAGGTGGTGATCGTCGGCGGGGGCGTCATCGGCTGCAGCATCGCCTACCACCTCACCCTGTTGGGGCTGAGCGACGTCGTGCTGCTGGAACGTCACCAGCTGACCGCCGGCACCACGTGGCACGCCGCGGGCCTCATCACCTCGGCCGGCATGACCGACGAGACGGCGCTGTTCATGGCCCGCTACTCGCGCGATCTCTACTCGCGGCTGGAGGCCGAGACCGGCCACTCCACCGGCTTTCGCGAGGTGGGCCACATCTCGCTCGCGACCAACCCGGATCGTTTGGAGGTCCTGCGGCGAGCGAGTGCATGGATGCACGGCTTCGGCGTGCCCGACACCGAGATCTCCCCCAAGGAGGTGCACGAGCTGTTCCCGCTGCTGCGCATCGACGATGTGCTCGCCGGCTTCCACGTGGCCGACGAAGGCCGTGCCGACCCTGTCGGTGTCGTGACGGCTCTGGCGAAGGGCGCACGCTCGCGTGGTGCGCGCATCATCAACGGGGTCAGCGCGACAGGGGTGGAGACCAAGGGGCGCCGGGTGACGGCCGTGCTCACCGACCGCGGCCGCATCGAGACCGAGTTGGTGATCAACGCCGGTGGCATGTGGGCGGGCACGTTCGGCGCGCTCGCGGGCGTGCACGTGCCGCTGCAGGCCGCGGAGCACTACTACCTGCTCACCGACACGGTGCCGGGCATGAGCCCCGATCTGCCGGTGGTGGAGGATGCCGACCGCTACGGCTACTACCGCCCCGAGGGCGACGGCATGCTCGTCGGCCTGTTCGAGCCGGTCGCTGCGCCGTGGCAGCTCGACGGTGTGCCGCACGACTTCGCCTTCGGCACCATCGACCCCGACTGGGATCGCATGGCGCCGTTCCTGTCGCACGCGATGGACCGAATACCGTCACTCGCCGATGTCGGCGTGCGGCTGTTCTTCTGCGGGCCGGAGTCGTTCACCTCCGACGTGCACCCGCTGCTCGGGCCTGCACCAGAGCTCGACGGCTACTGGGTCGCTGCCGGGATGAACTCGGTCGGCGTGCTGGCCGGTGGCGGAGTGGGCCATGTGCTCGCGCACTGGATCGTCGACGGGATAGCGCCGGTGGACATGACGGGCTACGCGATCGACCGCACGGCCACCTACGAGACCGCTCGCCGCTTCCGTGCCGAGCGGACGGTCGAGCAGTTGGGTGCCCTGTTCGGCGATGCCTGGTACCCGACGTTCAAGCAGCGCACCGCCCGCAACGTGCGCCGCTCCGTCGTGCACGAGCGGCACGTGGCCGCGGGCGCCCATTGGAACAGTTCGTTCGGTTGGGAGTTCGCCGAGTGGTTCGCGGGCAGCGACCAGCCGGCGCCCATCCGCCAAGGGTTCCATCGCCAGCCTTCGCACGACTACGTCGCCCGCGAGCATCGTGCGGTGCGCGAGGCAGTCGGCGTGCTCGACATGAGCCTGATGGCGAAGCTGATGGTGCAGGGCCCCGCAGCCGAGGCGGTGCTCAACCGGGTGTCGGCGAACGACGTCGGGCGCGAGATCGGCCGCCTCGTGTACACGCAGTGGCTCGACGCCGCAGGTGGCATCGTCGCCGATGTCACGGTGTCGCGTCTGGGCGACGAGCAGTTCCTCGTGGTGGCCAGCGACATCATCCATCGGAGGATCGAGCCACTGATCCGGCGGGCCACACAGCCGGGTGAGGTGGTGGTCGTCACCGACGTCACCTCCGCCACCACACTACTGTCCGTGCAGGGGCCGTCGTCTCGCGAGCTGCTCGGCAGGCTCACCGACGCCGACCTCTCGAACGAGGCGTTCCCGTACCTCACAGCCCAGCAGTTGCACGTCGGCTACGCGCCGGTGATGGTCGGGCGGGTCACCTACGTCGGTGAGTTGGGCTACGAGCTGCACGTGCCCACCGAGTACGCGCTGGGCGTGTACGACGACCTGTTCGCTGCCGGCGCCGACCTCGGCATCCGCCCGGTCGGCCTCGGTGCGATGGGCAGCCTGCGGTTGGAGAAGGGCTACCGCGACATGGGCGTCGACATCGACAACACCGACACGCCGTTGGCCGCCGGCCTCGGCTTCGCGGTCGCGTGGGACAAGCCCGCTGGCTTCATCGGTCGTGACGCGTTGCTGGCCGCCAAGGACGCGGGCGCCCTGACACGTCGCCTCGCGAACGTGTTCATCGACGACCCGACCGCCGACCTGTTCGGTGGCGAGCCGGTGCTGCTCGACGGTGCGTGGGTGGGGTACGTCCGCGCCGCCGCCTTCGGCCACACGCTCGGTGGGCCGGTGGGCATCGTCCAGGTGGAGTGCGCGACCGGCGTCACCGCCGACTGGTTGCAGTACGGTCGCTTCGAGGTGTCCACGCCTGCTCGCCGACTGCCGGCGCGGCTGCAACTGGCACCCTTCTACGACCCGCAGCGCCAGCGGATCCTGGCGGCACCATGACCGATCACGCACCTCACCTGCCCCACCTGTTCACACCGCTGACGATCGGCCCGCTCACGGTGCGCAACCGCATCGTCTCGTCGGGGCACGACACAGTGATGGCAGTCGATGGCAAGGTCACGGATCAGCTGATCGCCTATCAGGAGGCGCGCTCGCACGGGGGCGCCGGGCTCATCGTCACCCAGGTGGCGGGGGTGCATCACACGGCCAAGTACACCAGCCATGTGCTCATGGCCGACGACGACTCGTGCATTCCTGGTCTCACTGCTCTGGCCGTCGCGGTGAAGTCCGGCGGCGCCGTTGCGATCCAGCAGCTGTTCCACGACGGTCGCGAGATGATGGAGAGCCAGGACGGCACGCTGGCCGTGGCGCTCGCGCCGTCGCAGGTGCCCAGCGAGCGGTTCATGGTGATGCCGCGGGCGATGCCCACCGCGCTGGTGCACGAGATGATCGGGTGCTACGCGTCGGCCGCGGCGCGTGTTCGGGCGGCGGGGTTCGACGGTGTCGAGATCGTCGCCTCGCACGGCTACCTTCCAGCGCAGTTCCTCAACCCGCGCACCAACCTGCGCGCCGACGAGTTCGGTGGCTCGTTGCAGAACCGGCTGCGTTTCCTCCACGACGTGCTGGTGGCCGCCCGGGCAGCCGTGGGAACCGGCATGGCGGTCGGCATGCGCATCTCCGTCGGCGAGCGCAGCGACGAGGGGCTCACCGAGGACGAGACGTTGGAGGCACTCGCGCTGCTCGACGCGGAAGGCCTGTTCGACTACGTGTCGGTCACGGTCGGCACCTCCGCAACGCTGTCGGGCAGCGGCCACATCGTGCCGCCGATGACGACGGCGCCCGGCTACACCACGTCCATCACCGCGCGGACGAAAGCGGTCGTGTCGGTGCCGGTGATCGCGGCCGGGCGGGTGAACCAGCCACAGGATGCGGATCGCATCATCGCCAACGGCGAGGCCGATGCGGTGATCATGACGCGTGCTCTGATCTGCGATCCGGAGATGCCGGCGAAGGCGAAGGCCGGTGAGCTCGACGAGATCCGTGCGTGCATCGGCTGCAACCAGGCCTGCATCGGTCACTTCCATGCCGGGTACCCCATCTCGTGCATCCAGCACCCGGAGACCGGTCGCGAGCGCGCGTACGGAGTGCGAATTCGTGCCGCGGTGCCGAAGCACGTCGTCGTGGTGGGCGGCGGGCCTGCCGGGATGAAGGCTGCGGCCGTGGCGGCCGAGCGCGGCCACCGGGTGACCTTGCTGGAAGCGGGCCGCCGGCTTGGCGGTCAGGTGTGGCTGGCCCAGGAGCTGCCAGGCCGCGCAGAGTTCGGCGGCGCGATCGACAACCTGAGCCGTGAGGTGGTGCGCGCCGGCGTCCAGGTGTGCCTGGACACCCGCGCCGATGCCGCTCTGCTGCGCGACTTGCGGCCCGATGCGGTCGTGCTGGCCACGGGCGCGCTGCCACGTGTGCCGGATCTGGAGCTGATGGGTGACCTGGCCGTGCTCACCGCGTGGGATGTGTTGACGGGTGCGGAGATGCCTGCGGGCAGAGTGGCGGTCGCCGACTGGCGATGCGACTGGATCGGGTTGGGAGTGGCGATGCTGCTGGCTCAGAAAGGCCACCCCGTCACGCTCGGTGTCTCCGGCTACTACGCGGGGCAGCGCATCCAGCAGTACGTCCGTGATGTGATGATCGCCGACGCGACTCGGCTGGGTGTGGAGATCGTGCCACTCGTGCGGCCGTATGGCGCCGACGACGACACCGTGTGGTTCCAGCACGTGCTGACGGGCGAGCCGGTCACCGTGTCGCCGGTCGGCGCGTTGGTGCTGTCGCAGGGTCACCTCGCCGTGGACGAGCTCTCGCCGGCGGTGCTCGCCTTGGGGCTGGAGCCGCACCTGATCGGTGATTGCCTCGCACCGCGCACGGTGGAGGAGGCAGTGCTGGAGGGCCTGAAGGTGGGGTCGCTGGTGTGAGCGGCGCGTCAACCCGGGCTGTGTGCGGCAGCGCGCACTGCATCCACTCGTGACGGCTCACGCAGCAGGGCGCGCACCACGAAGGTGGCGACCATGTCGGGTTCGTCGAGGATGCGGTGCGGACGGTGCAGCGCCGATCCTCGGATCGCTTCCAGGATGATGGCGTCCACTGCCCGGAGGGCGAACGCGACATCGATGCCGCCGAACTCTCCGCTGTCGATGCCGCCGGCGATGATTCCCGCCAGGAGTCGTTCGTACTCCGCGTTCAGCCGTCTGCCCTCGTCGAACTCGGGGAGCTCCAGCAGCTCACCGAGGTACAGCGCGCGCAGGTCGAGTGGCGTGCGTTGCACGTACGTGACCTCCCACAGGAGGTAGCGATAGAGCTGCACGGCAGCCCCACCGTCGGTTGCGGCGAATCCACTCAGGGCCTCGATGCCGGCGCTGAGGTCGCGCCGCAACAGCTCCTCGGCGATCGCCTGCTTCGACGGGAAGTGGCTGTACACCGAGGGTTGGCGGATGCCAACGGCTGCTGCGATGTCGCGGGTGGAGGTGCCGAGGAAGCCGCGTCGGGCGAACAGGCGTGAGGCGTGGAGCAGGATCAGCTCCCGGGTGGACCGGCCGCTGGTGTCGGACGACGCGGGGGCCATGCGGCGAGTGTAGGTGGCGATCCTCTGCCGGTTCCTCGTCGAGCTCGTCGGGGCCTTGATCAACTACAGTCCGCCGACGGAGTGTGGCAGGCACGTCGCCGCCGACGGCGGCGTGGGTGGCCACCGTTGCACCGGGGGAACCATGATCATTGACGAAGAGCGGGCCACGGCCTGTCGAGTGGACCGATGATGCCGGGGGCTGAGGTGCTGGTCGAGCGCGTCGGCCACCGTGCCGACATCGTCTTGAACCGTCCCGAACGGAAGAACGCCGTCACTGCGGCGTTGGCCACGCAGCTCCGCGAGGCCATCCTCTCCGCGGACGCCGACCCCTCGGTGGGTGCGATCGTGCTGCGCGGTGCGGGAGGGTCGTTCTGTTCCGGGATCGATCTCAAGGTGGCAGGCGCCGGCCTCGTCGACGAGCCGCTCGATGCGTGGGTGGAGGTGCACATCGCGCTGCATGCGTGCCGCGTGCCGATCGTCGTTGCACTCGAGCGGTTCGCCATCAATGCCGGCGCGGCACTGGCCCTCGCCGGCCACGTGGTCGTGGCCGGCGAGTCGTCGTTCTTGCAGGTCTCCGAGATCACGATGGGTGTTGCGGCCCCGATGTGCCAGGCCTGGCTGCACCTGCGCCACAGCGCGGCGGTGGGGGACCGGCTGACGTTGCTCGCCGACCGCGTCCCCGCGGCGGAGCTGCTGAGGCTCGGACTGGTGACCGAGGTCGTGCCCGATGCCGAGGTGATCGCGAGGGCGACCGAGCTGGCGGAGCGGATCGCCGCCTACCCGGTCGAGGGCAGGGCCGCCGTGCAGGCCACCTGGCGACTGCTGCGGAGCGAGCCGGCCGACCCTGCGGCATGGTTCCGGACGCTCGTCGCTGGCCGGCGCACACCGGAGGCGGGCGGGTGATGACGGATCGCCAGGTCGACGACCTCGTGGAGTTCCGGCAGCGCGTGCGGTCGTTCTTCGACGCACTGCCGGGCCTGCTGAACGAGCGGTGCGGCCCGCTCGAAGCCGACGACGGGTCGCGCGGCCTGAACCGTGCCCGCACTTGGCGCGCCGCGCTGTACGACGCCGGCCTCGCCGGCTTCGGCTACCCGGTGGAGGCCGGCGGCCTGGGTGAACGGCCCGAGAAGGCTGCCATCTACGCGCAGGAGAGCCGTGGCCGCGTTCCGTCGATCGACGCCGTGTTCGGCATCGGCATCGGGATGGCGCTCCCCGTGATCCGCGATCACTGCGCACCCGCGTTGCGGCAGCGCTTCCTTCGGCCGGGGCTGCGCGGCGACGAGATCTGGTGCCAGCTGTACTCCGAGCCGAATGCCGGTTCCGACCTCGCGTCGCTGGCCACGAGAGCGGAGCGTGATGGCGACGAGTGGGTGGTGACAGGCCAGAAGGTCTGGACGTCGGGGGCCGAGCACGCGGATCTCGCGATCCTGTTGGCCCGCACGGATGCCGGTCTGCCCAAGCACCGTGGCATCACGATGCTGGTGCTGCCGATGCGTCAGCCGGGCGTCACGGTGCGCCCGTTGCGGCAGATGACCGGTGTGTCGGAGTTCAACGAGGTGTTCATCGACGAGGCCCGGTTGCCGGCGGACTGGATCGTGGGCGACCTCAACGACGGCTGGCGGATGGGCACCGCGTTGCTGGCGCATGAGCGTGTGGCCACTGGCACCAACTCGGTCCTGGGCAGCCGCGAGGAGAAGCGCAAGACGGGTCGCAACCCGCTGCCCGCAGTGCAGCTGATCGAGTTGGCCCGGCAGTGCTCGCGTGCGGCCGACCCGGAGGTTCGCCAGCGCTTGGCCACGGCCTTCACCGGTGAGCAGCTGATGCGCTGGCTGGGCACACGCAGGGTGCATCCGTCCATCGGCAAGTTGTGGCGCACGAAGCAAGGCCGCTTCGCCGCCGATCTGGCGGCGGCGCTGCAGTTCCCTGCGGGTGTCGCGTGGGACGGCGACGACGTCGACGCCGACTACTGGCAGTACCACTTGCTCAACTGCCGCGGCATGTCGCTGGGCGGTGGCACCGACGAGATCCAACGCAACACGCTCGGAGAGCGCGTGCTGGGGCTGCCGAAGGAACCCGCGATCGACGCGGACGTTCCGTATCGGGAGCTGCTGCGCAACGGGCGCGACCGAGGCTGAGCCGCTGTCCGGCAGGGTGGCTCGGCGGAGCCGCCCGGTACCCTCGCCGCGTGCACGACGAACCTGCCACCGGTCCTTGGTCGCCGTTGCGTGTTCCTGTGTACCGCTGGCTGTGGATCGCCGGCCTGGTCTCCAACGTCGGCACGTTCATGCACCTGGTGGCTGCCAATTGGACGATGGCGACGTTGTCGAGCTCGCCGACGCTGGTGAGCATGGTCCAGGCGGCGTGGGCCGTGCCCGGCTTCGTGCTGGCTCTGCACGCCGGCGCATTCGCCGACATGCTCGACCGCCGCCGGTTCATCATCGCGACCCAGGTCGCGGCACTGGCTGTGGCCGGTGGGTTGGCGCTGGCGCAAGGGGTCGGGGCGATGTCGCCCGCCGTGCTGCTGGCCGGCACGTTCTTCGAGTCGGTCGCCCTCACGTTCGCCGCCCCTGCCTTCATGGCGCTGACCCCGGAGCTGGTGGATGCCCGCACTCTGCCGCAGGCGATCGGCCTCGACGGCATCTCGCGCAACGCCGCGCAGACGCTCGGCCCTGCGCTGGCAGGCGGCGTGATCGCGCTTCGCGGCCCAGGCGGCGTCTTCGCACTGAACGCGGTGTCGTTCGTGGGCGTCATCGCGGTGGTCAACGGCTATCGCAGTGGGCCGCAGCGAGAGCGGCAGCACGATGCCGTCGGCGGAGCGATTCGCGAGGGCGTGCGGCACGTGGCCGCCTCCAAGTCGTTGCGTCATCCGGTGATCAGGCTGGCGGCGATGACGGCTGTCGGCGCCGGGCTGGCCGCGGTGATGCCACTGGTGGCCCGTCAGCGGTTGCACGTCTCACCCGCGGGCTTCGGCCTTCTCTCGGCCGCCTTGGGCCTCGGCTCGGTGGTTGCGGTGTGGGCGATGCCGCGGTTGCGGTCGGCGCAGCACCCCGAGCGGTCGGTGCTGGCGGCGGCGGCCGTGTGGTCGGTGGGCACGGCGCTGTTCGCCAC
>JBAVTH010000068.1:0-3885 GCA_049696035.1 Ilumatobacteraceae bacterium
CACCGGCACGGACACCGACAGCATCTTTGCGAACCCGCTGTTCATCGATGCCGACGGCGCCGACACCGTGCTCGGCTTTGAGCCCGGCGTCAGCGACGGTCGCGACGACGACTTCCACGTCCGCAGCCTGTTCGGCAGCTTCCACGGGGGCTCCCTGGCGCCCGTGCAAGGGCCGAGCTTCATCATCCCGGGCGTGCCGGTGGCGCTGACTGCGGTCGAGACGATCGATGCCCAGCAGTCGCTGGCCATCGACCGCGGTCACCCGAGCGACCCGTTCGGCCGCGAGCCGGTCAATAACGGCGGCTACGTGAACGTCGGTGCCTACGGCAATACCGAGCAGGCCTCCAAGAGCGCGGCGGAGTTCATCATCGTGATGGCGCCGAACGGCGGCGAATTGATCGAGCAGCTGTCGACCTTCGACATCCGCTGGCATCACGCTGGCGGCACGACGGTCGACATCGAATACTCGGCAACCGGCATCGCCGGGACGTTTGTGACGCTTGCCGAGGATGAAGCGAACGACGGGCTGTTCGAGTGGACGGTCGATCCGGTGCTGTTCCCGGCGGGCGACGACTATGTGATCCGCGTCGTCTCGTCGGGCAACCCGGCGATAGGCGACGCATCGGATGCGACGTTCGAGATCGACGAGCCGCCGCTGCAGGTTCTCGCGCTGACGCCGAACGCGTCGGGCTTCGCGGTGCGCTTCAACCGCGCTCTGGACCCGGCGCAGCTCAACCTCTACGACGGCGCCGGATCGGGCGCCGCCCTGGGCGCCCCGGACATCGTCGTGACGGGCCCGCAGGGCGTCGTTCGCGGGTCGTTCGTCATGGACGCCGACAGCATGGGCTTCGTCTTCGTGAAGACCGGCTCCGCCCTCGTCGACGGAACCTACGCGGTCACGTTGAAGAGCGGCGCAAGCGGCTTCCGCGCAGTGAACGGCGACCTGCTCGACGGCAACGCCGATCGCACCCCGGGAGACGATTTCAGCGACACCTTCAACGTGAGCGGCAGCGCGGTGGCACGGGTTTCCATCGCCGATTTCGCCCGAGGCCCGGGCCAGTATGCGGGCGTGCCGACCGGTGCGGCAGGTGTCCCGGTCCGGATCTCCGGCGCCGGCTCCTTCACCACCGCCAGCTTCGAGATCCATTTCGACCCGACGCTGCTGCAGGTGACGGGCTTCTCCAACCCTGCGGGCGGCACGGTCACCCTGGATCTCAGCACGCCAGGCGTCGCCAAGGTGCAGGTCGTGTTCGCTGTTGCGGTGAGCGGCGACTATCTCGAGCTCGGGCGGCTGATCGCCATCGTGCCGACGACGGCGCCTGACGGTGCCAGGCAAGTCGTCGATGTTCGCCACGTGTCGGTTGACGGTGGAACGGTGGCCGCAGAGGACGACGACGGCGTTCATGTTGTCGCGAGGCCTGGCGACACGAACGGCAATGCGGCCTACTCCTCACTCGACGCGCTGTACATCCAGCGCGTCGTGGTGCGGCTGGACACCGGGTTCAAGGCCTTCCCGCTTGTCGACCCGCTCATCGTCGGTGACGTGGACGGCAACGGCCGGATCGACTCGACCGATGCCCTGCTCATCACGCGCAAGATCCTGGGTCTCACGCCCACGCCGATTCCTGACTTGGCGATCAGCCCGCCGGCATCATCGCGCAGCGGTACCGATGACGCGGCACGACCGCTCGACCCCCTCCCGCGTGTCGGGCTTCTCTCGACGCCAGCCGCGGAAACGGCGAGTCATGGCCAGGTCGGGGCGCCGGTCATCGACTGGAATGCGCGCCCCGTTTCTACCCGGCCGGCGCTGCAGTCGCCACCGAAGGCCGATTCGGGCAAAGTCTGGCTGGACTCTTTCGTCAATCACCTCGGACGCACCCACGATGAACGCAACCTGGCGTTCAAGCTGCGCATACCAGCGGTCCCTGCCGTCGTGGCCAAGGCCACGGTCAACCTGTCAACCATGGAAAGAGGGTAGCGATATGAAGGTTTCGACAACGCGCCAGTGGCGCCGGATGATGTCGGTCGGCGCGCTCGTGTGCCTGGCGTTCACCGCCCACGCGGAGGTCTTCTTCAGCGGGCAGACCAAAGGTGTGCCCGGCAGTGAGGTCAGCCTCTCGATCCATGCCGGCGCCGGTACGGTGCTGGAGGCTCTCGACATCGTGCCCGGTCTGGAGGATGTCGAGTCGATCCTGCACCTTGTCTCCTTCGTGCCGACAGCGGGCCTCACCGGCGGCGGATCGGGCCTGTGCACCGATCAGGCGTGTGCGTTCTTCTACCTGCCGGAGAAGAGCTTCGCCGTGGACACCGTGCTTGCGCGCTACCGTTTCACGATCGATCCGGCCGCGCCGCTCGGCGTGGTCGCGTTTGACACGGGCGTGGTGGTCGGCGCGACGCCGCTGCCGCTACCGATTGCGCTGCGGTTCGAGGTCGTGGCCGTGCCGGAGCCGTCGAGTTGGATGCTCTTCTTGCTTGGATCGATCGCAGTCCTGCTTGCACTTCGCCGCGCGCGCGCCTAGCAGCAGGTTTATGCGGGTCGGCCAGCGAACAGGCGCTCGATGTAGCGGCGCAAGCGCTGGCGTCGCATGCCGCGTTCCTTGTCGATGCGTGTGTCGCTTTGCGCCAGTACGTACGCGTCTTCCTCGGTGGCCAGCCGCTTGACCTGCACGCCAGCACGCACCTTCGCCCAAGGCTTGTTCAGGAACACCTCCTCCAGCTTCGTCAGCCGGCCTTTGGGCGTGCCCACGAGACACGCCGCTCCAGGCGGGCTGGACTGACGTGTCGGCGGCATCGTCATCAGCACCGCTGGCCGCAGTGGCGGCGGCCCGCACCAAGCCCTTGAATTGGCATGACCGCTTCGTCAGCCACCTCGGCGCGACGCCGCAGCGGCTGGACCCCAACGCCTCGTTGCGCCTGCACCTTGACGTGGCGCCGCGGGTGGTGGCCAAGCCCAGCGTGGTGGGTAGCTGATGCCGAACGGGCTGTTCCACGCGACGCCGCCTGCCTTGCGTCGCGTGGTTGCGCTCGCCCGGGTCAACGCACCCCCCGGTGCCGGGCCCAGGTTTCTGCCGAGGCGGCTCGGGTGCCAGTCCGCTACCCTGCCACTTGCACCGAATGGCGCAACCGCCGTCCACCCTTGACCCGATCCGAGAGAGCCCATGAGCAAGCAACTGCTGATCTATGAGACCGCCGTGCCGGTGTCGGCGGCACGCCATGCCGATGTCAGCCTGGCGCCCAGCGGCGACTACGCCTTCTCGGCCGGTGTCAACGCGGTGCCGCTGATGGCGGTGGAGTTCCTGCGAGCGGCCGTCGAATACGCCATCGTCTTCACCGTGGCCGGCGACGAGGTGACGCCGGCGGTGGTGCTGGGCGTGCGCGGCGACCAGAACCTCTACCTGGCGCCCGATGGCCAATGGCGGGCCAAGTACGTGCCGGCCTTCATCCGCCGCTACCCCTTCGTGTTCTCGCGCAGTGGCGACGGCAAGACGCTGACGCTGTGCATCGACGAGAAGCACCCCGGCGTCAACCGCGAGGGCCGAGGCGAGCGCCTGTTCGGCGACGATGCCCAGCCCACGCCCTATGTCGAGCGGGTGCTGAAGTTCCTGCAGGAGTACCAGTCGCAGTTCGAGCGCACCCGCCAGTTCGGCCGCAAGGTGCATGAACTCGGCCTGCTCGAGCCGATGCAGGCGCAGGTGACCACGCCCTCGGGCGAGAAGCTCTCGCTCAACGGCTTTCACGGCGTCAGCCGCGAGAAGCTGCGCGCGCTCAGCGGCGAGGCGCTGGCCGGCCTGGTGCGCACCGACGAGCTGGAACTGCTCTACCTGCAGATGCATTCGATGCGCAACTTCGTCGAGGTCAAGGACCGGCTGCTCGGCAGCCTGGCCG
>JBAVTH010000069.1:0-2228 GCA_049696035.1 Ilumatobacteraceae bacterium
GCACGAGGTGGTCGGCGGCAGCTTGAGCGCCGGCGTGATCAGGAGCATCGAGCGAGTCGATGATGAACCCCGCGTCGACCGTTGCATCGGTGATCGCAGTGCGGTGGGTCTGACGCCAGTTCCAGCGGCGACAGGTGACACCCAGGTCGTCGGACCAGACCGGCTCGCCGGCCTCGGGGTGTTCGACGACGGCCTCGCCGTTGCTCGTGGTGTGGAACGCTTCCTCGCCGGTCGCAAGGTGCAGCCTGGCCGCACCCCGGTAGCGGGCGAGGTCCTCACCGCCGATCGGGACGGAGTGGATCACCGAGATCGCGTTGTAGACGTCGACGAGCGCACCGATCCGCGGCAGCCCTGACTGTGCCGCGCGGCGGAGCAGTGCCTCGACGCTGACACGGGTGCGGCGCGGGTTGGCCCCGAAGCCGCGATAGGCCTCGCGCCATCGTTCGAGGTGGTCGAACGCCGGGGCGGGCGCGTCGGGCAAGAACCCGCTGGCGACGTCGTTGGCTCGTTCGATGAGCTCATCGGCGATGGGGTGCAACGCACCGATGTCCACCCCGACCGCCGCGACGAGGACCACCCGGTACGCCGGGAAGCGCTCGACGATGTCGTCATCGACGACGACGCGATCGATCCACATCAGGCTGCTGTCGTTCATGGCCGACCTCGGCTCGGTTCGTGCACCGCGAGCACGAACAGGGCCGGGCGCGGCCCATGGTTCGCGTACGAGTGCGGTTCATCAGCGTCGAACGTGGCCGACTGACGGGCGCGCACGCTGACCGGTGCACCGGAGCCGACGGTGACTGTCACGACGCCGCTCGTGACCGACAGCGCCTCTCGCGAGCCGGCCCTGTGTGCGGCAGAAGTACGCACATCGCCGGGCGCGAGCGACCACTCCCACAGCTCGAGCGCGCCAGAGCCGACCAACAGGCGCGCCTCGCTGCCGGCTGCCGTCGACCACAACACCTGCGCGGCGGCGTTCTGCGGCTGCACGACCACCCGCGGCTTCTCTTCGCCGTCGAGCAAGTCGACGAGCGCGACGTCGAACCCGGCAGCGATGGACAGCAACGTGGACAGCGACGGGTTCGCGGTCCCGGCCTCCAACTGCGTCAACAGCCGGCGGCTGACACCGAGCCGCTCTGCAGCCTCGTCGAGCGTCCACCCACGCTCGTGCCGCAGATGTCGCACCTCTGCTCCGACACTCGCGGATGGCGACTCGTTGCCTGACATAGAGTGCATCATAGTGCACTACATGGTGCAACTATGTGGCAGACACCGAGTGTCGCGCGGGCACGGATGCCGCAGCGAACAACACGCAGCCATGTGCACCGGCCCCGACCGCGGACGAGCCGACGGGTATCGAGAAGCCTCCCGAGCCCGCCCGAAGACGGTGCTCGATCGAGTTGTACTGCGAGTTGTTCGTGTCGTCGAGACAGTCGGATGCCAGAACAATGTGAACCGTCGTTCGGGCCCAATCGGGTTCTCTGTTGGAGCGCCGGCGCCGGCTGACGACCAGAACTCTGTTCGCCTGCCAGCTGCAAGACTTCTGCTGTGTACCGGTTCAACGACGTCGAGATCGATCCGGCGGGCCGTGAGATCCGCCGCCGCGGCGTTGCGGTGCATCTCGAACCGCAAGCGTTCGATCTTCTCGTGCTGCTCATCGAGCACCGGGATCGTGTGCTGGCGAAGACCGATCTGCTCGATGGCGTGTGGGGGCACCGTTTCCTCTCCGAGGCGAACCTGACGACGCGCGTCAAGGAAGCGCGACGGGCGGTCGGCGACGACGGCGCCTCGCAGCACACGATTCGCAACGCCCGCGGCCGCGGCTATCGCTTCGTCGCGCGACTTGCCGACGACGGTACGGCCCAGCTTGCCGTTCCAGTCGGGCTCGTAGGGCGCGAAGCCGACTACGCGAGGGCTACGGCGGCGCTCCGCTCACAGCCGCTCGTGACGTTGTTGGGGCCTGGCGGCGCGGGCAAGACTGCGCTCGCTCGGGCGATCCTCAGCGACGCACGGGTCGGCGGTGCCGACGGTGGCCACTTCGTCGACTTGAGTGCTCTGGAGCCGGGAGCCGACGTGCTGCCAGCGGTCGCCCTCGCGCTCTCCATCTCGCTGGACGCGGCACGGCCTGCGACCGCCGTGTCGGCCATCGCGCGGCTCGACGCACTGGTCGTGCTCGACAACTGCGAGCACGTCGTCGACAGTGCTGCCGACCTGATCGAACGGCTGCT
>JBAVTH010000070.1:0-8532 GCA_049696035.1 Ilumatobacteraceae bacterium
GATGACCACCTGCGGCGGCGGCGTGTTGTTCACCTGCGCTGCGGCGTAGGTGGCGAGGCCACCGAAGGCGGTGACGGCGGCGAGTGCGATGGCTGTCTTGACGACGGGCTTGTACATGAGAGGCTCCAGGGGGTGGGGGGTTTCGATGACGTCAGTGTCTGCTCCCGTCGGTCGCAGTCGAAAGTGGTCATTGGTGCTAGTACCTCTCGCGCCCCTGTTCGCCCTGTGACCACTCACCCGTGGCGGTGCGGGCCGACGGATGATAAACCCTCACTCTGTGAGCCAACGCTGGATTCACGAGTGGGCGGCACTGACTGTGGTGCGCGGTCCAGCGGGAGCCGGCAAGACGCGCTACGTGCTCGACCGCATCGACATCCACCGCACCGTGTGGGTGAGGCTCCACGATCTGTACCACCCGAGCGAGTTGGCGATCACGCTCGTCGGCCAGCTCCGTTCTCGCGTGCCCAACCTCGCTCCCATCCTCAGCGCCGCCGTTGGTCCGTCCAACGGACCGGTCAGCGACAGCGATCCGCTCGGGCGATCCGAGCAGCTGGGATCACTGATCGCCGCTGCGTTGCGGGATGCGCTCGACCGCAGGCTGCTGCTCGTGATCGACGGCGTCGAGCGACTGGGCAGCGATCCGGTCGCGGCGCGCCTCGTCGAGGCACTGGTGCGCAACGCTCCCGCCGAGCTGGCGCTCGCACTGATCACACGCGACGCGCTGCCGTTCTCGATCGACCGGCTGCCGCTCGACGACGTCGTCCACCAGGTCGAGCTGCCGGCGACGGGAGACCCTCTCGTCCACGACCTGATCGCTGCGGCCGATCTCGAACCCGACGTCGCCGCGACGCTCGAGGACCTGACGGGCGACAGGCCCGGCGCGGCACTGACACTCGTGGCCGCTCTCGGTGCCACGACCCGCGAGGACCACCGCAACCTGGTGCGACGGTGGGCTGGTGCAGCAGACCCCGTGGCCGCGGCAACCGAGCACTCCATCGCCTGCCTCGTTCCCGACCACGCGCAACTGCTGCGAGTGATCTCCGGCCTGCAGCCGGTCGCCGCGCACGAACTGGAGCGCGCCGGGCTGGTCCAGGTCGACGCCGCCATCCATGCATTGCTGCATGCGCAGTTGATCGAGGACGTCGAGGGAGGCGGCCGCGTACGCGCGAAGCAGCTCACGATGGAGATCCTCGATCGCCGAGTGGACGCGGATCTGGCGACCTCGATGATCGACATGTGCGCCGGTCGCGGCGACCCAGGGGCAGCCATCCGCGTGTCGCTGGAACAGCGCCAGGACTTGCTGCCCAACACGCTGGAGCGCTTCGGGGTGGCCGCCATCGAGGCCGGGCAGCCGCAACTGGTGCTCGACGCGATCGCAGCGTCTGCCACCGCATCCGAGCTGCACGGTCTCAACGGCCGAGCCGCCCATGCCCTCGGCGATGCGCGCCGAGCGATCGCCGAGTACCAGCTCGCCGCCCAGCAGCGATCGACCGCCGGCGACGCCTGGCGGCACGGGCTGCTCGAGTACTTCCAAGGTCAGCACGAGCGTGCCCTCGCGATCTACGGCAAGGCAATCGCTGCGCTGCACCCCGACGACGACCCGGCCGACGTCGCGCTGCTCGCCGGCTATGCCGGGGCGGCGGCGTGGATCACCGGTTCTCTCGACACGGCACGTGAGCACTCGGCGCAGGCGCTCGCTGTGGGATCGGCTTCCGGCGACGACGCCGCTCTCGCGGTCGCGCACACGCTGGCTGCCCTGGTGGCGGCCAGCGATGGCGAGCGGATGCTGAACGACTGGAACTACGTGCGCGCGCTGCAGCACGCGGAGCGTGCCGGCGACGTGATGCAGATCGCGCGCATCCGATCCAACCGCGGCTCACGGTTGCTCGAAGAGGGCGAGTACGACCTGGCGTTAGTGGAGCTGGACGACGCCGTTCGCCACGCCGACCTCGGCGGGTACGGCGTCGTGCTCGCGTTGGCGATGACCAACCGCGGCGAGGTGCTCACGCGGCTCGGCCGGCTGGACGATGCCCGCACCGATCTGGCGACGGCGGTGGACCTGCTGCAGCACCACGGATCGCTGCTCGTCGCCTACCCGTTGACGGTGCTCGCCCGCCTGTACCTCATCCGCGGCGACATCGAGCAGGCCCGCGGTGCCGCCGAGCGGGCGCTGGCGACGTCCGAGCAAGGCAACGACCAGCAGATCGCAGTGGCGGCCTCACTGCAGCTGGCGCGGGCGCTGGCGAGCTCGGATCCCGACGTGTCGCAACTGCTCATCGACCGGGTGGCGGGCAGCGACGGCTCGCTGGACGCGGCCGAGGTGTGGTCCCTCAAGGCCGCCGTCGCCCTCGATCGGGGAGATCGAGCCGAGGCGGTGGCTGCGGCAACACGTGCCGCGGCGATCGCCCGACGACGGCGCGACCGGTTCGCGTTGGCGTCGGCACTCGAGGTCGGTGCGCTGGCAGAAGCGACGATCGAACTGCGCCGCCGCCGGCTCGACGAGGCGCGAGCCCTGTTCGAAGAGCTCGGCTGCGTGCTCGACGCGGCGCGAGTCGAGGTACGGCTGGCCGCACAGTCCACCGATCCGGTGGTGGGTGCCCGTCTGGCGGCGGTCGCCGATCTCGCTCGACGCCGCGGCGCACGAGCGCTCGCTGCCGAGGCCGAGGCGGCGCGGCGCGGCGCCGAGATCGCCGACTCGCTCTCCGTCACGACCCTCGGCACCTTCAGCATCACCCGTCTCGGCGTGCCCGTGCCCAACAACTCCTGGCAGTCGAAGAAGGCCCGGGACCTGTTCAAGATGCTCGTCGTGCTCGACGGCCGGCCCCTGCCGCGCGACCAAGCCATCGATCGCTTGTGGGGCGACGACAGCGCGGCCTCGAACAAGCTGTCGGTGGCGTTGGCCACGATGCGTTCGGTGCTCGACCCGGACAAGCGCTTCGATCCCGATCACTTCGTGCAGGCCGACGCCGAGTCGATTCGCTGCAATCCCGACACGATCGACTCCGATCTCCGCCGGTTCCTCACGCTCGCTCACACCGCGCTGCGCGAGCAGCGGGCGACACCCGGGCCATCCGCCACCGAGCTGCTGTCGATCGCCGAAGCCGCCTACACCGGCGATGTCCTCGAGTCCGACCCCTACGCCGACTGGTTCGTCAACGCCCGCGAGTCAGCACGATCCGTGTACCTGTCTGTCGCACAGACGCTGGCGACCGTGCGCGCACAGGACGGTTCGCCCGACGACGCGATCCGATTGTGGCTGCGAGTGCTCGAGCACGAGCCCTACGACGAATCCGCCCACCTCGCACTCGTCTCGACCCTGGTCGCGGTCGGTCGCCACGGCGACGCCCGGCGCCGGTACCAGCACTACTCCGAGCGGATGCACGAGCTCGAGCTGGAGCCGAGGGCCTTCCCGGCGACCTGACCGACCCCGTGAAGCGATGACCTCGACCTGTAGTTGAGCCTGCGACTCCAATCGCGCCGAAAGCCCACCAGAGGACGGCGGCGCAAGATCGAGCCGTGTCGACATTCGTAGTGCGTGTCGTGGACTCGTCCGAAGGACGCCTGCGTGGCGTCGTCGAACGGATCTCCGACCAGCGTCATCTCCCGTTCAGCGATTCCGGTCAACTGCTCGCGTTCCTCACCGCCAACGACGGCGCCGACGACGCCGAGGAGACGAACTCGAAGACCACCTGAAACTGACCCAAGGGTCGGGGATCAGGCTCGTCGCATGATCACCCACTTGCGGCCGCGAAGGAACATGCTGGCGTGCGTCGTCCTCGTCAGCACGCTCTGCTCCCTGGTCCCCCTCGACGCACCGGTGGCGGCAGCGGCCCAGCCTGCAGGCGCCGTCGCACCGGGGACACCGCCACCGTTCGAGGTGACGCTCACCGCCAACGGCTTCGTGCCCGACCTGATCACGGTCGTGCCCGGACAGTCGATCGTGTTCGCCAACGACAGCGGGGCACCGCGACGGATCTCCTCCGAGGCGGACGCCACGTTCGACTCGGGAGCGGTCGCAGCAGGAAGCCGCTACGTGCTGGCGTTCCCGACCGCGGGCACGTGGAGGGCCATCGACGACGCGAGCACGCCGCACACGGCAACGATCACCGTCGGTCAACAGACGCTTCCCGGCGGCCCATTCGATTCCGCCAACCTGGCGCTCCCGGACGCCATGGCGCCCGACGCACCCGTGATCAGTCACCCGGCGTTCGGGATCCTCGTCACCCGCAATCGGATCCTCGTCAGCTTCACCGCCTCCGCGACCGTGCCGCAGGCCAACGCTGCCCTCGCCGCTGCGGGGCTGACGATCGTCGGCGGCAACCGCGATCTGTCGCTGCTCGTCACCGAGGTCGCCGACGCGGGCACTGCATCACTCGACTACATGCAGACAGCGCTCGACACGCTGCGCGCCCAGCCCGGCGTGCGCACCGCCGCCTACGACATCTCGATCAACCCGGAGGCCGCTCTCCCACGCCCGGTCGTGCCCGACCCCGGCGCGATCGCCGGAAAGGAGCCGTACTCCTTCGACCCGTTGGTCGCCCCCGACGACTCGATCCGCGGTGACGGCTCCAACTTCGGGCTCGAGGCCGCCCGCTTCCCACAAGCGTGGAACTGGCTCGACGCCATCCGCAGTCGGGCACCGGGCAACGCCACGACCAGCTCCACGATCGTGCTCGACAACGGGTTCGACACGACCCATCCCGACCTGGCCCATGCGACCCTGCACCGTCTGTGCACCGCAGATGGCCGTTGCACGGAGAACCATCTCGGCACCGATGAGGCGGGCGATGTCCGTACGGAGCACGGTACGGCGACGGCCGGCATCGTCGGCGCCGAGTTCGACCGCGGCTCTGCGGTGTCTCGGACGTCGCAGGGCACCGTCGGCGGCGACCCGACATCGAGCCTGCACCTCGTGCCGTTCTTCTTCGACGACGTGAACGACTCACGCAACACTGTGATGTTCGTCTCCTTCCTCACGGTGCTCGACCTGATCCTCGACGAGAAGGGCAGGGCACCGTTCGCCTTCCCCAACCTGCGCGTGATCAACCTCTCCGCCGGGTCTGTCTTCCTCCAAAACGAGGATGGAGTCCCGATCTTCCAGGTCCTGTACGGCGAAGACACGTGCGGCCCCGGCGCCGACGACGACGTCACCGCTCCTGCGGCAGAGAGGGTCTTCTGCACGCCGAACAACAAGGACAGCTACCTCAAGGAGTTCCGCGCCAACGCGGAGCTTGTGCGCCCGCTGGCCAGCCGACTGGCTGCGAACAACGTGCTGCTCGTGGTGGCTGCCGCGAACGACGGCACGTCGTTCTGCCTCGACCGGCCGCAACCGTTGGACCCCGAGAAGTGCGTGAACTTCGCGACCATCAGTACGGCCAACATCAATCCGTTCGGCTTCCTCGAGTCGATCTGGCCGGCGAGCAGCGTGCCGCCGTGGGTGCTCGTGGAAGCGAACGAGACCACGGTCACCAGCATGGAACGTACGAGGTACTCGAACGACCACGGGACGATCAGCGCCGCCGGTCGTGCGCTGGTGCCGTTCGTCAACGAGAACTCCGTGCCGACCTATCACGAACTCAACGGCACGTCGATGGCGGCGCCCTTGGTCACCGCTGCAGCCGGGCTGCTGTCGGCACTCACGCCGAGTTGGACAACAGTGCGCAAGCTGCTCGTCGAGCGTGGCCCGACCGACCTCAAGAACTCGTCCACGCCGCGCCTCGACGTGTTCTCGTCGCTGATCGGGTTGCCGAACGACGTCGGGCTCGACGCACTCCTCGACGTCAACGACACCTCGCCGGACGGCAACCGGCGGGTCACCCGCGACGATCGCAACCAGCCGACCGGCGAGGATCGGGAGCTCGGCAGCACACAGCTCCGCACCGACTGGTCCGCGCCGGACGGAGCGATCGACATGCGCGACTTCCGCCGGTACCGCGACGCCTGGCTCGCCTTCTGTTCCACGGGGGTGAGCTGCCCCGCCCCTGGGCAGGTCAGCCTCGACGGCTCCGCCACCCATCCCAAGAAGGACATGAACCTCGATGGCTGCGTCGCCGGCGAGTTCGCGGCCTGTGACACCACGGAGGGGGCCTACTCACGCGTCGACTTCAATGGCGACGGCACGCTGCTCGACAGAGCGTTCCCGATCCTGCTCGACGCCAACGGCAACCCGACCGATCGCGGTGCGGGAACTCGGATGACCGACCTGGACGTGCTGCAGACACGTTTCGGGACGGGCAGCAACCCGAACACCGAAGGATGGACAGCGGCGGACCTCGACGCGTTGATGGTGTCGGCGGACGTGGAGTTGCGCCTCGACACCCTGTGGGCGGGTGGCGTCGACTCGGCCGAGGTGACCGTGTCCACCGTGGACACCGCCGGCCCACGCCGCACTCTCACGTCGCCCGGCATCGGCACCGGCGACGTGCGGATCTACTCCGTACCGATCGACCCCCTCGCCGAGGTCGGCAACACCGATCTGATCCAGGTCCGCGTGGTCGGACACCTACCTGGTGACACCACCGTCACCTACCTGTCGCCACCGCTCGACGTGAAGGCCGGCCAGGACATCGTCGTCGTGCCGTGCACCTCGCAACTGATCCTCACCAGCTCACCGGCCGAGGTGGCGCCCGGTGGTTCCGCCACCGTGACCGCGACGCTCAGCGACTGCACGGGCCGGCCGGTGGCGTCGAGCCCGATCGATTTCGAGATCGCCGCCGGGCCGAACGGGAGCGGCCTGTCGGCGGTCTCGGTCCTCACCGACTCCCAGGGCATCGCCCGCACGACGTTCACGTACCCCGATGGCGTCAACTCCGACGCCCAGGTCGTGGCCCGCGCCTTCCCGGCGCTCGACGGTGGGGAGCGTCTGGAGCGCTTCGTGGACATCGGCCCCGCCGCCGACGTGGTGATCCACTACCGCTTCCGCCAGACGATCCTCGACTACCAGCGGACCTCCACCAACTACTGGGGCACAGGTCAGGACGATTGCGTGGGGGGCGCCAGCGGCAGCGTGAAGTGCTTCACCGCCACGCAGGAGATCGATACCCGCTTCGACCTCCCGATCCTCCAGTTCGACCTGACCCTCGGCGAGCTGGAGCGCACGGGCACGATCACACCCAGCGGCGACGGCGGAGCGACGATCGACGAGTCGGTGCGCACACTGCAACGTGAGACCAGCACCAACCCGGATGCGTTCGACCTGACGGGTATCAACCTGACTACCACGGTGCAGGAGTGGGACCCGGCGACGCCGGACGTGCGCACCACCAAGATCTACGACTCGCCGATCAGGGTGGCGGGGCAGCCGTCCGCGACGGAGTACGCCGACCTGCCGCCTCTCGACGTGCCGACGATCGACTTCGGCATCACGGACGACGCGTTGCTGGTCAACAACCTCAAGGCCTACGGCGACGGATACGCGCTGGCGCAGGCGGCCTACACGTTGCAGCGCGGTTTCACGATCCTTCCCGAGGACACCAACCCTGACCTGCCGATCCCGAACCTGTACCAGCCGCTGCAGCAGATCCCCACCGACCTCGCGCTCGTGCCGCGCGTGGACTCGTCCAGCTTCGCCTGGGGCTGGAACCCCGACGCCCCACTCGAGTTCGTCGGCAACGGCGACGGCACATACAAGCCGGTGTCGTGGTGCGGCACACGCGAGCGGCTGTTCGACAACGCCGATGACCCGGGCTACTGGAACGACACGGACCCGGCCATCGACACGATCAACGCGCTCGACCCGAACGAGATCTTCCACGGGCCCTATCGCGATCCCGACGCTCAGCGCGCCGAGCGCCAAACCGGCGACCGCGCTGCGCCGCAGCACACCGGTTCGGTGACGTCGCGATTCGAGTTCGTCGCCGTCGTCACCAAGGCGGGCGACCCGGTGCCGGCGCTGGACTTCGGCACGTGCACCGAGACCCAGCCGGACCCGATCGTCGGCTGGGAGCCGGGCGAACCGGTCGAAGGTCAGCCCGTGAACTTCCTCGACCTGTCGTCCTACGCCGACACCGCGGTCGGTACCGACTGGCGCTTCGGCGATCCGGCCGGCTCGTCGCCGACGCCAACGCAGCACCGGTTCTCCGACAACGGCGTGTACACGGTCGACTTCACGGTCACCGACGCCGCTGGTGCCTCGCACATCAGTGAGCCGGCAGCGGTCACGGTGAAGAACGTGCCGCCGACGATGGACGTCATCGGGTTCAGCCCGGACGGCCGCTCGATCGAGGTGAGCATCGACGACGCCGGCGTGATCGACCGTCAACAGCTCGAGGTGCGGCTCACCTCGCCAACCCCCGGCTGGCCGGCGGGTGGCTACTCGGTCTACACGTCGCCGCCGACCGACCCGATCACACTCCAACCGGCACTCGGGGCGTGGACGCGCATCGTCGACCTGCCGACCACGATCGCGCCCGGCGTGTACTTCGTCGTCCTGACCGTCCTCGACAAGGACGGCGGCAAGGCGACCGCATCGTTCACGCTCGCCGTGCCCCAGCCGACCGTCGTTGCAGGCGGTGGCGGCGGTGGACCGACGCC
>JBAVTH010000071.1:0-1985 GCA_049696035.1 Ilumatobacteraceae bacterium
TTGCCGACCACGTCGCCGTCTTGCGCGAGGCGTTTCGAGTTCTCAAGCGAGGCGGGAAGCTGTACGTCGATCTTGTTCCCAACCGCAGTTTCTGGAACGAGGTCTACGCAGCGGCCATGGTGCAAGGCCGCCCATTCGACGCGATCGTCGAGCGCGAGATCAACGAGTTGGTCAACCACGAACAGAAGCTCCAGGAGCAGTTCGGCATCGACCCCGTCGACTGGCAGTTCACCGAGCCGGCGAAGTCGGAGGGAAAGGGCTTCGATGCCGCCGAACTCCAGGCCGAGACCGACGGAGTCGGGTTCGACAGTCGGATCGAGTTCGAATGGTACCTCGGCCAGGCTGTCGCCATGCACGGCACCTCCATGGAGGCGGCACAGCTGATCGACGAACACCTGCATCGCCTTCTGCCCGTGTCCGCACCGCTGTTCAAGTACCTCGTGCTCACCGCGACGAAGCCATGAGCTTCCTCACTGCACAGAACATCGACGAGGTCCGCAAGATCGGCTACAGCGTGGTGCGCGACGCCATCGACCAGACTCACGCTGTCGACCTGCGGGTACGCCTAGCCAAGCTCGTCGCCGAACAGCGTGAGCGTGCAACCGACCTCACCCGGGTCGACGACTACATGGTGCACAACCCGATTGTCCTCGACTCGGCCTTCCTCGACCTGTTGGAGCATCCTGCGATCATCGAAGTGCTCGATGAGTTCCTGGGCGACACCAGCATCCTCTACGCGTGTACTACATCGAGCATGCCCGCCGGCGGGACGAACTACTCGAATCGCATTCACGTCGATTCCCCGCGCGTGATTCCTGGTTATGTCGCACAGATCGGCGTCATCATCGCGCTTGACGACTTCACCGAGGAGAACGGCGCCACGTACATGCTGCCGTCCTCCTTCGAACGAATCCTCCCCCCGACTGACGAGGAGTTCTTCGCGAACGCAGAACGGGTGCTACCCCGAAGAGGCGACCTGGTTGTCCTCCAACCGCGCACGTGGCACCTTGGCGGCATGAACAATACGACGCAGGATCGTCATGCCGTCACCTTGAGCGCGTGTCGTTCGTTCATGCGTCAACGCTTCGACTACCCGCGCTTGATCGACCCCAGCCTCGCCGAGACCCTGTCGCCGACCCTGCGTCGGCTCCTCGGGTTCAACGTACGGGTGCCGGCGAACCTCGATGAGTACTACGTCCCCCAAGACCAGCGGCTCTACAAGGCAGGACAGGGTTGAGCTTGTGCGGATGATTCCCTTCAACAGGCCGACCATAGCGCCACACCAGCTCGAGTACGTCGCAGCTGCGTTCGCCACTCATCACCTAGCTGGTGACGGCAGCTTCACCAAGCAGGCAGCGGCTGTGCTGACCGAGCTGCACCGAGGCGCCACGGTGTTGCTGACGACGTCGTGCACCGCCGCGCTCGAACTGTCGGCGATGCTCTTGGACCTGCAACCTGGTGACGAGGTCATCGTGCCGTCGTTCACGTTCGTCTCGTCGGCCAACGCGTTCGCAGTGATGGGTGCCCGAATCGTCTTCGTCGACATCGATCCGGGCACACTCAACTTGGATGAGGCTCAGGTGGAAGCGGTCATGACGGATCGGACCCGAGCCGTCGTCGCGATCAACTACGGCGGCGTCGGATCGGTCACGCAGTCACTCATCGACATCGTCACGCGCAAGGGCGCAATTATCATCGAGGACAACGCTCACGGGCTGTTCGGCTCGCTCGACGGCAAGCCGCTGGGTACCCGTTCCGCGCTGAGCACGCTGAGCTTTCACGAGACCAAGAACGTCACCTGCGGCGAGGGCGGCGCCCTCGTCATCAACGACCCGCAGTTGATCGAGCGTGCCGAGGTCCTGCGCGAGAAGGGCACGAACCGCAGCCGCTTCTTCCGCGGCATGGTCGACAAGTACACGTGGATCGATGTCGGTTCCAGCTACCTCCTGTCCGACATCAACGCAGCCGTTCTGCTCGCGCAACTG
>JBAVTH010000072.1:0-2331 GCA_049696035.1 Ilumatobacteraceae bacterium
CCCTCACCGCCACGTCCGCGAACGGCTTCGCCTCCACGTTCTGGCGATCGAACACCTGCGGCGACAGCCGGCCAGCGGCCCAGCTCGCGAGCTCGGCTGCGCCACCCGCGCACGCCGGCAAGGCGAGCAAAGCAGCCATCGCCGGCTGACTGGCCACACCGGGTGCCGCCAGCCCCGTGGCCGGCACCACCGCGGGCACTTCGCTCGACGACGGCACCGAGTCGGGCACCTCGGCAGACGACAGCGGGGAGCGGGTGCTGTGGCCGTCGAGGCGGACGACGGCGACACCGGCTGCGAACACCGCCGCCGACGCGGCGACCGCAAGCCACGCGGCCCAGGGCCGGGACCGACTCGGCCCGCCCGCGACACCGACCTCACCCAATGGCACCACGTCGAACCGCTGCACTCCCACCTCGGTGGCGGCCGTCTCCGCCAGCAGCCGCGCGCGTGTCGTCGCCATCCACTCGCGCGACGGTGCGATCGTGTCCGGCCGCAGCCGAGTCACCGTGGCGATCACGCTGTCGTGCTCGAACTCATCCATCGAGATCCCCTTTCGTCGCGGCCGCCAGCAGGGCTTGGCGGGCGCGGTGCAAGCGCGAACGGGCCGTGCCAGCGGGAACGCCCAGCGCGGCTGCGGCTTCGGTCGGTGTCATCTGTTCCCACGCCACCAGCAGCAGCACCTCACGGTCGTCGGGCCCGAGCGCGGCCAGCGCGGCGGCAAGACCGACGGCGTCGCGGGTGGCATCGAGACGGTCGGCCGCGGTGGACATCGGGTCGGCGGCCGCCGGTACCGACGCGGCAACCCGGTCCAACACCCGCAATCGACGGGTGTAGTCGCGCTGGTGGCGGCGGATCAGGTTCAGCGCAATGCCGTACAACCACGGCAGTGCGGAGGTGTAGGTCGTGTCGAAGCGGGCGCGCTGCTCGAAGGCCACGCGGAACACCTCGCCGGCGATGTCGTCGGCTACCTGGCGACCCAATCGCCGGGCAACCATCCGGTGCACGGCCTCGGCGTGGCGGTCGAACAGGCCGGCGAACGCGGCGGCATCGTCGCACGCGGCGGCGATGATCTGTGCGTCGGTGGCGGCCATCGCAGCAGTGTTGCCCGCAGAACCCCCGAGCGTTCGCCACCACCACGCGTGCCGGGTCCATCGGGTAAGAGGGAACCGATAAGGTCGCTCACGACTCCTTACCACTGCATGAGCGAGGCAGCCGTTCCCTTCATCAGCGAGGTCGACTACCGCGAGCCGTTCGATGCGGTCTACCTCCGCGAGTTCCGAACGATGGTGCGCCTCGCGACGGCGTTGGTCGATTCACCCGATCAGGCCGAGGAAGTCGTGCAGGAAGCGTTTGCCGCGCTCTACCTGAAGTACCGGGTCGTCAACGAACCAGTCGCGTACGTGCGAGTGTGCGTGTTGAACGGCTGCCACAAGGTGCTGCGGCGGCGGCGCATCATGCGCCGTCAACCACCCGTTGGCGTCGAGCACGGCGAGCTCGGCTTCAACCACGTGCTCGACGCGGTGCGTCGCCTACCGGCCCGCCAGCGCAACGCGATCACGTTGCGCTACGAGCTGCAGCTCAGCGACGCGGAGATCGCGGAGACGCTGGGCATGCCGATCGGCACCGTCAAGTCCACCCTTCACCGGGCCCTGGCCCGCCTGCGCAGTGAGGTCATCGAATGAACCAGCGTTCCGACCACGACGAGAACGATCCCGCGATCGACCTGCTGCTGCAGCAGGCGTTCACCAACCGCCCTACCGGCAGTGCCGGCCGGGCCTCGCTCAGCGATGTGCGCCAACGTGCCCGCCACCGCCAGCGCCGTCGCGCCGGCAGCATGGTGGGCGCGACGGCGCTGCTGGGAGTGGGGGCCGTCGCGGCTCTCACCCGGCGCGACGATTCGGCCGGCGTTGCCGGCCGTGAGGCTCCGGACACCGCGCTGGCATCCGGTGTACCCGTGTGCTGGTCGCCCCAAGAAGGCACCCTGCCCTCCTCCACCTGGTTCACCCTGCCGGCCACCACATGGGTCCTGGGCACGACCACCAGCGGGCCACCACTCAGTTGCATCCCGCCCGGTCAGTTCCGCTGCCTGGGCAGCACCGGCGTCGACGCGAACGGCTACAGCTACTTCGATTACTGCGAACCCGTACCGGGCAACCCGTACCCGACGGTGCCGGCGACGGACCCGCCCCCGACAGCGACGGGGCCGAGCGTGCCGCTGAGCGCCTTCGTCGTGATCATCGACGCCAGTGGCGGCCTGGCTGGAGCGAGCAACGACATGTTCGAACGGCTCGACAGCATTGGTGGCGCCATCCAGCTCATGATGGCGACACG
>JBAVTH010000073.1:0-8031 GCA_049696035.1 Ilumatobacteraceae bacterium
GGCGCTCGCCCGCCACATCGGTGGTGTGGGCAGGCTGCCCGTGCTCGATCTGTTCACCTGGGAGGGAGGCGAGGTTCCCACCGATACCTCCAGCGCCCCGCTGGTGGCTCATCTCGAACGAGCCATCCGTCTCGACCCGTCAGCGGAGGTGCCGCTCGGGCCGGTGCTGCTGTGCGCCACCACCATGCGCACGGGCTGGTCGCTCACGGTCTGCGGGGCGCTGCTGCACGAGGCCGGCTGCCCGCAGGTGCTGCCGCTGGTCATCCATCGCCTTCCCTGATCGGGACGCGGCCGCATCATGACCTCTGTCCCTATGTCCTCTCGTCGTGCGGGCGTACAAGGAAGGTGTCCCCATCAGTCATTTGTGAGAGGAGGATCTGATGAAGCACGGGATCGTGACCAAGACGGAGCCCACCTATCGGTTCCCGGACCTCCCCGACATGCGGCGCTGGTTCGACAACCTGCCCGCGTGGTTCGCGCCCTTCGAGGCGATGAAGCTGGAGGAGCGCAGGACCGACGATGCGTACGTCGTTCGTGCCGAACTGCCGGGCATCGACCCGGATGCCGACGCCGACGTGTGGATCGCCGATGGCATGCTCCACATCAAGGCCGAGCGCACGCAGGAGCAGCGCGAGGAGAAGGCCGACACCGTCCGCTCCGAGTTCAGCTACGGATCGTTCCACCGGGCAGTGACCCTGCCCAAGGGAGCAGCGGCCGACGATGTGAAGGCCACCTACAAGGACGGCGTGCTCGAGGTGAGGGTGCCCATCCGCGCGGCCGACGAGGCCGTCGCCAAGGTGCCCATCAGCAGAACCTGATGACACGAGGAAGCCGGGGGCGCCCGAACGGAGGCGTCCCCGGCCCGGAAGTGCTGGTTCCACCAGCAAGGAGACGACGATGAACATCCACGCACAGGTCGGCGACGAGATCGTGGTCGACAACATGACGCTCGGACACGCGCAACGCAAGGGCGAGGTGCTCGAGGTGCTCGGCGACGGCGACGCGGTGCACTACCGCATGCGTTGGGACGATGGCCACGAGTCGCTGTTCTTCCCGGCCTCGACGAGCCACGTGGTGCATCTCGGAGATCACAGCTGACCCTGGCTCGACGGTGGGATGCTGCAGCGCGCTAGCTTCCCGACTGATCCCATGTCGGCACGGCCTTCGAGGTACGTGGTCGGTGTGGGCCGTCAGTGACTGGGGGCAACGATGACTGGTGGAACGACGCGTCGGCTGGGCCGCACGATGGTGGAGTCCGATCCGTTCTGGGACGACGAACCCACGCCGCGGCCAGGTACACCCAACGTGGTCTATTGCGTGTTCGATGATGTCGGCTACTCCGATTTCGGCTGCTACGGATCGGAGATCGCGACGCCGAACATCGACCGCCTGGCGGCCGGCGGGCTGCGCTACACCAACTTCCACACCACGTCGCTGTGCTCGCCAACTCGGGCCTCCCTGCTGACCGGCCGCAACCACCACGCGGTGGGCATGGGAACGCTGGCCAACTACGACCTCGGCTTCGACGGCTACCGGGGTGCCATCTCGCGTGAAGCGGCGTTGCTGCCGGAGATGCTGCGCGAGCACGGCTGGAACAGCTTCGCGGTCGGCAAGTGGCACCTCACCCCGATGCATCACACCGGCCCCGCCGGCCCGTTCTACCAATGGCCCACTCAACGCGGCTTCGATCGCTTCTACGGGTTCATGGACGGTGCCATGAACCACTGGGAACCGTTCCTCACCGAGGACAACCACCACATCCCCACGCCCGACACGCCCGGCTACCACCTGACCACCGACCTGATGGACAACGCCATCCGGTTGGTGAGCGATCAGCAGTCCGTCGCGCCCGACAAGCCGTTCTTCCTCTACCTGGCGTTCGGCGCCGGCCATTCGCCGCACCACGTGCCCAAGGAGATGATCGATGCCTACGTGCCCGTGTTCGAGAAGGGCTGGGACGCCACCCGGCTCGAGCGACTCGCACGTCAGCAGGCGATGGGCCTGGTGCCGCCGACGACGCAGCTGCCACCACGCAATCCGGGTGTACCGGTGTGGGCCGACCTGTCCGCGGAGGAGCGCCGGCTGTTCGTGCGCTTCCAAGCGGCGTTCGCAGCGATGGTCACCCACACCGATCGCGAGATCGGACGCATGATCGACACCCTCGAACGCATCGGTGCGCTGACCAACACCGTCTTCGTGGTGATGAGCGACAACGGCGCATCGCAGGAAGGCAGCCACTCGGGCACCTTGCACCAGGGCCGCTACTTCGAGCGTGCGCCGATGATGCTCGAACAGTCGATCGACAAGATCGACGAGATCGGCGAGACCCAGTGGTTCAACAACTACCCGTTGGGCTGGGCGATGGCCGGCAACACGCCGTGCAAGTTCTACAAGCAGAACACGCATGGCGGCGGGGTGCGCGACCCGCTGGTGGTGCATTGGCCGGCCGGGTTGCCCTCGGAGGCAGCCGGCAGCCTGCGTCACCAGTTCCACCACGTCAGCGACCTGACGCCGACCGTGCTCGACATCGTCGGCGCCACGGTGCCGGCGACGGTGCACGGCATCGCCCAGATGCCGCTGCACGGCACGTCCATGGCCTACACGTTCCACGAGCCCGACGCGCCGACCCGCAAGCTGGTGCAGCACTTCGAGATGCTCGGCCACCGCGGCATCGTGGCCGACGGGTGGAAGGCGGTCACCCTGCACGATGCGCGCACGCTGCTCGACGACGATCGCTGGGAGCTCTACCACCTCGATGCCGACTTCTCGGAGACCGTCGACCTCGCCGAAGCTCAACCGGACACGCTGCGAGCGCTGGTGGACCGGTGGTGGGAAGAAGCCGGCAAGTACAAGGTGCTGCCCATCGACGAACGGGCCGGCGGCGGCACCCGCAAGCGGCGGCCGGTGCGCACCGAATGGACGCTGTGGCCCGGGCTGGTGCGAGTGCCGTCGGATGCCGCGCCGCGCCTGCAGAACACCAGTCACCGCATCACGGCCCACATCACGGTGCCCGAGGGGGGCTGTGAGGGTGCGTTGATCACCGACGGCGACCGGTGGGGCGGCTACGCGATGTTCGTGCAGGACAACCGGCCGTGCTTCCACTACCACTTCCCGCTGGAGCGTCACGAGATCCGTGGGGCCGCCGCGCTGACGCCAGGTGATCACACCATCACCTGGACCCTCGCCAAGGTGGGCCGCGCCGCCGGGCAAGGGAGTCTCGCGGTCGACGGCATCACCGTCGGCTCGGTCGACATCCCGCGCATCATCCGCGGCTGGATGCCCTTCGGTGGCATGAACGTGGGGTGCGACAACACTGCGCCGGTCGCCACCAGCTACGAGTCGCCCTTCCGGTTCGACGGCATCCTGCACCGGATCGACGTCCGCCTGCTCGGGGACGACCCAGGGCCCGACCAGGCTGCTGAACACCGCTCCGAGATGGGCAAGCAGTAGGCGCTCCAGGGTTGCCGATGATGACGCCAGGGACTGCTACGGTCGGCAGCAGTTGCACAGTGTGACGAGGAGGCTGTCGACATGAACGCACCCGCTGCAGGCTGGTTCCCCGACCCGATGGGTCGCCACGAGTTCCGCTGGTGGACCGGCAGCCAATGGGGTGAACAGGTCGCCGATCACGGTCAGTCGGGTGTCGACCCGGTGCAGTCGGCCCCGCCGCAGACCGTGGTCCAAACCGCGCCGCAACCCGTGTCGCCCGCCTTCCAGCAGCCCGGTACGTACCAGCAGCCCGGCGCCTTCCAGCAGCCCGGCGCGTACCAACAGCCTGGCGCGTACCAACAGCCTGCTCCCTACCAGACGTCGCTGCCGTACCAGCAGGTCTCGGCCCCTACATCGTCGGGTGCCGCCGTCGGGTGGGTCACACTCGCTGGTGCAGTGGTCGCCGGCCTGAGCGCAGTGCTGGACTGGTTCGATTCGACGTTCGCATCGGCGAACGGTTTCGACGTGCCGTTCTCGTTCCTCGTCGACTACAAGACCAGCTCCGACAGCTCCTTCAGCGTCGGGCTGGTCGTGCTCGTCCTTGCGGCCGGAGCGCTCGTCTCGGCCTTCGTCCGTCAGCCAGCGATGAAGCTCGTGGGTCGGTTGGCCGGGGCCGGGTTGGTGGCCATCGGCGCCGTCTACATCGTCCAGCTCTACCGGCTGGCCGATGAAGCCAGCCTGTCGATGAGCGACCTGATGGGCGTCGCACCGTTCGCTGCCATCATCGGTGGCGCCACGGTGCTGGTGGCCGGCGGCCGCTGACCGCAGGCGGTGCTGCGGCCCGCCCGCTCACGGGTGCAAGATGGCGGCCACCAGGCCGGTGAGATGTGTTCTCGCCTGTTGCGCGCTGAGCAGGCCGGTGAGCCAGCGCCCGCTGATCCCCTCTGCCAGCGCGGAGAGACAGACGCCGAGTTGGTGTGGTTCGAGATCGGTGGCGATGGAGCCGTCGGCCTGGCCCACCCGCACGATCGCGGCGATGGCGGCGGCCCAGCGGTCGGTCAGCGCTTCGATCGTCGGCCGCAGCGACTGGTCGAAGACCGCCGCGTCGCGCAGCTCTCCCCACGCGGTGGAGTTCGTGCGCACCGCCTCGTCGTCCTGGATCTCGTTGGCCAGCATCGTCAGCAGCTGCTCGCGGCCGGTACCCAGACGATGATCGGTGTAGCCCGCTGCTCGCTCGCCGACGTGTTCCAGCGCGGCATGCAACAGGGTCGACCGATCGCCGAAGTGGTGGTAGATCAACGCCGTCGAGACTCCGGCGCGTGCAGCCACCAGTTCGATGCGCAGGCCGCGTGTGCCGCGCTGCGCTATCTCCTCGATCGCCGCATCGAGCAGCGCGATCCGGCGCTCGGTCACGTCGCCCGCCCCACGGGCAGCTCGACGCCTGCGGGTATCTGCTGTGTGATGCAGTGCGGGCCACCGCCGCCGAAGGCGAGCGTGGCGCCCGGGACGCCGACCACTTCTCGGTGCGGGTACATCGTCTGCAGCGCCGTCAGCGCCGGCCCGTCCTCTTCGCCGCTACCGGCGACCGGCACGATGACCGCTCCGTTGGCCAGGTAGTGGTTGGCATAGGACACCGTTGCCTCGGCGCCTGGGTCGAGGATCTCGATCTCCAACGTACGGCCGGCGGCATCGCGGACACCGCGCAGCACGGTGAGGTTGGCCATGCCCCGGTCGTGCTCCGGCGAGGCGGGGTCGTCGACGAGCTCCAACATCACCCTCCCTGGCGCGACGTACTGCAGCACGCCATCGACGTGGCCGTCGGTGCCGGCCGGGCCGGTGTCGAGGCTGTGCCCGAAGGGCAGCCAGATCACGGTGGTGGCCCCCAGGTGGTCCTTCAACCCCTGCTCGATCTCGGCCTGCGAGAGGTGAGGGTTGCGGTTCGGGTTCAGCAGGCACTGCTCGGTGGTGATCACCGTGCCTTCTCCGTCGACGAAGAACGAGCCGCCCTCGAGTACGAACGGCGCCGCGAAGAAGGGCAGGTGCAGCCATTCGGCGATGCGCAGCCCCAGGCGGGCGTCGTCGTCGTGAGGGTGCCAGCGGTTGCCCCACGCGTTGAACCCGAAGCCGACGACCGCGATCTCTCCGCTGGCGTTGCGCACGAAGGCCGGCCCACTGTCGCGGCTCCATGAATCGTTGATCGGTATCTCCAGCGGGGTGACACCGACGCCGCACAGCGAGCGCACTTCGCCGGCATGCCCTGGGCTGCAGACCATGACCACCGGCTCGAAGCGGGCGATCGCCGCGGCCACGGACGCGTAGTCGCGCTTGGCGGCCGGCAGCCGAGCACCCCACAGTTCGGCTCGCGACGGCCAGGCCATCAGGCAGCCGGCGTGCGGCGCCCACTCGGCGGGCATTCGGAACCCGGAGGCGGCGGGGCTGGTGGTCGACGGCATGTGGCCAGTCTCCCATTGACCAAATAATCAGTCAAGGAGTCGAGCTGCGGCTGCTCAGGGCACGAGCCGCGTGACCGCGAGGCGCTCCGGGTTGGTGACCCACAGGTACGTGCCGTCGAAGGCGATCTTGCCGGCGAGCCCGTTGAGCCGGTAGTCGGTTCGGGAGCCCGCGATGTCGTAGCGGGTCACGCTGTCCTCGCCGTGGTTCGCGATCCAGATGCTGCTGCCGTCGAAGGCGATGCCGTCGGGCTGGTGGCCCGTGGGGAGGTCGACTCGCGGGCCACCCGCCGGGTCGATCCGCGAGACGCTGTCGGACCCGAGGTTCGTGACCCAGATGCTGGTGCCGTCGAAGGCGATCGCGCGTGGGTTGAGCTGGGTGGCAATGTCCACGAGGATGGCACCCGTCGCCGGGTCGATCGCCGAGACGTTGTTCGGGCCGATGTTGGTGACCCAGATGCGGGTGCCGTCGTAGGCGATGCCGAGCGGGCCGAGCCGAGTCGGGTAGTCGGTTCGGGTGCCGTTGGCCGGATCGATCTTGGAGACGGTGTTCGAACCGAGGTTGGTGACCCAGATGCTGGTGCCGTCGTAAGCGACACCGCGCGGGTTGCTGCCGGTGGGGAAGTCGATCCTGGCGCCCGTGGTGGGGTCGATCTTGGAGATGGTGGCCACCCCGCCGTTGGCCACCCAGATGCTGGTGCCGTCGTAGGCGATGCCGCGCGGGCCACTGCCGGTGGGGTAGTCGGTCGTGGCGCCGGTGACCGGGTCGATCTTGGACACCGAGTTCGAAGAGAAGTTGGTGACCCAGATGCTGGTGCCGTCGTAGGCGACGCTGTCCGGGTTGGACCCGGTGGGGAAGTCGAGGTTGCCCCACTGGAGCAGGGCGATCTGCCGGTTGGTGGCCCGGTTGCGGTTGCCGGGTGGGCCGGTCGCTCCGGTCGCTCCGGTCGGCCCGGCAGGGCCTGCAGGGCCGGGTGTGCCCCCGCCCGCGCTGATCGGCTGGTAGTAACCGGCGATGTCGCCGAGCAGATCGACCGAGCCGAACGCGTTGAAGATCTTGATCGCGCCGCTGCTGGAGAGGGTGACGGTGACCAGGTTGGGGGTTGGCGCTTGCCCGGCGGTGAAGTTGAGGTTCGAGGCGTTGGGTTGCGGCGCATCGGCGGGGAAGAGGGTGAGGTAGCTGCCGGCAGTGGGCGACACGCTGGTGGTGTTGAGCACGATCGCGGTGGCGGCGGCCGGGATGGTGCACTGACCGTTCGAGCCCGTGACCTGCACGGTGAAGGTCTCGTTCTGGTCGAGTGGCGTGTGGCGGGGCCCGATGGGGTTGCCCGCCCTCGTGTCGAGCAGGCGGCACGGCGTGATGGGGACGAACGCGTTGGTGGTGGCGGTGCCGGTGGCCCCGACGAGCGCGATGGTGCCGGCCGTGGCTGTCAGGCCGAGCACCACGCCGATGGCCAGGCTGCGGGCCGCCGAGGAGGCGCGTGACTGATGACGGAAGCTCATGGGAGATCCTTTGCTGGCGTGATCGGGTTTCATGGCACGATCCGGCTGATCATGTCGACGGAGTCGTCGGTGACCCACAGGTTCTGCCCGTCGAAGGCCATGCCGCGTGGCCCGGCCCCGGCCGGGTACTCGGTGTGGTTGCCGGTCGCTGGATCGATCTTCCACACAGTGCCTGCGCCGTTGTTGGACACCCAGATGTGCCTGCCGTCGAAGAGCAGGTCCTCCGGTTGGAAGGTGGCCGGGATGAGGGTGACGGTGCCCGTGGCCGGATCGAGCGTGGACAGTGCGTTGGCGGACGGATAGGTCACCCAGATCTTGCTGCCGTCGTAGGCGACGCCGACCGGCAACATGAACGCAGGTGTGGGGAAGTCGGTGCGCGCCCCGGTGGACGGTTTGAACTTGGAGACGGTGTCCGAGAACGTGTTGGTCACCCAGATGCTGACGCCGTCGAAGGTGATGCCGGAAGGGTGGTCCCCGGTCGGATAGTCGGTCCGTGTGCCCGTGGCTGGGTCGATCTTCGACACGGTGTTCGACAGCCGGTTGGTGACCCAGATGCTGGTGCCGTCGTAGGCGATGCCGTCCGGGCCACTGCCGGTGGGGAAGTCGACCTTGCTGCCATCGGACGGGTTGATCTTGGACACCGTGCCCG
>JBAVTH010000074.1:0-11210 GCA_049696035.1 Ilumatobacteraceae bacterium
TGCCGCCCGGTACGCCCGGGCCTGCATCGCAGCGCGACAATTCCGCGATGGGCTTCCATCACGTTGCACTCGCCACCCACGACGCCGCGGTCACGCATCGCTTCTACACCGAGGTGATGGGCTTCCACCTCGTCAAGGTGGTGGCCACTCCCACGCCGCCGGGGCCCGACGGCACGAGCACCGGCTTCAGCAAGCACTTCTTCTACGCCACCGACGACTCACCCAACGGTGAGACCGGGATGATGGCGTTCTGGGAGATCCACGACCCGGCCATCGGCAGCGACTTCCCCGTCGACGTCAACAAGTCGCACGGCCTGCCGGTGTGGGTGAACCACATCGCCTTCGACGCGCCCTCGATGGACGAGCTGCACCGCCACCGCGACCGTTGGCGCAGCCACGGCCAGACGGTGCTGGAAGTGGACCACGAGTTCTGCATCAGCATCTACATCACCGACCCCAGCGGGAACATGGTGGAGTTCTGCCACAGCGTGCGCGGGTTCAACGACGAGGAGCGCGCCCGCGCCGCGGCCATCGTCGCCGACCCGCACCCGTCGCTCGACGAGGGCACGGCGAAGATCACCGTCTGGCAGCCGTTGGTGGGCGAACCCGTCGGCTGACCTCCGGCTGTCCGAACCCGGTTGGTGCCGCAGCCAGGCGGCTGCGACACCAACCCTGAGTCGGTCAGCGGGTGAGGTGGCGGCGACGGCGGGAGATGAACACCCCGGTTGCACCGGCAGCGAGCAGGCCCGCAGCAAGTGACAGCAGCGGTGCGATGTCCGAGCCCGTGACCGGGATCTCCTCCGGCGGAAGGATCCCCACCGGCACTTCGGAGTTGTTGTTCGATGTCGGCTCACCCGGCGAGGAGCTGGAGACCACCACCACGTTGAGCAGCGGCCCGTCGGTGGCGGTGATCGTCACCGTGTAGAACACCGACACGGTGGCCACGGGGGCGAGGTCGCCCACGGTCCAGGTGAGCTGCCGGGTGGCGGCGTTGTACTTCAAGTTGGCGGGCAACGTCTCGGGCTCCATGCCGGCGGGCAACGTGTCGACGAGCACCACGTTCCTGGCCGGGCCGGGGCCCTTGTTGGTGACCGTGAGCGTGAAGCCGACGCTCTGGCCGCTGAGGACCGCCGTCTTGTCGGCAGACTTCACCACCACCACGTCGGGCAGCAACACCGTGATGTCGGCGATGTCGTGATCGTCCTCGTCGACCTTCGGATCGTTGTACTGATCCGTCGGCAGCTCGACCTGGTCGACGAGCACGTCGTCGGCGATGTTGGTGTTCGGGATCGAGTCGGCATCCTCCACGTCGCCCCGGGTCGGGGTCTCGTAGTTGATCGAGTCGTAGATGTCGGCACCATCGGAGGAGATCTCCGCGTAGTTCCGGTACGGCCGCTTGGCGATGTCGACGAGACGCAGCGTCACGGTGAGGGTCCGGGTGGCGCCGGGCGCGAGGCCCGTGAGCTTCCAGGTGACCGTGTTGCCGGCGATGACGCCGCCGTCACTGGCGGACTGTGCCGACAACCCGTCGGGCACCGTGTCGAGCACCGTGTAGTCGCCGCTGGCGACGTTGCCCTGGTTCTTGACGACGATCGTGAACTCGGCATCGCTGAACCCGTCGAACGTCGACCGTCCGGTCTTGACCAACGCCAGGTCGTAGACCACCGGCGCATCCACGAAGGCGACATCGGCATCGTCCTGACCACCGACACCGGGGCCCTCGGACGGACCGATGGTGGTGACGTCGTTGGTCGGGTTCTGGTAGCTGCCGTAGCCGTCGGGCCCGGTGCCACTGGAACCGTTGTCGTTGGTGGTGGTGGCGTCGGGGATCGAGTCGGCATCTTCCACGTCGATGGGCGTGGTGAACGCCGGCCGTGAAGGAACGTCGTAGTCGTCGGCGCTGTCCGCGCTGATCTCGGCGATGTTCTTGAACGGCCGCTTGGTGATGTCGGTGATGACGACCGTGACGGTGCGCGTGGTCGACTGGCCCGGATCGAGGTTGGCGACGGTCCAGGTGACCTTGCCGGCGACGCCGGTGTTGCCACCGTCGCTGGCCGCGGTGGCCTTCATGCCCACCGGCAGCGTGTCGGTGATCACGAAGTCGCCACTGGGCACCGTGCCCTGGTTCTTCACCGTGATCGTGAAGACCATGGATCCGTCGACGGCCATCGTGCTGGCGCTGGCGACCTTGGCGAGGGCGAGGTCGTAGACCACGTCCACGCCGACGTCGGCGATGTCGGCATCGTCCTGGCCACCACTGGCCGGGTCACCGATGATCGGCGGGGCGTCGGCACCGGTGCCGGCGTCGCCGATGACGAGGTTGTCGATGCCCTCACCCTGTACCGGGTGTTCCACCAGGTCCGGGTACTGACCGTCGTTGGTCTGATCGGCGTCGGGGACGGAGTCGATGTCGACGACGGTGATCGGCGTGGCCTGGTCGTGGCCGAGCGTGCTGTAGTCGGACGCCGAGTCGGCGCTGATCTCGGCGAAGTTCCGGTACGGACGCTTGGTGAGGTCGGCGATCGTGGCGGTGAACACCAGATCCCTCGTCGCACCCGGATCGAGGTTGTCGATCGTCCAGGTGAGCGTGCCGGCGCCGGCGACACCGCCACCCGCGTTGACCACCGTGAGGCCCGCGGGCACCGCATCCGTGACCACGAAGTCGTGGCTGGGGACGTTGCCCTGGTTCTTCACCGTGATCGTGTAGGTGATGGTGTCGTTGTAGGCGATGCTCGACGTGTCGGTGGACCCGTCGACCTTGGCAACCTTCGACAGTGCCAGGTCGTAGGTGACGGGCACCCACACGTCGGCGATGTCGGCGTCGTCCTGCGGGCCATCGGTGGGCGGCGTCGTGCCGGCGTCGCCGCCGACACCTGCCTGATCGATGGCGTTGGGACCGGAGTTGTCGATGCCCGAGGGCGCCGCCGGCGTGTTGGTGAGATCCGGGTACGTACCGTCGTTGCCAGTGTTCGAATCAGGCTTCGAGTCGACGTCGGTGACGACCGCGACCACGCCGCCGTCCGGGTTCGTCGTGCTGTAGTCCGACGCCGAATCACGGCTGATCTCGGCGTAGTTGCGGAACGGACGCTTGGTGATGTCGGCGATCGTCGCCGTCCACGTCAGGGTCTTGGTTGCGCCTGGCTCGAGGTTGGCGATCGTCCAGATGACCTTGCCCGCTGTGCCGGTGTTACCGCCACCGGCGTCGGCGACTGCCAAGCCCGCCGGCACCGTGTCGGTGACGTCGAAGTCGAGGCTGGGCACGTTGCCCTGGTTCTTGACGACGATCGTGTACGTGATCGTGTCGTTGTAGGCCACCGTGTTGGCGTTGACCGTCTTGGCCAGCGCCAGGTCGTAGGTGATCGGCACCCACACATCGGCGATGTCGGCGTCGTCCTGCGGGCCGGCCACCGGGATGTCGCCGGGTCCAAAGATCTGGGCGTCGGCGCCGACACCCGCCTGATCGATGGCGTTGGGACCGAAGTTGTCGATGCCCGACGGATCCGCCGGCGTGTTGGTGAGGGTCGGGTACGTACCGTCGTTGGCCGTGTTCGCGTCGGGGATCGAGTCCTTGTCCTCCACGTCGCGGGTGAGGTTGTCGTAGTTGTCCGCCCCGTCGGCGCTGATCTCGGCGAAGTTGCGGAACGGCCGCTTGGTGACGTCGGTGATCGTCGCCGTGTAGGTCAGCGTGATTGACTCACCCGGGTTCAGTTGCGGCGAACCGTTGAGGTTGCCGATGGTCCAGGTGATGGTGCGCGGGCCGGGGGCCCAGACGCCGCCGTTGGCGATCGGTTCCACCGGCGTGAGGCCGGCGGGCACGGTGTCGGTGACCACGAACTGCTTCGAGTCGACGTTGCCCTGGTTCTGCACGGTGAGTGTGAACGTGATCGGGTCGTAGGCGTGGGTGCCGACGTTGTATGCCACCGTGTTGGCATTGACCACCTTGGCCAGTGCCAGGTCGTAGACGACGTTGAAGCCGAGGTCGGCGATGTCGGCGTCGTCCTGCGGGTCGTTGCCACGTACGCCGGCGTCACCGATCGTCAGGTTGTCGATACCGGTGCCAGGGTCCGAGCCCAACGGCGGGTAGGTGCCGTCGTTGTCCTTGGTGAGGTCGGGCGTCGAGTCGACGTCCTTGCCGCTGTTGACGTCGGTCGGGGCCAGGTAGTCGACCGCCGAGTCGGCGCTGATCTCGGCGAGGTTGCGCCACGGCTGCTTGGTGATGTCGCTGACCGTCACCGTGTACGCCCGCGTGATCTGGACGCCGGGCAGCAACTGCGCCACCGTCCAGGTGATCGTGCGATCGGTGGAGTTCCAGACACCGCCGTTGGCGATGGGCGTGACGGGCTCGATGCCCACGGGCACCCAGTCGGTGACGACGAAGTCGTTGCTGGGCACCGTGCCCTGGTTCTTGATGGTGAGCGTGAACGTGGCCGTGCCGGTCTCGTAGCCCTTCAGCGCCAGATCGGTTTGGTCGACCACCTTGGCAAGTGCCAGGTCATAGACCACGTTGACCCCGACATCGGCGATGTCGGCGTCATCCTGCGCGTCCGGGTTGACACCGGCGTCGTCGATCGACGCGTTGTCGCCGCCGGAGGGACCCGTCGGCAGCAGCGCCAGCACCGGGTAGGTGCCGTCGTTGGTCGTGTCGGCGTCCGGTGTCGAGTCGACGTCGTTGATGCCGTACAGCGTCTGTGCCGAATCCTGGCTGATCTCGGCGTAGTTGCGGAACGGCCGCTTGGTGATGTCGCCGATCGTGGCCGTGACGGTGAGCACCTTCGTCTGCCCCGGGTTCAGGTTGGGCAGGTTCGTCCACGTGAGCACCCGGTTGATCGAGTCGTACGCGCCACCAGCGGTGAAGGAATCGAGGTTGAGGCCGACCGGGAACTTGTCGGTCACGCTGTACACACCCGACGGCACGTTGCCCTGGTTCTTGATGGTGATCGTGTACGTGATCGTGTCGTTGTACTGGACCACGTTCGCGCTGACGGTCTTGGCCAACGCCAGGTCGTAGAACGAGCTGGTGGTGATGACGGCGTCGTCGTTGTCGTCGGAGTCGACGGCCGGGTCGTTGAAGGTGTTGGGCTGGCCAAGGCTGGGCGGGTAGGTGGCACCCAAGGCCGGCACGCCGACGTAGTTGTCGTCGGTGGGCAGCGTGTTGTCACGACCCGTCTCGGTGCTGGGCACCGAGTCGATGTCGTCGACGCCGTACAGCTGTTGCGCCGAGTCACTGCTGATCTCGGCCCAGTTGCGCCACGGCGCCGTCGACAAGTTGCCACCGGTGATCGTGCTGACGATGACGATGTCGACGTAGCCGCCGGCAGCGATGTTGGGGATGTTGCACGACACCGTGAAGGTGACGTTGCCGCACGATCCTCCGGCAAGCGGCAAGCCGCCGGACGTGAGCACCTGCGCCGACGAGAAGCTGAGGCCCGTGGGCAGCTTGTCGGTGACCACCACGGCACCGGAGGTGACGTTGCCCTGGTTGTAGACCCTGACCCGCCACGTCGGCTGCCCGTTGTAGGCTACCGGCGTCGCCTCGGCGACCTTGGCGAGCGCGAGGTCGTAGATGACGTTCGAGCCGACCTCGGCCAGGTCGTTGTCGTCCTCGTCGCCCGTCGCCGGGGTCTTGAGGATCTCGTCGTCGATGTAGGGCGCGTCGTTGGGATCGACACCGGTGCCGGCGCCAGGGTCGGAGCCGGTGTTGGTGTCCGGGGTGGAGTCGACGTCCTTGACCACCGGGAAGCCGGGCACGGTGTAGGTGTTCGCCGAGTCGACGCTGATCTCCGCCCAGTTGCGGAACGGCCGCAGCTTGAGGTCGGTCGCCGTCGACGTGATGACGATCGTGGTGGAGTTTCCGGGGGCGAGGTTGGTGATGTTCCACGTGTAGATGCCCGCCGCCGGGTTGCCCGAGATGTCGGGCACGGCCGAGACGAAGGTGATACCACCGGGCAGGGTGTCGCGGACGACCACGTTGCCGGAGTCGACGTTGCCCTGGTTGTACACGGTGATCGTCCAGGTGACGGTGCCGTCCTGGGCGACGGTGGTGGGGCTGACCGTCTTCTTCAGCGCCAGGTCGTAGGTGATCGGCACGTCGACCTGGGCGAAATCGTTGTCGTCCTGGTCGGTCTGGGCACCGAGGTCGGTGTTGACATCGGTGGTGTTCAGACGGTCGACCACCAAGTCGTTCGGCGGGTCGCCGAAGTTCGTGCCCGCGCCGGTATCGGCGCCAGTGATGGTGTCAGGAACGGAGTCCACGTCAGTGGTGCCGTAGTCGGCAGCGGAGTCGCTGGAGATCTCGGCCCAGTTACGGAACGGGCGCTTGTTGATGTCGGTGATCGTGGTCTTGATCGTGATCGTCGCAGTCGCGCCGGGCGCGAGGGACGGCATGACCCAGTTGTAGACCTGTCCGGAGTTGCTCGACGAGGGCGTGGTACCCGTCGTCACTGCGAGGCCGGTGGGGATGGTGTCGGTGACCGTGTAGGCGTTCGAGTTGACGTTGCCCTGGTTCTTGACCGAGATCGTCCAGGTGATGACGCCATTCGGCGCAACCGTCGGTGCATCGACGACCTTCACCAATGCCAGGTCGTACAGGACGTCCGAGCCGAGCACGGCCTGATCGCTGTCGTCTTCGTCATTGGCGATGTCGGTGTTGACGTCGGAGTTGGCCACTCGGTCGATGTTGAGTTCGGGCGTGGCGGCCGAGTTCGTCGGCCCGGTACCCGACCCGGTGTTGGGGTCGTCACCGAGGAAGGCATCAGGCGTCGAGTCGACATCGACCACCGTGTCACCGGCGATGCTGTAGAAGCTCGACCCGTCGCTGGAGATCTCGGCCCAGTTGACGAACGGCTTCTTCGACTGATCCGTGACCTTGGTGTTGATCGTGATCGTGGCAGTCGCCCCAGGCGCGAGGTTCGGCATGTTCCAGGTGAGGGTCCGACCGGCGCTCGACGTGGCGGCCGGCGAAGCGCTCAGCACCTGCAGCCCACCGGGCACGTTGTCGGTGACCGTGTACGCCCGCGAGGCGACGTTGCCCTGGTTCTTGATCGTGATGGTCCACGTCGCGAGGCCGTCGGCACCGATCAACGGCGTCGGGTTGACCGTCTTCACCAGTGCCAAGTCGTAGGTGACCGTGCCGGCCACGATGGCGAGGTCGTTGTCGTCCTCGTCGCCCGCCACGGTGTCCGGGATGTTGGCGAGGCTGGTGTTGTCGATGAACTGGTCGTCGGGGGTTCCGCCGAGACCGGCAGTCGTGTCGTCACCGGTGTTCGTGTTCGGGGTCGAGTCGAAGTCGGTGGTGTTGTACGTCGCCGCGGAGTCGGCCGAGATTTCGGCCCAGTTCCGGTAGGGGCGCTGGGTGATGTCCGTCACGGTCGTGACGATCGTGATGTCAGCGGTTGCGCCGGGCGCGAGGGACGGCATGACCCAGTTGTAGACACGGCCGACGTTCGAGCTGGAGGTTGCAGCGGGAACGGCGCTCGGCGTGCCCGAGACGGTGAGCCCGTTCGGGATCGTGTCCGTCACCGTGTAGGCCAACGACGCGACATTGCCCTGGTTGACGACTCGGATGGTCCAGGTGACGTTGCCACCCTGAGCCACCGCGATGACGTCGGCGACCTTGGAGATCGCCAGGTCGTACTCCACGCCGAAGTAGTGCGCGGGGTCGCTCGCCGTCACCGAAGTCGGCAACGGGTTGCCCGCTGCGTCGACCTTGCCGGTGATGGCAGTGGTGCCGTCATCGAGCGTCGGTGTGCCGACGACCGTGGCGTTGTTGCCGTACTGGCCGGTGATGGCGGTGCCAGTGGCCGTGCAGCTGACGGTTTCGCCGCGGGACAGCACGTTGGCCGGTGTGAGCGGATCGCTGGAGGTTGCCCAGTTGCACACCGGGACAGGGTTGGGCTGTCCACTGATGGTCACCAGGTCGGTGAGGGTGACGTTCTTGAGGTAGGTGTTGCCGGTGTTGGTGATGTCGTACGTCCACGTGACCGGCGCACCCTTGGGGATGTTGACACCAGGAGCGGTCTGGGCGTCGTTGCCGTTGACGTACTTCTTCAGTGCGATCGCCGGCTTGGGGATCCAGATGCCGGCGTCCCACGTCGGGTCAGCCTCCGGTGTCGGTCCACCCAAGGTGACCGGCACGGTGGTGTAGTAGTTGCCACCGAGCGCGTTGCCGGTGGGGATCTGCGGGATGTCGGAGTCGTTGTTGGTGTTGCTCGCGCCGACGTCGGGTGTCACGCCGGACTGATCCTGGGGCGAGATGTAGCCCCGCTCGTCGGGCATGTAGAAGCGCACGGTGTACACACCGTCGGGCAACTGCTCGAACAAGTAGTTGCCGTTGAGGTCGGTGAAGGTGGTGTCGACGAGGTTGCCCAGGTTGTCGTAGAGCTCGACGCGCACGAAGGCGATGCCCGGCTCGCCGCCATCCTGGATGCCGTTGTTGTTGACGTCCTCCCACACGCGATCGCCGATGACGTTCAGCAGCGGCACAGCAGCCACGAACACGTCGACCTTCGGCGGCTCGGCACCGAGGCGACCAGGGTTGGGCAGGCCACCCAACTGATCGGTCGGCACGCTGACGCCGTACGCAAAGCTGTTGGACGATCGGGGGCAGGTGGGCCCACCTTCGCCGGGCTGCTGGATGCCGTCGAGCGCGATTCCACCGCCGGCACCGTCGTCGACCCATGCGGTCACTTCGGGGCGGCCGGGGGCCAACGTGGAGTTGCCCGGACCGCTGAGGTTCGGGGACGGCAGCAAGGGGTTGTACGCAGGGGTGCTGTCGGGGATGGTGCAGCTGTTCAGCTGATCGTAGGGGCTGCCGGTGGTGTTGGGGGTGTCGTAGGTGGGGTCGAAGACGGGCGACACCATGTCGTACTGGAAGCTCAACGTTTGGCCGATCAAGATCCGGCCGGTGTAGGTGAGCCGGATCGACCGGTACAACGGCAGATCGAGGGGGTCGGGCGTGGCGGTCCAGTTGGGTGCGTCACAGCCGGTGTTGGGGCCGAGCACTTCGGGGCGGCACGGGTTGTTCGACTTCGAGTACTCCACCGTCCAACCCGCAGTGGTGGCGATCGGTGATGTGAGGTAGGGGACGTACTCCGAACCGCGCTTCTGGTCGGTGCGGCGCACGCCGGTGTCGCCGACGTAGCCGAAGACATCGACGTACTGGACGTTCTCGACCTCGACGTTCCCGGTGTTCTGCACTTCGATCTTCCACTCGACCTGGCCACCGGGGGTGGTGGTGCCGGCCTTGTTGAACGCCACGTCGAGTGAACCGAGCACCTGCTTCTCGGATTGCAGTTGGGCGACGATGGGGACGACGACGGTGGCCGATGCCTGGCACCCGGCCTGGACGCAGTGGTCGAAGGCGCCGCCGTCACCCTTGGTGATCTTCACGGTGTTCGTGTACGTGCCCGGCAGCGCCGGCGTGTCGGTGATGGTCGGCACCTGGAATGCGTCGGCCGTGAGGTCGTACGTGATCGTCGGCGCCGCCTGGCCCGGCGTCAACGTGCCGGTGTACTGCAGCTGGATGAACGTGCCCGAGTTCGCCGTGGCAGGCGCGGTGGGCGTGCAGCTGTTGGGGGTGGGCCCGGACTCGATGGTCCAGCCGTTGGCCGGCAGCGCCACGCCACCTGCGCGCAGGTTGCTGACCACCAAGCGGGAGCTGTCGGGCACGCAGTCGGTCAGCTGCGGATTCACCAGGTCGCCGGTGGCGTCGATGTTGTTCGCGGCGACCAACGAGTAGGTGATCGTCTGACCGGGTTCGATCGCGGCAGGTGCCGACTTGGTGATCGAAGGGTGCGGCTTGGGTGTCTCGAGCTCGACAGGCGCACAGGCCTGCCCGCGATCCTGGGTGACACCGCTCTGCACGCCGCTGAGGCCGACGCAGTTGGTGAGCACCACCGATGGCGGCGGGCTACCCGCAATCGTGCCGATCAGCTGCTGGCCGGAGGCGACCCAGCCGGGGCCGATGGCCGGAGCCCCCACCGAGGTGAACACCCACCTGACGTACTTGACGCCTGGGGCTGCGACGATGGTGGCCGAGGGCGCAGTGGACACGGGCGTCCAGGTGGACCCGTCGGGCGACGTCTCGATCGAGGCGGTGACGGTGGCGACGGCCCCCGTCCATGTGCCGGTGTTGATGGTGGTCAGCGTGTAGCCGGTGGGGAACGGACCATCGGTGAGCGTGGCGGCGGAGAACGCCAGTGCCTCGGCATCGCTGGTGTTCGATGCGCCGAGGTTGTAGGTGACGGTGTCGCCGTTCTGGACGTAGTAGTTGCCGTTCGCGTTCTTCGACGGGGCGAAGCGGGTGACGGGCCCGATCAGCGTGAGCGTGGTGGTGGCCGGGCCGATGTTCTGCGTGCCACCGCCAGGATTGCTGCCGACTGCCGAGACAGAGTTCGTCTTGGTGTTGCCGATCACGTTGGTGAGGTCACCACCGGCGAAGGCGTTCTTGTAGTTCACCTGGAACGTGATCGGCAAGCAGCCCTGCGCGTCGGTGGCCGGCTTGTTTGCGGGCGTGAGGTTCCACACGATCGTGCCGCCAGTACCGGGGGTGATGACCGGCGGGTCGCCCGGCAGCGGCCCGGGGGCCGACGTGCTGGGCGTGCCCGGCGTGAACACACCACCGAAGGGCAGGGGCGTCACGACGGTGACGCCAGGCGGGAGTGTGTCGGTGATGGTGTAGTTCTCCCACAGCGGCCGGTTGGGCTGCGGGCACACCGTGATGGTGTGGCTGATGTTGTCGGTGCCGGCTGCGTTGAGCAACGCCTCCGTGGGGCCCGACTTGGCGATGGTGGAGGCGGGCGGCAGCGCATTGATGTACGACAGGGCCGGGCCCGCCTGGTCGTCGGCCTGGCCGGCAAGGGCGACGTTCGCCGTGTTGGAGACGAGCTGCGAGATCGGTGTGAAGGGCACGACTCCGAGGGGAACGCGCAGTGTGAGGACGACGGCACCGGTGTCGCCGGCGATCAGGGTGTTCGTGCCGAGCCAGGAGACCTGCTTGGTCGGCACGGTGCCGGACACGCCCTGGAACGTCCAGTCGCTCGGCGAGGTCGCGCTGGCGCTGACCAACTCGAGTTGGTTCAGGTTGCCGTAGATGTCGGTGAACGTGGGGAGCGTGTCGGTGATCAGGGCCCCGGCGCAGTTGTCGCCGGCCCCGATGCCCGAGCAGTCGTAGCTGATCGTGTAGGTGAGCAACGTGCCAGGCAGGGCGGGCG
>JBAVTH010000075.1:0-17535 GCA_049696035.1 Ilumatobacteraceae bacterium
GCGGACGACCGGCACGGTGTGAGCAACGGCGGCCTGAACGCGACGAGGTGCCGCCGACGGCTGGGCGGCGGGCGACTTCGGTGCAGGGGGGTGCGGTGCGGGCGAGCGCCGCGGAGCGGCTGTCTCGAACGGCTGGCTGGGCGACATCTCACCGTCGTCGTAGCTGTCGAGCGGCGGCAGCTCGTCGGTGGGGACGGCTTCCTTGCCCTGGCTGCGCTGCCAGCACTCCTTGAGCTCGGCGGCCGACTCGTGCTCGCCCGCGCAGTACACGCAGGGGATGCTTCGCTTGCGCGGTGCGCCGTCGACCGAACTCATTCCGGTGACTCTATCGAACGAATGTTCTCTCGCCGAACGTCGGGTGCGGCCGTCCTGCTGTCGCTGCCATGCGTGCCGGGTGAGCGGTCAGGCTGCTTTGAGGGCGGCGATCACGCCGGCCCAACGCTCCGGATCGCTCTTGTAGGGGGCGTAGAAGCTGATCCGCTGGATGATGTCGCCGTAGCGTCGCTGCAGTTCCGGCGCGATCGACTCCGCTCCACCCACGACAGCAAAGGTGTTGAGGATCTCGTCGGTGATCAGCTCGCCCATCTCCGCCCACTTGCCCAGCTTGGACAACGCGTTGAGCTCGTCCTGGAGGCCACCCCACCCATGAACCTCCAGCACGTTGCGGTAGGCGGGGGTGCTGCCGTAGAACGCGATCTGTTGGCGCGTGCCGGTGATCGCGGCCGCCATCTCCTCGTCGGTGTTGCCGGTGACCACGAACGACGGGCCGACGATCTCGAAGCCCTCCATCGTCTTGCCGGCCTTCGCGCGGCCGCGGGCGAGCGCCGGCAGGGTGACCTCGCGGAGGTACTTCTCGGTGGTGAAGCCGTGGCAGATGAACCCGTCGCACACCTCGCCGGCGACTTCGGTCATCAGCTCGCCGACACCGGCGAGGAAGATCTTCGGCACCCCGAAGCCGGCAAGCTCGGCTCGCTCGGGAGTGAAGAACGGTGTCATCAGGGTGTGGGTGTAGAAGTCGCCGCGGAAGGCGAGCGGGGTGCCGTTCTCCCAGGTGTCCCAGATCGCGCGGATGGCCATGACCATCTCGCGCATGCGTGGCGCCGGGTGGCTCCACTCCATGCTGAAGCGCTTGGTGATGTGCGGCTTGATCTGGCTGCCCAGGCCGAGCACGAAACGCCCTTTGGAGAACGATTGCAGGTCCCAGCCGATGTTCGCGAGGTTCATCGGGTTGCGGGCGAACGCCACGGCGATCGAGGTGCCGAGCTCCAGCGTCTCGGTGTGCTCGGCGGCGAGCAGCAGCGGGAAGAACGGGTCGTGGCTGGTCTCCGCCGTCCATGCGCCGCTGTACCCGGCCTCTTCCAGCTCCTTGGCCTGTGCGCCGGCGCTGTGCAGGTTCGTTCCGATGCCACCATCGACCTTCATGGGCCCTCCTTCGAGCTCGCTGGGCAGCGTAGCCATTGGCACCTCGACGGCATGAGGCGAGCTACTGTCGCACCGCATGAAGCGCGTCATGGTGGTGATGTCGGTCTTGTTCGTGTGGATCGGTGCTTGCAGTGATTCGAAGTCGAGCTCGTCGACGAAGGGCGACGGGCCGACGTTCGCCGGCCTGCTGGGCGCTGTGCCCGACACTGCCGACACGCGGGCTCGCCCGGTGTTCTACAGCAACCTGCGCAGCCTGCGTGATGGTGAGCGCCCGAAGACCTTCGAGGACGACGTTCGATTGCTGTTCGACAAGTCGTCCACTCGGCTCTTCTTGCCGGATGCCGTCGGCACTGGGATGCTCGAGCCCGACTTCGCCCGCTATGCCGGTTTCGACACCCGCCAGATCGAGGCCTCGCTGGAGTTCGGAGAACTGCCCGACAACGTGGCCGTGCTCGTCGGCACGATGAAGGCGGGCGAGATCCGCAAGGGGCTGGCGGCGTCGCCCGGCGGCGACCAGCTGGTCGAGAACAGCGTGGACGGGGTCACGTACCTGTCGTTGGGCGACGACGGCGGCGACTTCGGGAGCGTGTCACCGATTCGTCGCATCGGGCAGCCCCTGCGCATGGCGATCATGGGCGACACGTTGTACTGGGGGCGCACCACTCCTTCGGTCGAGGCGTGCATCGCCGCGGCCGGCGACGCGGCGCCCTCGTTGGGCGACGACTCGAACTACTCGGCGGTGGCGGGCGCCCTGGACAAGGGCGGCATCGTGAACGGCGTGCTGGTGGCGCCGGCGGGCGGGGAGAGCTGGACGCTGGCCGGCCTGGGAGAGACGTTCCAGGGCGAGACCTCGACGGTCACGATCGCACTCCAGTACGCCACTCCGGCGATGGCGGCGAGCGCGGCGACGGCGTTCAAGGCGCATGTGGAGAACGACCAGTCCCTGGCCACTGCTCGGCCGTGGTCGGCGGTGCTCACGGTGTCGGCGGCGGCCGCCGACGGGTCGTTGATGATCGCCACCCTCACCAGCACCAAGCCGGGGATCTCGTCCACCGTCGTGGTGCAACAGGACAACCTGCTGCAGTTCTGAGGCCAGCGTTGACAGAGCGGGCTACTCGCCCTGGTCGCGCAGGAAGCGTTCGAACTCGGCGGCCAGCTCGTCACCGCTGGGTAGATCGCTGATCGCCCGATCCATCTCGATCGTCTGCTGCTCGGCCTGGTCGTAGGCCGATTCGAGCTGTCGCACCATGGCCTGGTGCTCGTCGTTCCCGCTCACCAGCGCGTCGATCCGCTGGCGCTGCAACTCGGCCTGACCGGTCAGCTCACTGCTGTCGACGGTGACCCCGGTGACCTCGCGCAGGCCGTCGAGCAGCGCAGCAGACGCCGCCGGATAGTCCATACCGCTCACGTAGTGCGGCACCTGGGCCCACAGGCCGAGGGAGGCGATGCCGGCCTCCGTCAATGCGTGCTCGAGCACTGCGCTCATGCCGGCAGGTACGTCGACCGAGTTCTTCAGGTAGGGCAACTGCTCGACGACATCGGCCGAGGGTGAGCTGCTGGACAGGCGCGCCGGCCTGGTGTGGGGCGAGGCGAAGGGATACGACCCGAGCGCCACCATCTGATACACGCCGAGTTGCACGGCCAGCTGGGTGACCGCACTGGCGAACGCGCGCCACTGGGAGTCGGGCTCGGGCCCCACCAGCGTGAGCACTGGATAGCCGTTGTCGTCGGCGCCGGCCTTGAGCTCGATGTCGCTCCAGATGAGGCGTGTGTTCACGCCCTCGCGCAGCTCCATCGTCGGGCGGCGCGCCCGGTAGTCGATGAAGGTGTCGCCGTCGAACGTGGCCACTGCCTTCGTGTTGCACGCCGCATCGAGAGCCGCCATGGCGGCTGCAGCAGCGCCGCCTGCATCGATCCAGCCGCTGAGGTGCACCACCAGCACCGGCCGGTCGAGCGTGGGTAGCTCGCCGTGCAGTTCGTAGCGCGGGTTCACAGGACCTGCTCCAGCATCTGTTCGGCGGAAGCCGCGGCGCCGTCGACCTGCAGCTTGAACGGCTCGAGCTCGGCGGCATCGCGGGCGCCGAGCGCGCCACCCGCGTAGCGGGCGTAGACGCCTTCCAGGATGCAGGCCAGCTTCCAGTAGGCGAACGACACGTAGAAGGGGAGCTGGGTGAGGTCGCGGCCGCTCACCTGCGCGTACCGCTCGGCCAGCTGCGCCCGGTTGTAGAAGCCTTCGGCCGAAGTCGCGGAGCCAGTCCAGGCCGACGCCGCATCATCCGGCCCGGTCCAGTACACCTGCAGCAGACCCAGGTCGGCGAGCGGATCGCCGAGCGTGCAGATCTCCCAGTCGAGCACCGCCATCACGTGCCCGTCGCTGCCCACCATGCAGTTGTCGAGCCGGTAGTCGCCGTGGACGATCGTCGCCGAGCCTTGCTCTGGGATGCGTCGCGACAGCTCGTCGTGCACGCGATCGACTGCCGGCAGTTCTCGGGTCTTCTGCTGGTTCCACTGGCCGTACCAACGTTTGAGCTGGCGGGCGATGTACCCTTCGTGGCGTCCCAGCTCGTGGAGGCCGGCAGCGGTGAGGTCGACGGAGTGGATGGCGACCATCGTGTCGACCAGCGACTCGCTGGCTGTGCGCCGTGCAGCGGGGGTGAGCACCGCCTCGGTGGCAGCCCGGTCGCGCAGCACGTGGCCGTCGACGAAGCCCATCACGTAGAAGGGCGAGTCGTTGACCGCCGGGTCGTCGCAGAAGCCCAGTGCGGGTGCGACGGGCACGGCCGAGCGCTGCAGCCCGCTGATGATGCGATGTTCGCGACCCATGTCGTGTGCGCTCGCGAGCACGTGCCCCAGCGGCGGCCGGCGCAACACGAAACGGGCGCCGTCGGAGCCGGTGACCTTGAACGTGAGGTTCGAGTGACCACCGGCGATGACGTCGAACGTGAACGGGGCGAACGCCCCCACGACGTTGGCCTGCAGCCAGTTGCTCACTGCGGGAACGTCGAGGCCATGCACAGAACTCATCGATCCGTACCGTACCGCCCTTCGCTGTCACCGACCCTTGTTCAGCGATATCGTGCCGCCCATGGCCATCGACGTCACCGACGCAACGTTCCAGACCGAAGTCATCGACCGTTCGCACGAGGTGCCGGTCATCGTCGATCTCTGGGCGCCCTGGTGCGGTCCCTGTCGCACACTGGGTCCGATCATCGAGAAAGTGGTCGACGCCACCGCCGGCAAGGTCGTGCTGGTCAAGGTCGACACGGATCAGAACCCGGCCATCTCGCAGGCGTTCGAGGTGCAGTCGATACCCGCCGTGTACGCGCTCAAGAACGGTGCCGTCGTCGACGGTTTCATGGGTGCCTACCCCGAGCACATCGTGCAGCAGTTCGTCGATTCGCTGCTGCCCACCGAGGGGGAGGCCACGTTGGCGGCGCTGCTGGCCGAAGGCACCGAGGGTTCCTTCCGGGCAGCGTTGGAGATCGAGCCCGGCAACGAAGACGCGATCATCGGCCTCGCCGAGCTGCTCATCGCCCGCGGCGAGAACGAGCTGGCACTGCAGTTCCTGGCTCGCATCCCCGAATCCGACCGCACACGACACACGGCGGCAAAGGCTCGCGTGCAGGTGGCGCCCGACGACGACCACGAGGCTACCCTCACTGCGCTGCTCGACTCGGTCAAGGCCGACGAGGATGCACGCCAGCAGTACGTCGATCTGCTGGAGCTGATGGGGCCCGACGACCCGCGCACCGCCGTCTATCGCAAGAAGCTCACGGCTCGTCTCTTCTGAGGAACTGCAGTCGCAGCCGTGAAGGTGCATCTCGTCGACGGCACCTTCGAGCTGTTCCGCTGCTTTCATGGTGCGCCGCGGGCGCAACACGGTGGGCGCGAGGTCGGCGCAGCCCGCGCGCTCCTGGCTACGTTCGTCTCGCTGCTGCGGCAACCCGACGTGAGCCACGTGGCCATTGCCTTCGACTCGGTCGTGGCCCCGCCCGGCAGCGGTTCGAGCAACGAGGCGTTGATCGGCGCCCAGGCCCCGCTGGCGGCGGAGATCACGCGCGCGCTCGGCCTGACGCTGTGGCCGACGGGTCGGTATCAGGCCGACGAGATGCTCTCCACCGCCGCAGCACGCTTCGCAGCCGACGAGTCGGTCGATCAGGTCGTCATCTGCGCCAACGACAACGACTTCGACCAGTGCGTGATCGGAGAACGGGTCGTCGTGCTCGACCGCATCCGCAAAGTGGTCACCGATGAGGTCGCAGTGTGCGCCCGCTGGGGTGTCGCCCCTGCCCAGATCCCCGACCTGTTCGCTCTGATCGGTGATCGCAGCGACGGGCTGCCTGGCGTGCCTGGGTGGGGCGTCAGGTCCGCGTCGTCGCTGTTGGGCGCCTACGGCAGCCTCGACGCGATCCCGCTCGACGCGGCCTCCTGGACGGTGAAGGTGCGCGGTGCCGAACGGTTGGCGGCGATGCTGCGCGAGCGACACGACGAGACGTTGCTGTGCCGCGATCTGTCCCGCCTGCGCACCGACCTGCCGGTGCGCTCGTCGCTCGCCGACCTGGAGTGGCGAGGAGCGAATCGGCAGGCGCTGGCCGGGCTGTGCGGCCGGCTGGGCGACGACTCGGTGCTCGAACGCATCGGGAACTGGTCGGCAGCCTAGTGCCGGCCGGCGCGTGCACCCCGGTGTGGGCGAACGCGTAGGAGACTGTCCGGGTGCGTCCCGACACCGCTGCCCGCAATGCTCTGTGGGCCGTCACGGCCGTCATCTGGGTCGCCATCGGCCGCCTCGCGCTGGCCTTCCTGCACAACGAGCTGCAGTGGAGCTACGTCGCCGGGCAGAGTCGTCGCGACGCACCGTGGTACTACCGCCTGGCGGGTGTGTGGGGCGGCAGCGAAGGCTCGTTGTTGCTGTTCGCCGGTGTGGTCGGCCTGTTGGCCTCGGTCTCGGCCAGGTCGCTGCGCCGGCCTGCGGTGTTGTGGTTCGGCGCGGTCACCGTGACCTCGCTGGCGATGGTCGACCTCGTCTGGGCCAGCCCGTTCGACCGTCTTGCAGCGCCGGCGCTGCGCGGCTTCGGGTTGACACCGATCCTGGAGCACCCTGCGATGGCAGTGCACCCGCCGCTGCTGTACGTGGGCCTGGCGTGCAGCCTGGCGGCGGCGATGACGATGCTCGACGGAGGTGACCCCACTCGCTGGTTGCGCCGCGCGCTCGGCCTGATCACCCTTGCGATGGCGTTGGGCGGACTGTGGAGCTACGTCGAGCAGGGCTGGGGTGGCTACTGGGCGTGGGACCCGGTGGAGAACACGTCGCTGCTCGTCTGGCTGGCGACCGTGGTAGCGCTGCACCTGCCGGCTCGGCCTCGGCTCGGTGTGCTGCCGTGGGGGTTCACCTTGCTCGGTGCCTGCCTGGTGCGGTCGGGCGCGACACCGTCCATTCACGGCTTCGCCGAGCGAGCCAGTGTCGGGTGGACCCTGTCGGTCGTCACGGCAGCCAGCGCCATGGCAGTCGTGGCGCTCTCCCGGCATTCGGCGGGTCCGCCGCGCTCCGGCAGCTCGACGGTGCCGGTGCCGGTGCCGGTGGTGGCGGCAACGGCGGTCCTGCTGCTGGTCGCCGCCGGCACACTGGCACCACTGGTGGCCGACCTGTTCGGGGGCCGGCCGGCCGCAGTGCGCGGTGCGTTCTTCTCGCGCACGGTGGGTCCGGTGGCGTTGGTCGCGCTGCCTTTCCTCGTGGCCAGGTTGCGCACGCCCCGGGCGCGGCTGGTGCACGTGGGGGTGCTCGTCCTCGTGATCGGCATCGCAGCCACCACGTTCGATCGGGAACAGCAGGTCGGGGTCGGGCCGGAGCAGACGGTGTCTGCCGCCGGGCTGTCGTTGACGGGCCACGGTGTAGCCGTCGAGCCGGGGCCCCGCCCCGACGTGCAGGCGGTGGTCGCCTCGGTCACCGTCGAGGGGGTCGCGATGCGGCCCTCGCTCGTGGCCTACCCCGAGCGGGGCGGCGTGTTGGCGGAGACCGCCGTGTTCAGCCGGCCGTGGCGCGACGTGCAGGTGACGCTGCTGAGTGCCAACGATGCCGGCTTCGTGCGGCTGGTGGTTCGCCAACGCCCGCTGATGTGGGCCGTGTGGTGCGGGGCGCTGCTGACCGCTGTCGGCGCGCTCAGTCCTGATTGGCGCCGTCGTCGCCGCCCGCCTGCCGGGCACGCTTCTTCGCCAGCAGCTCGTTGACTGCCGCCGTCTGCTTCCCGACCGCAGAACCGTCGGGTTTGGTGGTGGGCGGCGACGGTCGCTGAGCCGGCGGCGTCGTGGGCGAGACGCGCCCGGGCCGGGGCGCCGGCGCGTTGTCGGGGTCCGGTGAGCCCAGCCTGGGGAGTGCACGGCGCAGCCGGCGCCCGGTGGTGGCCAACCCGCCTTTGGCACCGGCAACGGTGGCGCCGCGCAGTGACAACCGGGAGAGCGCGACGGCCAGTGGCCACAGCAGAGCCGCCAGGAGCAAGAACGGTCCGGCGAGGGCAAGGCGGCGGAAGCCCGCTGTGAGGCCATTGCCGTCCCATGCCTCACCGGCACCGATCTCCCCGCGTCCGTTGGTCTCGGTGGACAGGCGAGCCATCAGTGCACCGTCGGACTCCCCGGGTGAGTACTCGGCCGGGTAGCTCTCGCTGGCCAGCGTGCTGCTGGCCAGGACCGTGGCCCCATCGGAGGTGACGTTGACACCGACGGCGTAGGTGCCGCTGCGGGTGGCCGGCAGTTGCGCCTCGAACCGGTTGCCACCGACACGGTCGAGCGGCACCTCGTAGCGCTGCCCGTCGGGGCCGGCCACTGTCGACATCGCTGTTGCCCCGTCGGGGAAGTTGCCACTGCCCTCGACGGTGATGTGCAGCCGGCCGTCGGCCACCTGTGCCTGGGCGGCGCCCGCCGAGTCGCCCTGCTGGAACGTGCCCTTCACCACTCGGCTCCAGAAGTCGACGTAGCCGGTCCAGTTCGCCCAGCGCTGCGACCAGGCGGCGCTGGCATCGCTGGTCCAGCTGCTCACCTTTCCGAGGCCCGCCTGCCACGACGCGAGCAAGGGGTCGCGATCGGGTCCGATGCGCAGCAGCGTCGAGGCCTCCGGCTTGGCGGTGGTGGCCACGTAGCCGAGCAAGGCCGGTGATTCGGTGAGCGGCGCCACGACCGGATCGTTGGACGTGACCTCGGGGAGGAACTCGCCCTCGTTGATGAAGTCGCGGCTGGCGATGACGGCCTCCTCGGCCATGATCTGGGGGACATCGGCCAGGTTCGTGCCGGGGTAGTAGCGGCCATGCCCGGCGACTGCCACCTTCTGCAACGACGGCGCGGCACCCTCACCGGTGGCCAGCACCGACACGGTGATGCCGCTCTCGTCGTACAGCTCGGCGGCACGATCAGCCAGCTGATCGATGAGCGCGACGTCGGTGAAGCCGTCGGTGAACACGATGATGTGCTTCAGCTCTGCGTTGCTGGCCAGCAGCTTGTCGGCAGGCTCGTCGAGCGCGACCATCAGGTTCGTGTTGCCGTTGGGGCGCAGCCGGCCAAGGCCTTCGTCGATCACGTCCTGCGAGGGCAGCGTTTGCAGGGGAATGACCCAGCTCGTGCCGGCGGTCCACGCCATCACGCCGATCTGGTCGCTCTGGGTGAGTGCTTCGATCGTGCGCTCGGCGGCGGCCCGCGAGATGTCGGTCTTGTTGACGCCGCCCTGGTTCACGTTGGAGTTCATGACGCCGCTGTCGCAGTGGCAGGCGGCCATCGAGCCGGAGGTGTCGATCGAGAGCACCTCGGCGACGGTCTTGCGGCGCTTGGGGTCGAGGATCTCGCTGTCGACGGGCAGCAGGTCGCTGAGCGGGGATTCGCGGTAGCCGCCCACGCCGTAGCTGCGGGTGCCGCCGATCGTCACCAGGCCGCGGCCGAGGTCGCGAACAGCCACTCCGAGGGCATCGATCTGCTCGCCGGTGAACGCGGTCGCGGGAACATCGACCAGCACCACGCCCGCGTAGGCGGCCAACTGTTGCACGTCGGGCAGTTCGGCCGGACCGATGACCCTGGTGCCGATGCCGCCGGCCTCCATCGCCGCCTTGATCGTGTCGGCCTCGCCAGTGGCGCCTTCGACGACGAGCACCTTCGCCGGCCCGTCCACCGGGACGGCGGCGAAGGCAGCGTCGTTCTTCGGTTGTCCGTCTCCGGCGCTGGTGACAACGGCCTGATAGCGCAGCACCGCAGCAGGGGTGTCGCCAGCGTTGTCGGTGAACGTGACCACGTTCGCGCCCGCCGCCAGATCGACCTTCTGGCTGCCCACATCCTCGCCGTCGCGCCGCAGCACCACCGTCGCCGCGCCCGGCTGGGTGGCGATCACGTTCACGTCGACCTGGATCGCGTCGCCGACTCGGGCGAGCCGAGGCACGTCGATGCTGAGCACCGCGGCATCCGCACCCACTGCGGTGTCGATCGTGTGGACATCGATCTGCACGTCGTCCTCTGCCAACTGTTGTGCCTCGGCAACAGCGTCGCCACTGGTTGCGCGTCCGTCGCTGATGATCACGACGCGTCGCTTCGCATCCGAGGGGAGCACGGCACCTCCAAGGCGCAACGCGGTGGCGATGTCGGTGGCGCTCTCGTCGACGACCACGGCGGGGCCGTCGAACGTGGAGGACTGCTCGAGCACCCGATCGAGTCGGGCGTCACCGCCGAACACGACGACAGCGCTGAGTGCGTCGTCGGGTCGCTTCGCCAGCGACTCGTCGAGCCAGTCGAGAGCGGCCGCATCGCCGGCCGGACCCAGCGACGCCGATCCGTCGAGCACGAAGACCGTCGCGACTCGGTCGCTGGATCGACGGATCGACGGCGCCATCAGCGCGCCGACGAGGAGAACCGCCACCGCGATGCGGGCGCCGACAGCGACGCGCCACTGCGCGCGGCCGACGCCGAGCTTGCGCCACGCCAACCAGCACTCCAGCAGCAGCAACGCCAGCAAGGGCAGGATCACCCACGGCAGCAGGGAGTGTTGCGTGCGCGCCGGTGTGATCAGCCGGGCGGCGTCGTCGGCCGGTGGTACGAGGGTGTCGCGCGGGGCTATGTCGCTCTCGTCGGCGGCCGCGTTGACCGCTACCAGCCGGTCCTTCTGGCCCTCCACCTGGATGATCCAGAAGCCCGGGTCGCTGGCCGTCAGCGTCGGGTCGCCGACTGCGAAGGAACGACCCTGACCGTCGGGGCCGACAGCCGTGCCGGCGGTGGACGGATCGATCGGCAAGGCGGTGCCGACCTCGATGGATGCGGTGGCCAGTGCGGTGCCGCTGAGCTCGGTGAGCAGACGGTCGCCGAGGATCGGGAAGGCGACCTGGAGCGGCAGGTTCGAATCCGAGAGTGCGAACGTGAGGAACGCGAACCGGTGCCCCGCGGCCTCGCCGCGCAGCAGCAGCGGTGCGTTCTCGCCGGCGACGAGGACATCGACGGTCGGGTCGGCCGCGACGCGCAGGGCCTGGCCGATGGCGACCTGGGTGAGGTCGACGTCGGCGAGCAGGGGATCGTCGCTGCGCAGCAGGGTGACGGCGGGGGTTTCGACCACGCCGGTGACCGTGATGCCCGCCACTCCTGCGGGCGAGGCGACTGCGAGGAACGACGCCTTCGGCGCCGCCGGCACCCTGACGCCGGAGTAGACCACCACGTCGTAGCCGTCGCCGTCGGGGGCCGACGCTCCGTCGGCTACCTCGGCGACGCTCACCTCGACACCGGGCATCGAGGTGAACAGCTCCTGCCAGAAGCGGGTGTCGCCGGCGATCAGCACCTTCAGGTCCGGGCGCCGCGCGCCCACCGCGACACCGACGTCATCGGCTGCGAGGAGGTCGCCACCATCGAGGTAGGCCTCCACACGATCGCCCGGGGGAAGGTCGGCATCGACGATGGTGGTGCCGCGGGCCCCGATCTGGATGGCCTGCTCCGCAGCCGTCGCCCCGTCGACATCGAGCCGGAGCGTCTGGGTCACATCGGTGTCGCCGAAGTTGCGCACGGTCACCCGAGCGTGCAACCCGCTGCCGCGCGCCTCGACATCGACACGGGCGACCGACCGGTTCGTGTTCTGCGAACCGACCTTCTCGTAGCGGGTGCCCGGTGGCATCAGCTTCTCTTCGTCGTTGGTGAGACCGCCGTCGCCGATGAGTACGAACCCGATGTCGGCACTGCTGGTGTCGAGGCTCTCGGCGAGCGAGAAGGCGCCTGCGAAGTCCGGGTGGCCGGTGGTCGTCTCGACGGTGCGCAGGGCGGACGTGAACGCTGCAGGATCATCGCTGGCCGTCAGCACCACGCGAGGCCGCTCGGAAGCGATCACGATCGACGCGATGCCGCCGCTGGGAACCTCCTTGCGCAACTCGACAGCTCGATCGACCGCCTGCTGCAACCGATCGGGTGTGCCGTCGAGCGCGGCCATCGAGCCCGAGGCATCAATGATGAACACCGTGTGCTCGCTGAGCGCGGCGGCTTCCAGACGCACCGGGCGGGCGACTGCGACGGCCAGCAACGCGACGGCCAGCAACTGCGCCAACAAGAGCAGGCTCCAGCGCAGCTTCTGCCACGGTGTGGCGCTGCTGACCGGCCGCTCGATCGACCGCCACAGGAACGTGGAACTGACGGTCACGGCCTGCCGCCGCGGCCGCAGGATGTGCAGCAGCACCACCGGCAGGGCCAGCCCGAGCAGTGCGAAACCTGCCGGGTTGGCGAACGACATCGAGAACGCAGTCACCTCACCACTCCGTGCTCCCGCCAACCCTTGAGCACCACGTCCTCGATCGGGTCGCCGGCCATCACCTGCTGATAGGCCGCGCCGCGACTGCGGCATCGTGCCGAGGCCTCGGCCAACCACCGTTCGACCACCTCGCGGTAGGTCTTGACGCTGTCGTGGCTGAGGCTGACGGGCACGTGCTCGCCGGACTCGGCATCGACCACGTCGAGGTCGCCGATGATCGTCGGGGAGATCTCCTCCGCGGCCAGTACGTGCAGGACGGTGACGTCGCCGCCTCGCGCCGGCAACCGGTCGATGGCCGGCTCCCACGACGGAGTGAGCAGATCGCTGATGACCACGGTGGCGCCCGCCGGGCCCGGCCGGGCCAACACGTCGGCGGCCGCCGAGCGAAGGTCGGTGCTGCCGGTGGGCTCGATGGTCTCCAGCGAACGGAAGAGCGCGGTGATCGCGTGCCTGCCGCTGAATCGCTGCGGCGGGCGCAACGCGGGTTCCAGGTGCAAGGTGACGGAATCTCGGCGGGTCAGCGCGAGGAACCCGATGGCCGCGGCCAGCCGCTTGGCCTGCTGCAGCTTGTCGTGATGCCCCATCGACGCCGAGACATCGAGCAGGATCCGCAGATGGAGGTCGTCCTCCGCCTCGAACAGGCGGATGAACAGCTGCCCTGTGCGGGCGTAGACGGCGTAGTCGATGCGGCGGTAGTCGTCGCCGGGGTGGTACTCACGTTGATCGGCGAAGTCGAGGGAGTTGCCGAAGCGAGTGCTGCGATGCTCGCCGGCGAAGCGCCCGGCAAGGCGGCGGCGCGTGCGCAGCTGCAGCCGTTCCAGCTGAGTGAGCAGTCGCGGATCGAGCAGAGGGGTCACGGCGCGCCGCGCATCCCCGCTGCAGGTTCCTTCACGCTCTCGAGAAGGGCGCCGACGAGTTGCTCGGCGTCGACGCCATCGGCGGTGGCCTCGTAGCCGACGACCAGCCGGTGTCGCAGGGCGCCCAGCGCCACCGAGCGGATGTCGGCGATGGCGACGTTGGGGCGACCGTCGAGCAGTGCGGTCACCTTGCCGGCGAGCACCATGGCCTGTGCCGCGCGCGGGGAAGCGCCGAAGCGAACGTAGCGGCGGATGAGATCCGGTGTGCCGGCCTGGTCGGGATGGGTGCCGACCACGAGATCGACCGCGTGACGCAGGACGTGGCGGGCGATCGGCACCTGTCGGGTGAGCTCGATCATCGCCAGCAGGGTGGGCGCATCCGCCACGGTGTGCAGCGTGACCGAGTGGCTGCCGGTGGTGCGTTCGAGCACCGTGACCAGGTCGTCGGCGCTCGGGAAGGGCACCTGTGCCTTCAGCAGGAAGCGGTCGAGTTGTGCCTCGGGCAGGGGATAGGTGCCTTCCATCTCCAGCGGGTTCTGGGTGGCCATCACCAGGAACGGGCGCGGGAGCGCTCGCGTGGCGCCGCCGGCGGTGACGGCGCGTTCCTGCATCGCCTCCAACAGCGCCGACTGCGTCTTCGGTGTGGCCCTGTTCACCTCGTCGGCCAGCACGAAGCTGGCGAACACCGGCCCCGGGCGGAACTGGAAGGTCTTGTGACCACGCTCGTCCTCCTCCAGCACCTGGGTGCCGACGATGTCGGCGGGCATCAGGTCGGGGGTGAACTGCACCCGGCTGAACGGAAGGTCGACTGCCTGGGACAACGCCTTCAACAGCATCGTCTTGCCCAGCCCAGGCACGCCTTCGAGCAGTGCGTGCCCCTCGGCCAGCAGGCAGGTGACGACGGTGCGCACCAGCTGGTCCTGGCCCACGATCACCTTGCCGACCTCGCGCTCGATCTCACCGGCGATCTCCGCATACCGCTCGGGTGAGACCGTGAGGCCGGCGCCCGTCGAGTTGCCGTGCGTTGGGAGTGGGTCGTGTTGCGCCATCAGTTCTTTCCTTGCAGCTGGTTGAAGTAGGCGAGCACGAGCGCTCGCACCGATGGTGGTACCGAGGGGTTGTTCATCGCGTCGGTGGCCTGACGGCTGTAGTCGTCGATGACGTCGGCCACCGGCACGTTCGAGGAACCGTCGTTGGTCTGGCCGTTCGTCTTTCCGATCGTTCCGCCCTCGCCACTGCCGGTGCCGCCTCCCACGGTCTCGGTTTCTCCGCCCGTGCCATGAGCGGGGTCGAAGATCGTGCTGGTGTCGGGCCCGCCGGAGCCGGGAGTGTGGCCCGCGCCGGTGCCCTTCCCGCCCTGTCCGCCGGTGGTCGAACCGCCGCCACCACCTTGCACGTTGCCCGACGGACTGCCCCCGCCCCCACCACCCTGACCGGAGCCGGATCCTGACCCGGAACCCGAGCCGGAACCTGACCCGGAACCTTTCCCCTGGCCGGACCCCGAACCGGAACCCTCACCCTTGCCCTCACCGTTGCCCTGGCCCGAGCCCTGGCCACTGCCTGCCGGTGAGTTGCCGTCGCGGGCCTTGGCCAGTTGGTCGGCGGCATCGGAGGCCGACTGCGCGGCGTCGCCGGCAGCAGTTTGCGATGCCGCATCGGACGAGGCCCGGGCGCTGGCCTGGCCCGCTTCGCCCAGACGGGCCTGGGCTGTGGCGATGTCGCCCTCCCTCAGCGCGTCGGCGGCCTGGCTCAGCTGATCGGCCGTGGCCGGATCTCCCGCATCTTGCGTTGCGGCCAGGTCGTCGAGTCGCGCAGCGGCCTCGGCGAGCTGCGCCTCAGTCATGCTCGGCAGCTCCGCCGACATCGCCTGCAGTTGCTCCTGCACGCTCTGGTCGCTGCTGGCGCCGGGCAACGGCGAGTTCTCCAAGCTGCGCTGCAGACCCTCGGTGGCGGCCTTCTTGGAGAGCAGGTCGTCGCCCACCTGCTGGCGCAGTTCGGCAGCCGCCTTGTCGAGCAGCTCATCGGCCTTCTCCAGCGTGTCGGCCTTGGCCAGCTCCTCGGCAAGCTGCTGCAACCGTTCCGCCGCCGCGGCGCCATCGGGCTGCTGTGCGAGGCGGTCGGCCTCGGCCTTCACCACGTCCGCCGTCGCCTCGATCGCCGCCTCGTCCTGGGCCCGCTGCTGGCGCAGCGCGTCCTGTGGATTGGCGATCAGCGCCAGCAGCAGAGCCGCTGGTGCGATGGCCGCAGCGATGCCGGTGGGCTTGCGCAGCAGACGGAAGCGAACGGCCTCCTTGGGTGCGGAGACGGCGGCGAGCTCGTCGGCTCGGTGTCGGACGCGTTCGGCGAAGTCGTCGTCGTGTCCGGCGAGCTCGAGCGAGGTGGCGAACGCGTCGCGAGTGTGCAACCCGCGATCGGCAGCTCGTGCGACCAACATGTCGGGCACCTTGCAGAACGTGGCGTACCCGGCGACGGACGCAACGGACGCAACGGCGAGCCACAGCGCCGCCGGCTCGGCCCACGGCAGGTCGAAGGTGCGGCCGGCGAGCACGAGTGCGAGCGCCCCGGCCGCCACGACCGGAGCGACGAGCTGCAGAGTGGCCACCGCCCAGGCAAGTCGCAGCCTCCGGCGCACGGCTCGGAAGAGGGAGTGCAGCGAACGGTTCATCGTTCCGTCTCCGCCGGCGTGCGCAGGCGCCGGATCGCCAGCAGCGACATGCCGCCGGCGACGGCGCACAGGATGATGCTGCCCACGGCCCAGGCCGGGAAGCCGTCGCGACCGCTGTTCAGGATGCGGAACTGGGCGCCGAGGTCATCCGCCGGGAACCAGGCGACCCAGGAATCGCCGTTGTACGACTTCGCCTTCACGAGCTCGTTGCGCGACCAGCGCAGCGGGTTCCCCGTGTCGGTGGCGTTCTCTCCCGCGGTTGCATCGGCGACCACTGCGATGGGGTTGAACGTGAGCAGGACCGCAGGTGGGTTCTCGAGGTCGTTGCCGTCGCTGCCATCGGCCACGCGCATCGTGAAGTAGAGCAGTGGGCCGAGCAGGATGATCAACGCGGTGAAGCCGTACGACACCAGCGTGGCTGTCTGCACCCGCTTGGTGAGGGAGCTGAGTGCCGCGATCATCACCGTGAGCAGCACGGCTACGAGGAATACGATGCCGAGCCCCTTGGCCCCGTCGATGACCCGGATGCCACCCAGCAAGTAGGCGACCATCATCACCGGCAGACTGGCCACCAGCAGCAGCACGAGGAAGCTCATCGCCGCCAGCACCTTGCCGACGAAGATGCTGCGTGGCCGCAGCAACGTCACCTGCAGCGGCAGCAGCGTCTGCCGCTCGCGTTCGCCGGCGATCGCTCCGGCAGTGAGGCCGGGCACGAAGAACAGCACGAGCGCGAGCATGACGAACAGCACCCACTCGTAGAGGTCGCGGCCCAAACGGGTCTGGCGTGCGAGGTCGCTCTGGATCTCGCCGGTGGTGCTGGTGCCTTGGTACACCAGGTACACGGTGAGGATCAGCAGGGCGAGGAAGATGCTGATGACGACGAACGCGCGGCCGGTTCGCATGCGCTCGCGCAGCTCGCGACCGAGGACGGGGTTGATCATTGCACGATCCCCTCGGTGATGGTCATGAACAGCTGCTCGAGGCCGCCCGACTCCTCCACGAACTCGACGACTTCGCGGCCTTCGTCCACCAGGAGGCGGCGCAGCAGAGCAGTCTGTTCGGCATCGTCGGCCACCGTGAACGACTCCGTGATGCCCGTGGCGAAGCGCACTCTCACAGTGCGGGCGCCACCGAGTCGTTCGAGGATGTCGCGCGGCGGACCGGCGGCGAGCAGCTTGCCGGCCTCGAGGATGGCGATGTCGGTGCACATCTCCTCGAGCTCGGCCAGGATGTGCGACGAGATCACGATCGTCTTGCCCATCCCGTTGAGGGTCTTGAGCAGCTCGCGCAGCTCGACGCGGGCTCGCGGGTCGAGGCCACTGGCGGGCTCGTCGAGGATCAGCAGCTCGGGGTCGTGCACCAGCGCGCGTGCGAGGCTGAGCCGCTGCTTCATGCCCCGCGAGAGCGAGTTCACCATTGCGGTTCGCTTGACGGCGAGGTCCACCAGCTCCAGCAGGCCGTCGATGAGCGCCGGCCACTCGCTGCGGTGGATGCCGTAGGAGGCCGCGAAGAACTCGATGTACTCGTCGACGCGCAAGTTGTCGTACACCCCGAGGTTGTCGGGCATGTAACCCATGCGGCGCCTGACGGTACGCGGCTTGTGCGCCGGGTCGGCGCCCATCACGGTGATCCGTCCCGACGTCGGGCGAAGGAGGGTGGACATCATCGCGAACGTGGTGCTCTTGCCGGCACCGTTGGGGCCGATCAGGCCGAAGATGGAACCGCGGGGCACGATGAGATCGAGCCGGTCGACGGCCAACAGGTTGCCGTAGCGCTTCGTGAGCTGTTGCGCATGCACGGCGATCTCGACGGCCGCCGGCTCGGTGACGGCCGCCGGCTCGGTGACG
>JBAVTH010000076.1:0-1517 GCA_049696035.1 Ilumatobacteraceae bacterium
GTGCCTACACCGCCGAGTTCACCGGCAGCCGCCTCGCCACCAGCGCCCGCCTGTTGGCCTACATCGGTGTCGGCGCCGAGACCTACCTCCAGCAGGTGCCCACCGTCCACAGCGGTGACAACAACGTGACCTTCGACGTGGTGCACAACCCTCCGGTGCTCATCGTCGAGGGCACGCTCGTCGACAGCTCCACCGGCGCGCCGTTGCCCGGGCCGATCAGCATCGGCGTCGAGTTCAGCCAGCCCGACGGCAGCTACATCGGCTTCAACACGGCCTACGCGACGGTCACCCCGTCGTCGCTGGACGGCTCGTACACGTTCACGATGGCCGGGCCGCACACCTCCACCAAGGCCAGGCTCACCGCCTACCTCGGCCAGAACGGTGAGACCGCTCGTGCGGAGGTGCCCGTGCTGGTGCCCGGTGCCAACCTGTTCACCTTCGACGGCGGCTTCAGCGCTCCGACCGTCACGCTCACCGGCACGATGCTCCGTACCGGCGGCGTGAAGCTGGCCGCCGGCGCCTGTCTGAACCTGCGAGCGGTCAACGCCGCCGGCGACCTGGTCTACACCAGCCGAGTGTTCGTGAACATCGCCGACGACGGCAGCTACGCGATCACTCGTACCCTGCCCGAGGGGGCGGTCGGCTTCGAGGCGATCGTGGAGGCCAGCGAGTACTCGTCCGACTGGCAGAGCAGTGGCGTGCGCGCCATCGTGAACGGCAGTCAGACGCTGACGTTCGACGTGCTGCACCAGCCGGTCCAGCTGCAGGTGAGCGGCACGATGACCAAGGCACCCGGCCAGGCGCTGGCCGGGCCGATATCGGTGGGGGTCACCGCTCGCGACGGCACTGGCGTGCAGCTGGTCTTCAAGGCGCCGGCCGTCATGCCGCAGGCGGGCACCGGTGCGTACTCGTTCACCGTCAGCCTGCCGAGGAACACCGACCACGTCGACCTGGTCGGCTTCGTCGGTACCTTCGGCTTCGAGCAGGAGCACCTCGCCGTCACCGGCCTCACCCCTGGTAGCTCGACCAACGCCACCTTCGACATCGTGCATGCGCCGGCCACGCTGAACGTGAGTGGCACGGCGCAGGTCAACGGAGCGCTGTCCAACGGCTTCGTTGCAGTACGGGCGCTCGCGACGGTGCCCGGCCAACCGCAGCCGATCCGGATGGAGGTGTTCCCGCGGGCTTCCAACGGCGCCTACTCGGCCACGCTGGTGCTGCCCGACGGTGCCACCGCGGCCACCGTGGAGGTGCAGTCGCTCGACGGTGCCAACACCTACTCGTCCGTGCAGAGCGACGTGCTGCCCAACGAGGCTCGCAACGTGGTCATCGACTTCGACGACAACCCGTCCACGTTGACGCTCTCGGGCACGATGCGGATGTTCGGCCAACCGGCGGCGGCCGGCCGGCTGGTGGTGACCACCTTCGATGCCGGCGGTGTGCAGCTGTCCGAGCGCTCGATCCAGCTGTCGCTGGCCACCGACGGGAGCTACTCGGTGGCCGTGCCGGTGCCCGAC
>JBAVTH010000077.1:0-4305 GCA_049696035.1 Ilumatobacteraceae bacterium
GTGGCAGCGAGGCTCCGAACGCCGGCGACGACGCGCTGGGTGTGCGACCGCGGCAGTCGATCGTCGACGTGCTGTACAACGACGACGACCCCAACTGCGAGCCGCTGGCCATTGCCGCCGACAGCCTCACGCCGGCCAGTGGTGATTGGGGTCAACTGACCGTCATCGACAACGGTCAGCACCTGCTGTTCACGCCGAGCGATGCACTCGTCAAGAGCGCCGCAACCAGCCCCCAGCCGGTGTCGTTCACCTACATGGTCGACGATTCCAGCGGTCATCGCTCCGCGAACGCTGCCCAGGTGGCACTGTCCGTCTACGACGTCTCGGTGAGGAATGCACCGCCGGCGCTGCGACCCAAGACGGATGGCACCACCCGCACCATGCGTGCTGTCGTGGAGGAGGGCAAGTCGATCAGCTACGACGTCACCGGTGATTGGTGGGATCCCGATGGTGACGAGATGCTGTTGACAGCGGCGGTACCCGAGCACGGCCAGGTGAGCAGCACCCCCGACGGCGTGGTCCGGTACGAGGCCAACGGTGTCACCGCCGGACCGCAGAACGTGGCGGTCACGATGAGTGATGGCCAGGCGAGCACGACGGAGCAGTTGGAGGTGACGGTGAAGCCCACCGGTTCGCCGATCCCCCCGGCCACCTCCAACGACTTCATCACGCTCGTCGAAGGTGCCACAGGGACGGTGTACCCGTTGGCCAACGACTCCGATCCCAACGAGGATCAGTTGACGCTCGTGCCGAATTGGTCGAACGAGTCCACCGGGTATCGCGTCAACACGGTGCAGGGTTCCGCGCTGGAGATCACCGGCGTCGCCGCCGGCACCTATGCGCTGGATTACGAGGCCAGCGACAACACCGACTCCACGAGGGGAACCATCCGGCTCGTGGTGTTGAAGCCCGACGGCACGAACCACGCTCCGATCGCAGTGCCCGACAAGGTGAAGCTGCGTCCCGATCGTGTGGTGAACGTCGACGTGCTGGCCAACGACGTCGACCCGGATGGCGAGGTGCTGGCGATCACCGATGTGCAGGCACCCGCTGACACCACGGGTGGCACCATCCGGGCCAGCATCATCGACCGCCGGTTGGTCCAGGTGGAGGTCGTTCCGGGCCCCGATGGAGCGGCGCCGGTCGGACCCTTCTTCGTCAACTACACGATCGCTGACGGCCACGCCGCCGAGCGGGCTGCCACGCAGGAGCAGGCGACCAACGACGCCGATGCGCGCCGGGCGAACGGCGTGATCACGGTGACGATCGTGCCGTCGACGGTCGATCAACCGCCGGTGCCCTCGGCCGACCAGGTGTCGGTGCGGAGCGGCGACATCGCCGCTGTTCCGGTGCTGGCCAACGACCTCGACCCCGACGGTGACCCGGTGGCGCTCACCGACGTGTTCCAGGACGAGTCCTTGAAGTTGGAGGCGGCCGGCTCGTTGGTCGCGTGGGTCGCCGGCCGCAACGTGTTCGTCAAGGGCGGCACGCCCGGCTCGTACACTTTGCACTACTCGGTGCTCGCCAACGGCAAGCCGGCCACCGGCGAGATCACCATCCGCGTCACGGCTCTCCCCGCCGTCACCACCAACCCGAACAACCCGCCCACCGCCAAGCCGCTGGTGCTGCGCGCGGTTCGAAATGCGACGGTGCGCTTGCAGGTGCCCACGTTCGGCATCGACCGCGACGGCGATTCGGTCATCCTCCTCGAGACGTTCGGCGGTCTCCAGGGCGCGGCCCAGGGCAACGTGGTGCAGGTCGACCCGCAGAACCCCAACGTCATCCTGTTCACCGCCGGCCAGAGCTCGGCGCCGAACGATCAGTTCACCTACAGCGTGCGCGACGCGTACAACGGCGTCGGCACGGGCACTGTCACCGTGGTGGTGCTCGACAACGAGGGTTGGCCACCCCAGGCCCACGACGACGTGCTCCGGGCCAAGCCCGGTCGCACCGTCACGGTGCCGCTGCTTGCCAACGACACGTCTCCGCAGGACAGCGCACTGCAGCTGGCAGAGAACCCGTTCTTCGATGACAAGGGTCTGGAGACGTCGGCTCCGCAACACCCTGATGCGGTCAAGGTGCTCGATCAATCGAAGCCCGACCAGCACGGCAGGGTGGAGGTGAGGGTGCCCACCGACGGCACGACGCTGAGCGAGCACTATCGGATCGATGACGGCAAGAACCCGAGTGACGCCTACCTCCGCGTCACCCCCGACCCTGATGCACCGAACATGCCGCCGGTGGCCACCACCGACGTCGTCAAGGCGGCCGACATCGCCCAGCGTGATTCCGTCACGGTGGATGTGTTGAAGAACGACTTCGATCCGGATGATTCGAAGCCGCTCGCCGTCACCCTTCCGGTCGGGCAGATCGCCACGGTCGAGTCCGATGGCAAGGTGACCGTGCCGCTCACGCTCACCGCACAGTTGGTGCTGTACCGCATCACCGACAGCGAAGGTGCCAGCACGATCGGGGTGATCCGTGTGCCCGGCAAGGAGAACCATCCGCCGGTGCTCACCGACGCCGGCAAGGACCCGGCGGCGCGTCCGGTCGCCGCCGACGCGACGGCACCGCTGACGATCCTGCTCAGCGACATCGTGAAGGACCCCGACGACGATCCACAGGTGCTGCTCACCGACACGGAAGTGACCATCGTCGGCGGTCAGGGTGCGGTGAGCCGGCTGCCGGGCAACGACGGGTTCACCTACACGCCGCCGGGCACCGCTGAGAAGCCGTTCCTGGTGACGATCCAGTTCGAGGCGACAGATCGGCCGCAGTTCTCGCTGGAGCAGCGTCAGGACCAGACCTGCAACTGCCTGGCGTCGTTGCCGGTGGTGGTCAGCGTGACTGCCAGCTCCGCGCCCCGTGTGCTGTCGCAGGGCAACGTCGAGGTGCCACAGTTGGACGAGGAGGTCGTCTTCGACCTCGCTCCGTTGGTGATCGACGACCAGAACGACCCGCTCACCTTCGCTCTCCTCGACGCCGGCGCCGGTGGGCTCGAGATCGCTCAGAACGGCTCCAAGATCACCCTGGTCAGCCACAGGGCCGAGGGGTCCAAGATCCCGGTCGGTACGAGGATCCCGGTGAAGTTCACCGTCACCGACGGCAACTTCGCTCCCGTGGAGAACACGGTCTTGGTGACCATGATCACCACTCACAAGGGCCAACCGGCGGCGGCGAGCTTCCCCGACCAGAACGCCGAGCGCGACACCTCGTTCCAGCTGCCCAACGTGATCACCCCGGCCACCAACCCGTTCCCCGACCGGCCGCTCACGTTGTTGAATCCGACGGTCGACGGTGGTGCCAGCGTGTCGTGCACGCCTTCCGGCGATTGCCAGTTCACGTCCACCACGGTGGGCACCTTCCGCGTCACCTACACGCTCAAGGATGCGGTCGATCAGACGGCCTCAGGCACGATCACGGTGGTCGTCAAGGGCAAGCCACGAGCGCCGGGCGTGCCACGGATCGAGAGCGTCGGCGACCATGTCGTCAACCTCACCTGGACCGCTGCCGACATGCAGGGTGGAGCTTTCAAGACCTATTGGGTCACGGAAGACGTGACCGGCAAGAAGATGCAGTTCCCCAACACCGGCGGTCAGTTCACCGGGCTCACCAACGCCACCACCTACCACTTCACGGTGCTGGCCGAGAACGAACTGGGCATGGGGGAGAGCAGCCTGGCCTCCAGCCCGGCGGTGCCCGACCGCGTGCCCGACCCGCCGGTGAGCCCGGTGTTCACCGACTACGGCGACGGAAAACTGTTCATGTCGTGGGCGCCGCCGGCTACCGCTGGGGACTTCAGCCCGATCAAGCAGTACCAGATAGCGATCGGTGGCCAGACGTTGTCCACCACCGGTGCCACCACGATCATCGCGTCGGCGCTGCAGAACGGCACCGACTACACGTTCAAGGTGCGGGCGCAGAACTCGGCCACTACGAACGGTGGCTGGGGCGAATGGAGCGTGAGCTCGCCCACCGAACGCCCGTCGCGGTACCCAGACCCCCCAACCAACGTGAAGGCAGTGAACAGTGGCGACGGTGGCACGCCGCGCCTGACGGTCACCTGGAACGCCCCACTGTTCAGTGGCGGTCGTCCGATCACGTCCTACAAGGTGTGCGTGGTCAGCACCACGAACTGCCAGATGATCACCACCGGCCTGCAGGCCACGTTCACCGCCAACCGCAACCAGAGCCTGTCGTTCAACGTGATCGCTTACAACAACGACATTCACAAGAACGACTCCGTGGCCAGCGCCGCTTCGGCAGCGACCACGGCAGTGGGACCTCCGGACACACCCGTGATCA
>JBAVTH010000078.1:0-11418 GCA_049696035.1 Ilumatobacteraceae bacterium
GTGCGCAGCAAGGACCACGACCCCGACTACATCGGCCAGATGGGCCATGGCCACCAAGGCGACCTGTGGAAGGGCTTGCGCATGAACGAGCTCGCGTGTGTGAGCACCGATCACTGCCCGTTCTGCATGAAGGACCAGAAGGATCTCGGCATCGGCAACTTCTCCAAGATCCCGAATGGCATCGGCAGCGTCGAGCACCGCATGGAGCTCCTGTATCAGGGGGTCGTCGCCGGCGAACTGTCGCTGGAACGCTGGGTCGAGACCTGCTGCACCACGCCTGCGCGCATGTTCGGCATGTACCCGAAGAAGGGCGTCATCGCCCCCGGATCCGACGCCGACGTCGTCGTCTGGGACCCGAACGCGACGACCAAGATCGGCATCAACGACAAGCACCACATGAACATGGATCACAGTGCATGGGAGGGGTGGGTGATCGACGGCAAGGTTGACACCGTCCTGTCTCGTGGCATGGTGGTCATGTCGAACGACACGTTCTACGGCCGGAAGGGCCACGGGCAGTACGTTCGCCGTGGCCTCTCCCAGTACCTCGTCTAGGTCGACTCCCGCTCGGCGGCTACGGCCACCTTCGATCCTCGACACGGTCAGGGGAAACCCGCCCCTGACCTACCGTCTCGTCCTCGAAGCTGCCCGCTCCGCCTCGCTGGTCCGCCGGACCCGACACATTCCTCAATCGCTCCTTCAAGAGCATCTCTTCGCCGAACTCATCCCACACAACTCAGACAGCTTCCGGACGGTGCCTACCTTGCCGTGTGGCTAGCTGAAGGAACAGGAAGTCATCATGCAGCGCATTTCTCATTGGATCGATGGTCGGATCGTCGACGGGGCGTCTGGGCGTACCGGGGTTGTTTTCGATCCGGCAACGGGGCAGCAGCAGGCTGCTGTGGATCTTGCTTCGGTGGAGGAGGTGGATCATGCGATCGCGGTGGCCAAGGCTGCATTTCCTGCTTGGCGGGCCACCAACCTCTCCCGACGGGCGGAGGTGTTGTTCCACATGCGTGAGCTGGTCGACGCGAACCGCAAGGAGATCGCGACGCTGCTCACAAAGGAGCACGGCAAGGTGCTGGGCGACGCATTGGGCGAGGTCGCCCGTGGTCTGGAGAACATCGAGTTCGCCTGTGGCATCCCCAACCTGCTCAAGGGCGGCTACAGCGAGCAGGCCAGCAGCGGTGTCGACGTGTACAGCATCAAGCAGCCGCTCGGTGTCGTCGCCGGCATCACGCCGTTCAACTTCCCCGCGATGGTGCCCATGTGGATGTTCGCCAACGCCCTCGCCTGCGGCAACACGTTCGTGCTGAAGCCCAGCGAGAAGGACCCGTCGGCCAGCCTGTTCATCGCCGAACTGCTCAAGCAGGCCGGCCTGCCCGACGGCACCTTCAACGTCGTCAACGGCGACAAGGTGGCCGTGGATCGTCTGCTCGAGCACCCCGACATCCAGGCCATCAGCTTCGTCGGCAGCACCCCGATCGCCCGCTACATCTACGAGACCGGCACCAAGAACGGCAAGCGGGTGCAGGCCCTCGGCGGCGCCAAGAACCACATGCTCGTGCTGGCCGATGCGGATCTCGACATGGCCGCCGACGCCGCCGTCAGCGCCGCCTACGGCTCGGCCGGCGAGCGCTGCATGGCCATCTCGGTCGTGCTCGCCAGCGAGACCATCGCCGACGACCTGGTCGCGAAGATCAAGGACCGCATCCCCAACATCCAGGTCGGCCCCGCCACCGAGCCCAGCGCCGAGATGGGCCCTCTGATCACCGGCGAGCACCGCGACAAGGTGAAGGGCTACGTCGACGGCGCCGAGGGCGAAGGCGCCACGCTGGTCGTCGACGGCCGCAACGACGTGCCGGCCGACGGCTTCTTCCTCAAGCCCAGCCTGATCGACCACGTCAAGCCGGGCATGAAGTGCTACGACGACGAGATCTTCGGGCCGGTGCTCACCGTCACCCGCGTGCACGGCTACGACGACGGCCTCGCCCTGATCAACGACAACCAGTACGGCAACGGCACCGCGATCTTCACCCGCGACGGTGGCGCCGCCCGCCAGTTCGAGTTCGACGTGCAGGTCGGCATGGTCGGCGTCAACGTGCCGGTGCCGGTGCCGGTCAGCTACTACAGCTTCGGTGGGTGGAAGGCGAGCCTGTTCGGCGACACCCACATGTACGGGCCCGAGGGCGTGAACTTCTACACCCGCACGAAGGTGGTCACGAAGCGCTGGCCCGACCCGAGAACCAGCAAGGTCGACCTCGGCTTCCCCCAAAACCGTTAACCCCACCCCCCGCCAGCTAGGCGAGTGCCACAGGGTGTGGCGGGGCCGGCTGCGGACACCGTCCGTCCTTCGTTCCTCACCACGGTCAGAGAACCCCACCCTGACCTACCGGTTCGGAATCGAAGCACGACGTTGCCCGCAGCCTTGTAGGCAGATCAGTGAAGGCAGTGCGAGCGAACAAGGTGGGGGAGAGCCCCGGTTCGATTCCGAGACGGTAGGTGGACGGGATGGGGTTCCCCGGCCACCGTGTCGAGGAACGAAGCGGGGCTCAGCCCCCACCGGGCAGTGTGTGAGTCGTCGAACAGGGGAGAGGAAGTCAGAGGATGGAGTTCGGGGTTGTGTTGCAGACGACGCCTCCTTCGCGCAGGGTCATCGACCTGGCGAAGCGGGCGGAGAGCTATGGGTTCGACTACGTCTGGACGTTCGACAGCCACATCCTGTGGCAGGAGCCGTACGTCATCTACAGCCAGATCCTGGCCGAGACGCGCAACGTCATCGTCGGGCCGATGGTCACCAACCCGGCCACCCGCGACTGGACGGTGACTGCCTCGGTGTACGCGACGCTGAACGAGATGTTCGGCAACCGCACCGTCTGTGGCATCGGCCGCGGCGACAGCGCAGTGCGCGTCACCAATGGGGCGCCCACCACGCTGGCCACGCTGCGCGACAGCATCCACGTGATCCGGGAGATGGCCAACGGCCGCTCGGTGGAGTACAAGGGCAGCGAGCTGCGCCTGCCCTGGGCCGCAAAGAGCCGGCTGGAGATGTGGGTGGCCGCCTACGGCCCCAAGGCGCTGGCCTTGACCGGCGAGGTGGGCGACGGGTTCATCCTGCAGCTCGCCGACCTGTCCATCGCCGAGTGGACGATCAAAGCCGTCCGCGATTCGGCCGCAGCTGCCGGCCGCAACCCAGACGACGTCACCATCTGCGTCGCCGCCCCGGCGTACGTCACCGACGGCACCGAGGCCGGCCTCGCCTACGGGCGCGAACAGGTGCGCTGGTTCGGCGGCATGGTGGGCAACCACGTGGCCGACATCGTGGCCCGCTACGGCGACGACGCTCCGGTACCGAAGGCGCTCACCGACTACATCAAGAACCGTCAGGGCTACGACTACAACGAGCACGGCCAGACCGGCAACAGCCACACCACGTTCGTGCCCGACGAGATCGTCGACCGCTTCTGCATCGTCGGCCCCGTCGAGACGCATGTCGAACGCATGCAGCAGCTCAAGGACCTCGGCGTCGACCAGTTCGCGATCTACCTGCAGCACGACGACAAGGACCACACCCTGCAGTCGTACGGAGAGAAGATCCTGCCGGCCGTGGCCGAGCACGTGAAGGCCAAGTCGTGAGCGCCGGCCCTACGGCACTCATCCGTCACGTGCCGTTCACCGTCGGGGAACCGCGGCATGACGGCGGCGGCGTAAGGTCGCGCCGTTCGTCATGAGCCCCGAGACCGTCCCCATCATCGCCCGCTCGCCACGGTTGTGGTTGGCGCGCGCACGTCGGGCGCTGATGTTCTTCGTCGCGATCGGCCTGGTGGCGGCGTGTTGGGAGCTCTACAAGAAGTTCGGCCCGCAGAATGGCGGTGAGGTGCTCGGCTGGAAGATCCTGCCCCGTGCCAAGGACCGGGTGATGCCGCACATCGGCGACATGCTCAGTCGCTTCGGCGACCCCATCAGCCGCAGGAGTGACGAGACGGTTTTCTCGGTGGTGGCCAAGGGAGTGTGGTTCTCGCTCCGATTGGTGCTGTGCGGCTTCGGCATGGGCCTGGTGGCAGGTGTGCTGCTCGCGGTGGTGATGACCCGTTTCCGCATCGCCGAACGCGCGGTGCTGCCCTATCTGGTCATCTCGCAGACCGTGCCGCTGATTGCGCTCGCCCCTCTGGTCGCCAGCTGGGGCGGCAAACTGCACCTGTTCGGGTGGCAATGGCCACAATGGATGTCGGCCTCGGTGCTGGGCGCGTTCCTGACGTTCTTCCCGATCGCCGTCAACACGCTGCGAGGGCTGCAGTCGCCCGACCCGGCGGCGTTGGAGCTGATGGACAGCCTGGCTGCGCCATGGCGGCGCACCCTCGTCAAGTTGAGGTTCCCCGCGGCCGTGCCGTACATCGTGCCCGGGCTCAAGCTGGGCGCGGCAGGGGCGGTGATCGGGGTCGTGGTCTCGGAGATCTCCACCGGCCTGCGCGGTGGCATCGGCAGGCTCGTGATCGAGTTCGGGCGGGCCACGACCAGCGATCCGGCCATCGTCTACACCGCGATCTTCGGCGCTGCGGCCCTCGGTCTCATCATGGCCGGTTTGGTTGCTGTCGCCGACGCGTTGTTCATGAGGAATCGGCCCAAGGAGTCGTTGGCATGAACGGAGTCGTTGGCATGAACGCCGTCGACGTCGTCGGTCTGAGCAAGGTCTTCAACGCCGGCAAGTCCGGTCAGGTGGACGCACTCGTCGACATCGACCTCTCCATCCAGCAGGGGGAGTTCATCTCACTGATCGGCCCGTCGGGCTGTGGCAAGAGCACGCTGTTGCGGCTGATCGCCAACCTCACCGATCCATCCGCCGGGTCGATCACGGTCAACGGCAAGCCCTCCAAGCAGGCTCGGCTCGAGCAGGACTACGGCATGGCGTTCCAGCAGGCCGGTCTGTTCGACTGGCGCACCGTCGCGAAGAACATCGAGCTGCCGCTGGAGCTGAAAGGTTGGGATCGGGCGAAGCGTCGGGCTCGCGCGCGCGAGATGCTCGACCTGGTGAAGCTGCCGGAGTTCGCCGACCACATGCCGTGGCAGCTGAGTGGCGGGATGCAGCAGCGCATCGCCATCGCCCGCGCGCTCGCTGCACACCCGCCTCTGCTGCTGATGGACGAGCCCTTCGGAGCGCTCGACGAGATGACCCGCGAGCACATGCAGGCAGAGCTGCTCCGCATCTGTGCCGAGACAGGGACCACCGTCATCTTCGTCACGCACTCGATCCCCGAGGCCGTGTACCTCTCCACGAGGGTGGTGGTGATGTCGCCGCGGCCGGGGCGCATCACCGACATCGTCGAGGTCCCGCTCGGGGCTGACCGCGACGACGACACACGTGAGTCGAGCGGGTTCTTCGCCAAGATCACCGAGGTGCGCGAAGCCCTGCGCGGCGCCGAGTTCGGCACCGGCGGCGCCCGAGGAATCGAAGACCGATGACCGCTCGTGTGGGGAGCATGCTGCGCTCGACGTGGCCACCGGCTGCGTTCGGCGCGCTCATGCTCTGCTTGTGGCAGCTGGTCGTGCGCGGCTTCGACCTGCAGCCGTACTTCCTCGTCGCCCCCACGGACATCTGGGCCAAGCTCACGCAGAACTGGAGCAACGTCTGGGAGGCGATGCAGGTGTCGGGCACGAACGCGGCGTTCGGGCTGTTGTTCGGTGCGATCACCGGTGTGCTGATGTCGTTCCTGCTGAGCCGCTTTCGAATCGCCGACGAGCTGGTCACACCGATGTCGATCGCCATCAATGCGATCCCGGCGTTCGTGCTGGTGTCGGTGTTCAACAACATGTTCTCGAGCACCAGCGAGGTGCCGCGGCGGCTGATGGTCACGCTGGTGGTGTTCTTCGTCGTGCTCGTCAACGTGGCCAAGGGGCTTCGGCAGGTCGAGCCGGTGCATGCGGAGCTGATGCGCAGCTATGCGGCCAGTGGTTGGGATGTCATGCGCAAGGTGCGCATCCCGAACGCGATCCCGTTCCTGTTCACCGCACTGCGCATCGCGGCGCCGCTGTCGGTCATCTACGCCTACGTCTCGGAGTACTTCGGCGGCTCACAGAACGGACTGGGCAGCCGCATCACCAGCAACATCGCGAACTCGAAGAACGCAGTCGGCTGGGCGTACGTCGTCGGCGCCTGCATCCTCGGGCTCGCCTTCTACCTGATCGCCATCGTCGCGGAGGCGGCCGTCACGCCTGGCGGCCGTCACCATCAACGGGAGGGTTCATGACTCGCCCACACAGACCTCGAGGAATCAATCCGAAAGGGGAGGAGCAACAAATGAGGAAGCAACGAAGCAAGGGTGTGATCGCCGGTTTGGTGGCGCTCGCGTTCGTGGCCGCAGCCTGTGGCGACGACGAGTCCACCTCGGACACGAAGGCACCCGTCGAGACCGCCGCGCCGGAGGACACCGCCGCGCCGGAGGAGACGGCCGCGCCCGAGGAGACGACAGCACCCGACGACACCGCCACCGGCGACACGATGGCGATGGGTGACTGTGCCGAGATGACCCCGGTGAAGCTGCAACTGCAGTGGGTCACCCAGGCCCAGTTCGCGGGCTACTACGCCGCCATCGACCAGGGCTACTACGAGGCGATGTGCCTCGACGTCACCATTCTCGAAGGTGCCGTCGACATCACCCCGCAGACCGTCCTCGCCAACGGTGAGGCCGACTTCGCGATCGCGTGGGTGCCCAAGGCGCTCGCCAGCCGCGAAGCCGGTGCCAACATCGTCGACATCGCGCAGGTGTTCCAGCGCTCGGGCACTCTGCAGGTGAGCTTCAAGGACAGTGGCATCACCAGCCCGTCGGACTATGCCGGCAAGAAGATCGGCAACTGGGGTTTCGGCAACGAGTTCGAGGTCTTCGCGGCGATGACCAAGGCGGGCATCGACCCGGCCTCGGTGGAGAACGTCGCGCAGCAGTTCGACATGGTCGGTCTGCTGGAAGGCGACATCGATGCCGCCGAAGCGATGACCTACAACGAGTACGCCCAGGTGCTCGAGGCGATCAATCCCGCCACCGGCGAGCTGTACACGCCGGACGACTTCAACGTCATCTCGTACGAGGACGAGGGCGTCGGCATGTTGCAGGATGCGATCTGGGCCGACGGCAGCCGTCTGTCCGATGAGGCCTACACCGCCACCGCCGTGAGCTTCGTGGCGGCGTCGCTGCAGGGTTGGGCGTTCTGTCGTGACAACGTCGAGGAGTGCGCAGGGATCGTCAGCGACCTCAGCCCGATCCTCGGCCTCACCCACCAGACCTGGCAGATGAACGAAGTCAACAAGCTCATCTGGCCGGCCGAGGGCGGCGTCGGGTACATCGATCCCGCCGCATGGGATCGCACTGCCACCCTGTCGCAGGAGACCAAGAACCTGGAAGGCAGCACGGTGCTGACCAAGGCTCCCGATGCCGATGCGTACACCAACGACATCGTCACGGCGGCACATGCGCTGCTCGAGAAGATGGGCGTCGACATCAACGGCGCGGACTACGCGCCGATCGACGTCACCCTGACCGAGGGTGGCGCCTGACCCGTCCCGATCGTACGGATCCCGAAGGGCGGGTCGCTCCGGCGACCCGCCCTTCTCGCGTCGCGCCGCACAGCCGCCAGGTCATGGCGGCGGCGGCGCCATGGTTGTTCGTGGTGCTGTGGAGCACCGGTTTCGTCGCTGCCCGCTACGGCACCGCCGATGCCGGACCGCTCACCTTTCTCGCGATCCGTTTCACGATCGCGGGTGTGATCCTGAGCGGTGTCGCCGTCGCGGCCGGTCTGGAGCGGCCGACTCGCCGTCAGCTGGCCACCGCCGCCATCTCCAGCATCGGCATGCATGCCGTCTACCTCGGGGGAGTGTTCCTGGCGATCAGTTGGGGCATGCCGGCCGGAATCGGTGCGCTGATCGCCGGGCTGCACCCCGTCATCACCGCGCTCGCCGGCCATGGGCTGCTGGGCGAGCACCTGCGCCGGCCGCAGTGGTTCGGCGTTCTGCTGGGTTTTGTCGGCGTCGTGGTCGTGGTCGTCGACCGACTGCTGGCCAAGTCGGCCGGGCTGTCGTTCGGTGCGCTCCTCGCCGCCGGCATCAGCGTCGTCGGGATGAGTGCCGGCACGCTGGTGCAGCGCCGGCACGGTCACTCCACCCCGCTGCTGTGGGGTACCGCGATCCAGTACTGCACCGCAGCCGTGGCCGTGGGCCTCGCGGCCGCCGTGCACGATCACGAAGGCTTCACGCCCACGGCACGCGCATGGTTCGCGCTGGCCTGGGCGGTGCTGGTGCTGTCGATAGCGGCGGTGTTGATCATGGTCTGGCTGCTGCAGCGCGAGGCCGCGGCGAAGGTGAGCAGCCTGTTCTTCCTCACGCCTGCGCTGAGCGCCATCGAAGGCTCGATCCTCTTCGGCGAGCAGCTCGGGATGCTGGCGCTGGTCGGCTTGGTGATCGCGCTGGCCGGCGTCTCGCTCACACTGAGGCCCGCGCGGTAGCGTGCGGGAAGCGGACGGCAAAGGGGCCGGTCCTCACACCAGGAGGTGGCCCATGACGGACACCGTGACACCGAACGACTCGACGACACCGAACGACTCGACGACACCGAACGACTCGGCCAACAAGGGCGCTGACCGGCAGCCGGAGCAGATCTCCCACGTCGTCGTGCGCTTCGCCGGCGATTCGGGCGATGGCATGCAGCTCACGGGTGATCGTTTCACCTCGGCGAGCGCTCTGTTCGGCAACGACCTCTCGACGTTCCCGGACTATCCCGCGGAGATCCGTGCCCCTGCCGGCACGGTCAACGGCGTGTCGAGCTTCCAGGTCCACATCTCGGACCATGTGATCACGACACCGGGCGACGCCCCGAACGTGCTGGTGGCGATGAACCCGGCGGCCCTGAAGGCCGACCTGCACCGACTGGAACAGAACGGTCTGCTGATCGTGAACAGCGACTCGTTCGAGGGTCGCGACCTGGAGAAGGCCGGCTACGACCACAACCCGCTGCACGACGACTTCCTGTCGAGCTATCGCCTCGTCGAGATCCCGATGACGTCGCTGACGCAGAAGGCCACCGAGCCGCTGGGCGTGAAGGCCCGCGACTCGGAGCGCTCGAAGAACTTCTTCGCGCTCGGCGTGATCAGCTGGCTGTACTCGCGGCCCACCGAGCCGACCATCGACTGGATCGAGGGTCGCTTCAAGGAGTTGGTCAAGGAGAGCAACCTCGCGGCCTTCCGCGCCGGCTACAACTACGGCGAGACCAGCGAGCTGTTCGACCACCCCTTCGAGGTCGCACCCGCCCAGCTGCCGGCGGGCGAGTACACGAACATCACGGGCAACGTCGCACTGGCGTGGGGCCTGGTGGCGGCCGGCCAGCTGGCGAAGCTGCCGCTGTTCCTCGGCAGCTACCCGATCACACCGGCCAGCGACATCCTCCACGAGCTCTCCAAGCACAAGCACTTCGGCGTGCGCACCGTGCAGGCCGAGGACGAGATCGCGGCCGTGGGCATGGCGTTGGGCGCGGCCTTCTCCGGCCACCTCGGCATCACCACCACCAGTGGGCCCGGGTTGGCGCTGAAGAGCGAGACCATCAGCCTCGGTGTCTCGCTGGAGCTGCCCCTGCTCATCGTCGACATCCAGCGCGGCGGCCCGTCCACCGGGCTGCCCACCAAGACCGAGGCTGCGGACTTGAACATCGCGATGTACGGCCGCCACGGCGAGGCACCACTGCCGATCGTCGCCGCCTACAGCCCCGCCCACTGCTTCGATGCTGCGATCGAGGCGGCTCGCATCGCCCTCAAGTACCGCACGCCGGTGATCCTGCTCAGCGACGGCTACCTGGCCAACGGCAGCGAGCCGTGGCTGCTACCCGACGTCAGCACGCTGCCCGACATCTCGGTGCCGTTCCAGACGGAGATGAACCACCAGGCAGCCGACGGCACCGCCGAGTACTGGCCGTACCTGCGCGATCCCGACACGCTGGCCCGCCCGTGGGCGATCCCCGGCACTCCTGGCCTGATGCACCGGGTCGGTGGCATCGAGAAGGAGGACGGCAGCGGCAACATCAGCTACGCGCCGGCCAACCACGAGAAGATGGTGCACTTGCGTGCCGCCAAGGTGGCCGGTATTGCGGCCGACATCCCTCCGGCCGCCGTCATCGGCGACACCGACGCCGAGGTGTGCCTGCTCGGGTGGGGTTCCACGTGGGCGGCCATCGATGCTGCGGTGCAGCGCACACGGCGTGCTGGCACGAAGGTGGCCTGGATCCACCTCACCCACCTGAACCCGCTACCACCCAACCTGGGCGACCTGCTGCGATCGTTCCGCAGGGTGCTGGTGCCCGAGCTGAACCTCGGTCATCTGTGCCGCATGGTGCGCGCCGAGTACCTGGTCGACGCGACGCCGATCAACAAGGTGCAGGGCCTGCCCTTCACCTCTGCCGAACTGGAACACGCCATCACGGAGGCCCTCAAGTGAGTGACACGATCGTTCCGCTGACCACCAAGAAGGACTGGGTGAGTGACCAGGAGGTGCGCTGGTGCCCCGGTTGCGGCGACTACGGCGTGATGCACGCAGTGCAGACGCTGATGCCGGAGCTGGGTGTTGCGCCCGAGAACACGGTGTTCATCAGCGGCATCGGCTGCAGCAGCCGCTTCCCGTACTACATGAACACCTATGGCATGCACAGCATCCATGGTCGCGCTCCGGCCATCGCCACCGGGGTGGCAGTAGCCCGCCCCGACCTCGACGTGTGGGTGGTCACCGGCGATGGCGACTCGCTGTCGATCGGTGGCAACCACCTCATCCACGCGCTGCGCCGCAACGTGAACCTCACGATCCTGCTGTTCAACAACCGCATCTACGGGCTCACCAAAGGGCAGTACTCGCCCACCTCGGAGACCGGCAAGGTCACCAAGAGCACACCGTTCGGGTCGATCGACCATCCGTTCAACCCGCTGTCGGTGGCGCTCGGCGCCGAGGCGTCGTTCGTCGCCCGCACCCACGACCTGGACCGCAAGCACATGATCGAGGTGTTCCGCGCTGCCCACGCCCACCGCGGAGCTTCGTTCGTGGAGATCTTCCAGAACTGCAACGTGTTCAACGACGGCGCCTTCGACGACGTCACCAGCAAGCATGCTCGCGACGAGATGATGATCGATCTCAAGGACGGTCAGCCGATCCGCTTCGGCGCTGATGGCCACAAGGGCGTCGTCATGGGTGCCGATGGCCAGCTGCGCATCGTGGAAGTGGCCGACGTCGGCGAGGATGCACTCCTGGTCCACGACGCGCATCGGGAGGACCCTGGGCTGGCGTTCGCGCTTGCACGCCTGTCGCACGACGACCACTCGGCCACGCCGTTCGGCGTGTTCCGCGACGTGCAGCGTGGCGACTACGGCCAACTGGTCGGCGCTCAGCTCGCTGCGGCT
>JBAVTH010000079.1:0-11819 GCA_049696035.1 Ilumatobacteraceae bacterium
GCCCAGGGTGGCCTCATCGCCCCGCAAGGCCCGTCGCTCGTCTGTCGCCCGCTGTCTCATCCCTCACCTCCGCCGCGTCCATCCGCTGCAGCCCTCTCGTATCTGAGAGTATGCAAACGACATCGCAGATACGCCCGCGGCCGGCCACTTTCGACACACGTTCGTCCACATTGGGTCATGAACGGCGCGCACCATCTCACGCATCGCGAGGTTCGCCACATCCCGTGAGCGCGCAGACGCGCTGCGCAGTACACCATGACCACCGCCTTCTTCGCCCAGCTGCATTCCGACCTCCCATGTCGTTACGCGCAACACTACTTCTCGTCGCCAAACGCTGGGGGTGGGAGTTCGGTCACGAACGCAGGTCAAAAAGTCCCTCTGGCGGGTCGATCGTCACCCGCGCAGGTGACGCCGAAGTGACGAACACCACCGGAACGAGCGAGCCGTCCTCCAACTCGAGCAGATCGTGCGCAGGGTTTGCAACGACGGCCACGCACCGCCCGAAGACAGTGCCATCGGCCCCGACCACCGCGGCGCCGATCAACTGGCTGACGTACAGCCCATCGTCGCTGAGCGCAGCGAGCGGCGCTGCCAGCAACGTCGAGTTAACGAACGCCTCGGCCGCGGTGCGATCGGCGAGGCCCGCGAAGTGCACAAGCCAACGCGTCCCAGCCGGACGGGCGGTTTCGATGGTGAGCCAGGTGCCACGCACCCGCAGTCGTGCGCCGACGGCGACCCGCTCGGTGCGGTCCGTCAGCAGATCGATGTAGAGATCGCCGCGCACCCCGTGCGCCCGGCCGATGTGCCCGACCTCGACCAGGCCGTCGGCGGCACCTTCCTCAGCGGCACGGTCGTCGGCGGCGCGGTCGTCAGCGGGCACGATGCTTCGACGCTGCGCAGCGAGTGGGCAGAAGGAGCACGCGATCAGTCGGCGAAGTCGACGTCGACTTCGACATCGTCGCGGGTGGCAGCAGCGCGCACCACGGTGCGGATGCTCTGCGCAGTGCGGCCGCGACGGCCGATGACCCGGCCAAGGTCGCCGGGGCCGACACGTACTTCCAGGCGAACCCGGCCACGACCCTCGGCGGCGTCGACGATGACGGCTTCCGGATCGTCGACGATCGAACGAACGACGTGCGTGAGCACGGCAGTGGCGGTCGGAGCGAGGGCGCCGTCGGGTTCGGTTGCTTCGGTCACTTCGTCACTCACGACAGCGACCGGGTCACTTCGCCGCGCGAGCGGTGCCGAACTCGGCCCAGGCGCCCGAGATCTCGAGCAGCTTCTTGACGCGCTCGGTGGGCTGGGCGCCGTCCATCAGCCACTTGACGGCCTTGGCGTTGTCGACGTTGAGCGTCGACGGATCGGTACGTGGGTTGTAGGTGCCCACGATCTGGATGAACCGACCATCGCGGGGCGACCGGCTGTCGGCCGCGACGATGCGATACTGCGGCTGCTTGGTCTTGCCGACTCGAGTGAGGCGCAGCTTTACTGCCATGCGACTTCAGTGCTCCCTACGAAAAACGTGTCTACGTCGATATACGAACTGCGTAAGGCTATCAATTGAAGTTCGGGAAGCCACCCGACGGGCCAGCCATTCCGGGCATGCCCGGCATGCCGGGGCCCCCGCCGCTGCCGGGCATGCCGGGGAAGCCCCCGCCCATGCCAGGGGGCAGACCAGGGAACCCGCGGCCGGACTTGCCCTTCTTGCCCTTCTTGGCGCCGCGACCCAAGCCGCTCATCGCACCCATGCGCTTCATCATCTTCTGCATCTCGCCGAACTGCTTGACCAGCCGGTTCACGTCGCCGACGGTGGTGCCACTGCCGAGCGCGATCCGGTTCCGGCGGCTGCCGTTGATGATCTCCGGCTTGCGGCGCTCCAGTGGGGTCATGCTGTGGATGATGGCTTCGATCGGCTTGAGCTGGTCGTCGCCGATCTCGGCGCCCTTCAGCTCCTTGGGCATGCCGGGCATCATCCCCATCAGGTTGCCCAGCGGACCCATCTTCTTCAGCGCCTGCATCTGCTCCAGGAAGTCGTCGAGGGTGAACTCGCCGTCCATCAGCTTGGCCGCGGCGGCTTCCGCCTGATCCTTCTCGAACGCCTGCTCGGCCTGTTCGATGAGGGTGAGCATGTCGCCCATGCCCAGGATGCGCCCGGCCATGCGGTCGGGGTGGAACTGCTCGAACTCGCTGAGCTTCTCGCCCGTGCTGGCGAAGGCGATCGGGCGGCCGATCACTTCCTTGACGCTGAGGGCAGCACCACCGCGGGCGTCGCCATCCATCTTCGACATGATGACCGCGTCGATGGCCAGCGTGGCATGGAAGGCTTCGGCCACGCCGACCGCGTCCTGACCCGTCATCGCATCGATCACGAGGAACGTGTAGTCGGGCTGCACGGCCTGCGAGATCTGACGAACCTGCTCCATCAGCTCGGCATCGATGGACAGGCGGCCGGCGGTGTCGACGATCAGCACGTCGCGGCCGAGGCGGCGGGCCTCGGCGAGGCCGCGACGTGACGTCTCGACCGGGTCGCCCGGTTCGCTGAACACCGGCACGTCGATCTGGCGGCCGAGAGTGCGCAGCTGCTCGACGGCTGCCGGGCGCTGGAGGTCGGCACCCACCAGCAGCGGCTGACGCCCCTGGCTCTTGAACCAGCGGGCAAGCTTGGCGGAGTTCGTGGTCTTGCCGGAGCCCTGCAAACCCGCCATCAAGATGACGGTGGGCGGACGAGATGCATACGAGATCTTGAGGGTCTCACCACCGAGCATCGCGGTGAGCTCGGCGTTGACGATCTTGATGACCTGCTGGCCGGGATCGAGCGCTTCGCTGAGGCGGGCGCCGACGGCCTGCTCACGGATGCGGCCGACCACGTTGCGGACGACGCCGACGTTGACGTCGGCCTCGAGCAGCGCGGTGCGGATCTCTTTCAGCATCTCGTCGACATCGGCTTCGGTGAGGCGGCCCTTGCCGCGCAACCGCTTGACGATGCCTTCGAGGCGGGATGACAGCGAATCGAACATGCGAGACGGAACGCTATCCGGCCGGACGGGTCAGCCGATGGTGTCGATGCCCACGACCGTGCCACCCGCGACGGCGACATCGACTCGCGACGGCGAGAAGTCCATCGTCAACGCTTGCGGCACTCCGTCGAGGGTCGACACCCGAAGGCTCCAACCCTGCTCGGCGGCAACCATCGTCGCCGCCTCGATCGTGAGCCCGACCAGCAACTCAGCCGCCGCGGCCGGGTCGACGGCCGGCCCGACCGTGGGAGGCGCCGGTGCCGGCGTCACCGGCAGGGGGTCGACGGCGATCGAGTCGACCGGCAGCGAGGCGACCGGCATCGTCTCGACGGGCAGCACATCGGTGGGGAAGGGATCCGGGAGATCGATGAACCCGTCGTCGACCGCGACGACCGTGTAGACACCCTGGTCGGTGGCGGCGAACGTGTAGGCGGGCAACAACCAGATGGTGCCGTCCTGCGCCCACACCATGGTGAGGTCGAGTGCCGCGTCCTCGAGGTGCACAGTGATCGGCTCGGGCAACGGCATGATCTCGCACTCGCTCCCTGGCTCACACACCGGCTGATCGATCGCGATCGGTTCACCCACCTGCCCCGGCGCCGGAGCGCCCACCGACAACGTGTCACTGGTAGCGGCATCGACCGCAACCGCAGTTGCGGTACCCGACTCCATCCGCCCCATCGGCATCGGGCCACCCCAGTACCCGTTCCAGCGTCCGGTCTCGTCGTTGAGTCGTGCGACCCCGCCTTCGATGCCGACCAGCGGGTACTCCCCCGCCTCCAGCGGCGTGGCCAGCGAACCCGATGCCCAGGTGATGGCAGCATCTGCACCGAAGCCGACCGAGAGGCTCACCGGGCTGCGATGGCCATCCAACAGCAGGTAGGCAGTGACGTTCGCGCTCCACTCGTCGGCATACACCTCGAACTCGTAGGCGGTTGGGTCGTAGCCCATCTCCGTGAACAGCTGCCGTGCCGCGTCGCGTGCCGCTGCCTCGTCGGGAACACCGAGCGGGGGGACGGGCGCCGAGCACTCCGGCGGCACCGCATCGCCACCGGTCGTCGTGCCATCTCCGACTGCACCTCCACCGTCGCTGAGCTCGCCCGGCGAGGCACAGGCGACGCCGGCCTGTGTGGCCACCGGTTGCGGCGCCGGGTTGTACCACCAGCTCAGCATGCCGTCGGCGCTGACGCTGAGGGTCGAGGTGGTGTAGTCGTCGGCCCCGACCATCCAGCCGCCTCCCTGGTCGGCCGGCAGGGCGCGGACCTCTCCGACGACGCCCAGCAGGCGCGCGATGTTCGCGATGCGATCGACATCGGGTTGCACGCCGCCCGGCAACGTCCATGCACGACCGGTCGCGCCGAGATCGGGAGCCGAGCCGTCGAACACGAAGGTGATGTCCTGCATCGGCATCATCATCCGGTCGGAGGACCCCGCCTCACCTGCGGCACCTCCACCCGACGCGGCGAGGTGGATGACGACGGGCGCACTCGTGGCGGGAGAGGTACCGGCGGAGGTGCGTGGGCCGGATGCGCCGCAACCCGAGAGCCCGATGAGCACGGTGGCGGCGACGAGAGTGAAGCGGCGTGAACGGAGCATGGCGATCCTTGTCGGGGGCTTGCCGGCTGGAGGATGGCCGGTCACCTGTTTCGACGGTTGCAAGGCCCGGTGTGGTTCCCGGGAGTTGTCAGTCGAGGCTGACGAGGGCCTGGACGAACTCGGTCGGATCGAAGGGCACCAGGTCGCCGATGGTCTCGCCGAGACCGACCAACTTCACCGGCAGGCCCAACTCGGTCTCGATCGCGAACACGATGCCGCCCTTGGCGGAACCGTCGAGCTTGGTGAGCACCACGCCCGTGACCTCGGTGGCATCGCCGAACTCGCGCGCTTGGGTGAGGCCGTTCTGGCCGGTGGTGGCATCGATCACCAGGAGCACTTCCGTGACCCTGCCCTTGCCCTTGGCGGCAACACGACGCACCTTGCGCAGCTCGTCCATCAAGTTGGTCTTGGTGTGCAGCCGGCCCGCCGTGTCGGCCAGCACCAGCTGGATGCCACGCGCACTGGCACGCTCGATGCCGTCGAAGATGACGGCGCTCGGGTCGCCGCCTTCATTGCCGCGCACGATCTCGGCGCCGCTGCGCTCGGCCCAGGTGGTGAGCTGCTCGGCGGCAGCGGCTCGGAACGTATCGCCCGCGGCCATCAGCACGCTCACACCCGCTTCGGCCTGCAGCGCTGCCACCTTGCCGATGGTGGTGGTCTTGCCCACACCGTTGACGCCGACGAACAGCCACACGTTGGGGCTGTCGGGCTCGCCGGGCTCGAGGTGCAGGGTGCGGTCGGCGCCCACGAGGCGCGACGTCATCTCCGCCTGCAGCGCGTCGAGCAACTGACCCGGCTCGGTGATCTCCTTCGCCTTGACACGGGTGCGAAGGCCCCCCAGCAGCTCGTCGCTCACCCGCACCCCGACGTCGGCGCGCAGGAGTGCCTCCTCCAGGTCGTCCCACGTCTCGGCGGTGATGCCCGTGCGCCCGGCGATGCCCAGCAGCGCCCCGGTGAAGGCCGAACGCGCTTTGGACATGCGAGACCGGAACGACGGACGCTCGATCTCGAGTGCCGCCTCCTCGATGCCGCCCGTGTCGGCTGCGTCGACATCGGCTTCCGGCGGCACAGCCGGCTCGGGCAGCGGCGTCGGCTTCTTGGGCTGAGGGGGCAGCGGGCGAGCCGCAGGCGTCGGGGCGACGGCCCCGCGGCGACGGTTGAGCAGCAGGACGCCGAAGCCGAAGACCAGCACGGCAGCAATGAGAATCAGGTAGATCATGACGCCGCCACGCTACCTGCGCACCGCTGCTCGCCCAGCCCCGCCCGCAACCCGGGCCGCCGCTCTCGGATCAGGTGGCGTCGCCACCATCGCTGAGGCGCTGTGCGAGCCACGCCAGCGGGATCGACACGATCATCACGAACGTTGCCATCACGTTGACCAGTGGCACGTTGTTGGGGCGGCTGAAGTTGCTGAAGATCCAGATCGGCAACGTCTCGAAGCCGGAGCCGGCCGTGAACGTGGTGACCACGATCTCGTCGAAGCTGAGCGCGAAGGCGAGGATGCCGCCGGCCACCAGCGCCGAGCGCACCAGCGGGAACGTGATGAGACGGAACGTCTGCGAACCATGTGCCCCGAGATCGGCGGAAGCCTCCAGCAGGTTGGGCGACGAGCGACGCAAGCGGGCCACGACGTTGTTGTACGCCACCACCACACAGAACGTGGCGTGGGCCATGATCAGCGAGTGGTACCCGAAGCCGACCTTGAAGGAGAACAGCCCGAGGTCGATGGTGCGCGAGAACGTGTTCTGCAGCGCGATGCCGGTGACGATGCCGGGGAGAGCGATCGGTAGCACGAGCAGGAACGACACCGCGTTCTTGCCGAAGAACTTGAAGCGGGTCATGGCCAGCGCCGCCAAGCTGCCCAGGACGAGCGCGACCACCATCGCAGCGAATGCCACCTTGCACGAGTTGACCAGCGCCTCGCGAGGGCCGTCGGCCTCCCAGGCCTTGCCCCACCACGAGGTGGTGAACCCGCTCCAGCCCGGCCACGACACCGACTTCTGCGGGTTGAACGACAGTCGGGCCACCACCACCAGCGGCAGGTAGAGGAACACCAACGTCAACACCATGACCGCGCACAGGGTCCAACGGGAGAACCGGCCGAGCTTCACGACGCCGCGCTCATCAGAGGTTCTCGAACGCGCCGACGCGCTTCATCGCGAAGAGGTACAGGACGACGATCAGCAGCGGCCACAGCGTGTAGGCGGCGGCCAGCGGCTGGTTGGGCGCGCCGAGCGTCGAGTTGATCAGCGTGCCGAACATGAACTTCTCCTTCCCGTTGTTCACCAACTGCGGCACGATGTAGTCGCCGAGGGTGAGCGAGAAGGTGAAGATCGAGCCGGCCGCCACGGAGGGCAGCAGCAGCGGGAGCATCACCGACCGGAAGGTACGGAAGGGCTTGGCGCCCAGGTCGCCCGCTGCGTCGAGCAGCGAGGGCGACAAGCGCTCGATGCCCGCGTAGATGGGCAGCACCATGTAGGGCAGCCAGAAGTACACGAGCGTGATCACGATCGCGACGCGGCCGTAGCCGGGCGTCCAACCGAACGTGCTGTCGAGGAAGCCTCCCCCACCCTTGCCGCTGGCGGCGAACCGCCCACCCGACGGCGCGACCATCGCCCGCCACGCATAGCCCTTCACCAGGTAGCCGGCCCACAGTGGCATCAACATGGCCACGACCAGGCCGCGACGCGCCCAACGCCAGGCGATCTTGGAGATGAAGAACGACACCGGCAGCGCGATGAGGAAGCAGATGACGGTGACGCCCAATGCGAGCAGTGTCGTGCGCAGCATCACCCAGACGACGTCCCAGTTGGTGAACGCCGCCCTCAAGTTGTCGAGCGTGAACGCATGGGTGGGCTTCTGCGTCGTCGGACTCAGCTCGTACAGCGCGCTCGCCACCAGCATCAGCAGCGAACCCACGTAGACCACCAGCATCCACAGCAGCGGCAGCCCGAGCATGGACGCCACACCGAGCCGCCGACGGCCGTGGAACGCCCGGTTGATGCCGCGAAACGGGAGGGAGGGCCGGTGGGCCCTCCCTCCCCCATCCGTGCCGGTCAGGACCGGAGTGTGTTCCAAGCGTCCACCCACTTCGTGTAGGGAACGCACTTCACGTCGGTGCGACCGTCGAGGCACTCCTCGGTAGCGGTGGTCCAGTACCACACGTCCGTCCAGTACGCGTCGTCCCCGGCGTGGAAGGTGTCGCAGTGCTCCGCCATGCCGTCGAGATCACACGCCTTCGCATTGCTGGGGGCCTCACCGAACCACACCGCCACTTGAGCGTTGGCCCACGGCGAGGCGATCCAATCCATCCACAGCTTCATGCAGTTGGGGTTGGCAGCCTTGGAGGACAACATCCAGGTGTCGGACCAACCGGTGGCGCCCTCGACGGGCTTCACGGCGTCGATCTTGGCCCCGTTCGCTTCCGCCAAGTTGACGATGACCTGCCAGGTGGTGCCTGCGAGCACGTCGCCGTTCTCCAGCGAGCTCTGCTGGACGGTGTAGTCGCCCCAGTACTGGCTGGTGAGCGCCTTCTGGGCGTCGAGGAGCGCAATGGCCGCATCGAACTGGTCCTGGTCGAGCGCGTACGGATCCGTGATGCCCAGATCGGGCTGGGTGGCCATCAGGTACACCGCGGCATCGGCGATGTAGATCGGGCTGTCGTACACGGAGACGGCGCCGTCGGCCGGGCCGCCTGGCTCGAACATCGCACTCCACGAATCGGGAGCGGCGTCGGCGAAGGCCTCGGTGTTGTACACCAGCAAGTTGGCGCCGCGGCCGTGCGGGATGCCGTACGGCTTGCCACCGACCGAGTTCCACGGCTGCAGCTTCAAGCCGTCGAAGATGTCGGCGTAGCTGGAGTACTCGGCGGTGTCGATCTCGACGACTTCGTCACCCGAGATGAGGCGCTGCGTGGCATCGCCGGAGGCCGACACACCGTCGTACTCGCCGCTCTGCATCAGTTGCACCATCTCGTCACTGGTCGCGCCCGTCTTCACGTTGACGGTGCAACTGGTCATGTCTTCGAACGGGGTGACCCAGTCGTAGGCAGGGTCGGTCGAGCCGTCCTCGGCATAGCCGGCCCAGGCGACGATGTTGACCTGACCTTCGGCGCCTGCCAGAACGTCGGCGTTCGGCGTCCACTGATAGTCGGTCTCGCCGCTGGTCGTGTCATCGGGTGCTGCCGTGTCGTCGGGTGCTGCCGTGTCGGCAGGTGCCGCCGTATCGGCAGGCGCCCCCGTCTCGGCAGGCGCCGCGGTATCGGCCGGCGCCGTGGTGGACTTGGTGCTCGAGTCGTCGCCGCATGCCGCCGCAACGATCGACAGCGACGCGAGCAGCGCCATTGCCGCACGTGCCCCTCTGTGTGACTTCCTCATTGGTCTCCCCCTTCAGGAATATCGGTGTCTGCAACTGTGTACGCCGCGAAACGCGACCAGGCCAGGCGGATGGGACCGCCGATGACCGCACCAACGAGCCCGTCGCTCGGCACGCTGGCGAGAAGGTGTGCGCCGTCGGGCAGATCGACGCGTATGCGGCTGTCGGCACCGAGGTACTGCACGTCGGCGACGACTCCGCTGACCGAGATCTCACCGTCGGACACGGCGGACTGCACGATGCGGATTCGTTCCGGTCTGATGGAGTGCGCCTGAGCGATTCCGAGCAACTCGTGCGAGAGGTCCGCCGACAGCACGTTGCTGGTGCCGACGAAGCCGGCGACGAAGGCCGTCTGCGGGTGGTCGTAGATCTCCCTGGGCGTGCCGACCTGCTCGATCCGGCCGTGGTTGAACACGGCGATGCGGTTGCTCATGCTGAGCGCCTCGCCCTGGTCATGCGTGACGAACACGAAGGTGATGCCCACGTCTCGCTGGATCGCCTTGAGCTCGACCTGCATCTCCTCGCGGAGCTTGGCGTCGAGGGCACCCAGCGGCTCGTCGAGCAACAGCACCTTCGGATGGTTCACCAGCGCACGGGCCAAGGCGACGCGTTGTCGCTGACCCCCACTGAGCTGATTCGGTTTGCGGTGCCCGAAACCGTCGAGGCGCACTGCCTCCAGCATCTCCCCCGCCCGCGAGCGGCGCTGCGCCTTGCCGACCTTCTTCACCTTCAGGCCGTACTCCACGTTCTGCAGCACGGTCATGTGCGGGAACAAGGCGTAGTCCTGGAACACGGTGTTGACGTCGCGGTCGAACGGCGCCTGGCGGGTGACGTCCTGGCCCTGCAAGAGGATCGCGCCGGCGGTGGGGCTCTCGAAGCCGGCGATCATCCTCAGCACCGTCGTCTTTCCGCTGCCCGACGGGCCGAGGAGCGAGAAGAACTCACCCTCCTCGATCGACAGGTCCACCGAGTCGACCGCCACGACTTCGTGCTCACCGAAACCGAACGACTTGCGCAGGCCGACGAGCTGAATGGCGGGGGTGGAGGTGGGCGAGGTGTTCGACATGGGTGCAAGGTCGCGGAGAGGCGTTGAGTCAGCGAGGCTAGCCGACCCGCTCACAGGCCCAGGAGATGCCACCGAGCGAGGGCTATGCGACCGTCGACACCTTCTCGACGACGACCTTGGAGCTGCCGCCTGGCTGCATGGTGACGCCGAGCAGGCTGTCGCCGGCCTCCATCGTGCGCTTCTGGTGGCTGACGATCAGCAACTGCGCCTCGCGGCGGAACTCGTGGACGAGGCCGAGGAAGCGATGCAGGTTGACGTCGTCGAGCGCGGCCTCGACCTCGTCCATCACGTAGAACGGGGACGGCCGGCTGCGGAACACCGCGAAGAGGAACGCGAGCGCAGTGAGGCTGCGCTCGCCACCGGACAGCAGCGACAGCTTCTTCACGTTCTTGCCGCTGGGCTTGGCCTCCACCTCGACGCCCGTGTTCAGCAGATCGTCGGGGTTGGTGAGGATCAACCTGCCGACACCACCCGGGAACAGGGTGGCGAACAGGCTGGTGAAGTGAGTGCTCACGTCGGCGAAGGCAGCCGAGAACACCGTCTGGATCTCGAGGTCGACAGCCTTGATGACCCGCATCAGGTCGCGGCGGGTGTTGCGCACGTCCTCGAGCTGCTCCTCGAGGAAGCGATGGCGCTCCTGCAACTCGTTGAACTCCTCGAGCGCCAGCGGGTTGATGGGCCCCATCAGGCGCAGCTCGCGTTCCAGATCGCGCACCCGTCCTGCCGGGTTGGTGCCCTCGGGCACCACCGGCAGTTCGGCGGCCTCCGCCGACTCGGGTTCCAGATCGTGATCGCGGCGCAGAGCTTCGACGGCACCTTCCATGCGCATGCGCACCTCGGCCTCGTCGATCTCGACGCGACGCATCCTCTCGCGGTTCTCCTCCAGCTCCTTCTCGGCGGCACCCCGCCGACGACGCAGGCCGTCCAAGCGCTGTGCGATGCCGCGCACCTCGTCGCTCTGCCGCCGGCGGATCTCGAGCAGCTCGTTGTGGCGCACCTCGACGACGTGACGGTGGCGATCGACGAGAGCGGCGAGCAGCTCGACGGCTTCGAGACTGCGCTCCACGGCGACACGGCGCTGGGCGGCCTCGGTGCGAGCGACGGTGTCGGCTTCGAGGCGACGCTCGGTCTCCTCCAAACGGCGTTCGAGGAACGTGTGCCGCTCGTGCAGACCGGCATTGCGGACCTCGAGATCCTGCCGCTTGCCGGCGAGTCGCGCGGTCTGCGCATCCAGGCGGGCGCGAGCTTCGCCACGTGCTTTGGCGGCCTCGGCCTCCGCCGCTTCGTCGGCCTCCAAGGCCGGCACCAGGGTCTCCAGCTCACCGATGCGGCTGCGCTCGCGTTCGGCACGCTCTTCCGCGTCGCCCAGACCGCGCTCGACGGTCTCGATCTCGGCCTGTGCCTCGCGGCGCTCCGCCTGTGAGCGGGTGAGTGCCTCGCTGTTGGCGGTGAAGCCGGCATCGTGAGCATCGAGCTTGCGGGTGAGTTCGTTCTCGTGCAGGCGAGCAGCGTGCAGCTCGGCCTTCGCTCCCGCGAGTGCCGTCTCACGGCCGGCCAGTTCAGCGGCGGCCTGTGTGGACCGTTCCTGCGCTTCTTCGAGCGCTGCCGCGGTCGCACCACCACCGGCGGCACCGATGCGCCACCCGGTCGGGCCGAACCGGTCGCCATCGGAGGTGACCACGACGGCGGTCGGGTTGCCGATTGCGAGATCGAGCGCCTCGTCCCACCGCGCGACACGCACGGCGCCGCCGAGCACGGCATCCAGC
>JBAVTH010000080.1:0-1812 GCA_049696035.1 Ilumatobacteraceae bacterium
CCCGACGGAGCAATGGGTGGAGATCGGTCCCGCTGAGTTGGCGCGATGGTCCCCGCTCCGCAACGCCGGGACACCGTCGGGCGCGAAGAAGGCTGGCGAGGCGCTGGCGGCCTGGACGCCGAAGGCGGGCATCGAGGGCGGCGGAGACTTCTGGGCGAACTTGGGCAAGATCCTGTTCACCGGACTCGTGGGCGTCGCAGCGATCGACCCGGAGCCCCCGTCGATGGCCAAGCTCGCCCGTTGGGTGTTCAAACAGGACCAGCCCGGCACGGATGAAGTGTCCGAGGTCGTCACGATCCTCGACGCCCAGGCGAACTCGGATCAGGAAGCGATGCGGATCGCCTCTGATGCGGCGGCGTTGCACCTGCACGCGATCTGGTCGAAGGACGAACGGCTGGTGTCATCGGTCTACGCGACCGCGCAGACGGTCGCCGATCCCTACCTCGACCCGAATGTGCAAGCCGTCACCGACATCGGCGCCGACGAGCAGGGCGCGAGTTGGGTCGACCTCGAGTGGCTGATGGGCGCCCCGAAGGGCAAGGCAAACACGCTGTACCTCGTCGTGCCGCTCGACGACTACGACCGCCTTGCGCCGGTGCTGGGTGGATTCCTGTCGGACCTCAAGGCCCAGGCCTACGAGTGGGACGTTGCGGGACGACAACTCGGTGCGCCGTTGTTGATGCTGATCGACGAAGCCGGCAACATGCCCCTCGCCTGGCTGCCCCAAGTTGCGTCGACGTGTGCGGGGATCGGCATTCAACTCGTCACGATCTGGCAGTCGCTCGCCCAAATCGAAGAGGCCTACGGCCGGCTCGCGAACTCGGTCATCACGAACCACGCCACCAAGCTGTTCTTCCCGTCGGCGTCGGACGAGTCAACTCTCGGCTACCAGTCCAAGATCGCCGGCGACGAAGACGTCGAGCGCAGATCATGGTCGACCGACACGACCGGTGGCCGACGCTCCGTGTCGGGTTCGGAGCAGCGTGAACCGCTCGTGCCCTACCACGTCCCACGTCTCGCACCACTCGGCCAGGCACTCCTGATCCACGGCAACATCCCTCCCGCCGTCGTGCGTGGACGGAAGTGGTGGAAGGACCGACGACTCAGCGCCCTCGCCAAGGGCGGGCCACCACTGCCCGCGCAGGCCGCTGATGAGAAGAGGGCGGCGTGAAGCCCGACGACGAGCGCCTCACCCGGCTGCACGAGGCACTCGTCGAACGGGTCGAGCAGCTCGTCTCGGGTGAGGACTTCATGCGGTTCGTCGCTGAGTCCGCCCGCTTCCACCGCTACAGCCCACAGAATCGCCTCCTCATCGCCTGCCAGCTCGTCGACCGAGGCGTCGAACCCGACGGTCTCACTGCGTCCTACAAGACCTGGACCCGGGTGCCCGCGGAAGGTGGCGGCACCTGCCAGGTCGCCAAGGGCGAGAAGGCGCTGTGGATCTACGCACCGATGACCGCAACCCAGCGTGTCATCGACGAGCAGACCGGTGACGAGCGCGTCGTCTCTGCCGGCGTTCGCGGGTTCAAGCCCGTGCCGGTGTTCCATCAGTCGCAGCTCGACCGGGCACCCGCACTCCCGGAACCTCCGACGCCGGAGCTCCTCCGCGGCGACGACGCACCGGCGCGGGTGTGGGATGCGGTCGTGGCTGAGCTTGCGATCGACGGGTACAGGGTCGATCTCGTCGAACGCGCGCGAGGGGCGATGTGGAATGGGCAGACCAGCTTCACGAGCCGCGAGGTCCGCATACACGACGACCTCGAGCCTCCCCAGCGACTCAAGACACTGCTCCACGAATGGGCCCACGCGACG
>JBAVTH010000081.1:0-1611 GCA_049696035.1 Ilumatobacteraceae bacterium
CCTGACCGACTCGTGGCGAGCGGCACCCTCCGCCGCTCGCCACGCTCGGCGTAGCGGTGACGTTGCCGCCCGCTGGGCGGGGGCAGTGGGCGCGTCCCCGCGCACGGCCGGTCAAGCCCACTCGCAAGCTCGGGGCCGAGCCCTTCGGGTTGACCGGCCGTTCGTCGGCGACGCCACCCGTAACGACGAACCCGGCATCTCAGCGGGGCGAACGACAGGAGCAGCCACATGGACCCGACCACCGCACTGCGCGTCATGCGCGACCCCGACGCCGCGCTCGACGAACGGATCGACGCCGCACGAGATCTGATCGCTTGGCTTCACGGCGGTGGCTTCACGCCCGTGGGCGAAGATCGAATCGCACTCCTCGACGAGGCCGGCCGACTCGCTCGACCGGCGTTCGATGTCTCTCCGGACGAACACCTCGAGGCCGCCTACGACGACCGCTTCGCCGACGACGAGGTGTGGTCATGATCGTCGACCCGTCGACTGTGGTGATCACGGCCTACGTCGCCGCTTGGGCCGACGACGACATCGAGCGGCAAGCGTGGCTGGCGGAGTGCCTCGCCCGCCACGACAACGGCGACTGGGGCGACCTCGACCACGAGGACCGAGCAGCAAACCAACTCGCGCTCCGCCGTCACGAAGGTCGACTGTTCTCGCGCTTCGTGGTCTCGGATTCGCTGGCCGCCGACACCGACGAGGACGCCGTGTGGATCATCACCGACGACCTCGACGATCCCGACACCGCAACGACCATCCTCTGGCCCAGCGACTACTGATCCACTCCGCCACGCAAACTCGATGCCCCGGTCCGCTCAGGGCCGGGGCAACTTCGCGTCCGCCGGGCCTTGATCCGGCCGCCGGCACGGTCCACTCGAGACGGTGGGGCCCGAGGGGCGGTCTTCTTGCACAGATAATCACCCAAGGGTGGACGGACGTGTCCGTTGGGGTCGTGCTCTCGATTGCAAAGCTCCGCGTAGGGCAGGAGGCGTACCACTTGTCGGGCGTTGCCGAGTCCCTCGACGCCTACTACACGGGTGCTGGCGAAGCGAACGGTGTGTGGGTGGGCGGCGGCGCAAAGCGGCTCGGTCTTGACGGCGACGTCATGGCTGAGGATCTTCAGGCAGTGCTTGCGGGCTTGGCCCCGGGCGTCGGGGGGTTGACGCCCAACGGTGATCGGCAGCACCCACATCCCCGCCGCGTTCCAGGCTTCGACCTCACGTTCAAGGCTCCGAAGTCCGCATCGGTGCTCTACGCCGTCTCCGACGACCCCCGAGTGCAGGGAGCGATCATTGAGGCGGGAGAGGTGGCAATGGCCGCTGCAATCGGCTGGATCGAGCGGGAGGCAATCCGCGTCCGGCGCGGCTCGCACAATCAAGCGTGGCTTGCTGCCCATGCCGACGAGCCGGGCGCCGGCCCCCGCCAGCTGCCCACCTCTGGCGTCGTCGCAGCGTCGTTCCGCCACCGAACATCGCGCGCAGGCGATCCGTTGTTGCACTGGCACACCCTCGTGGCAAACCTCGCCGAGGGGACCGACGGCAAATGGTCGGCGTTCACTCACCCCGACCTGTACCGGCACGTGCGAGCCGCGGGAGAGGTGTTCCAGGC